>CAKVFI010000001.1 GCA_934746715.1 uncultured Clostridia bacterium
AAAATGTTACAGCTGATGTGATAACTACCTTTGTACTTTTCTTTGTCATTTTTATCATAATCGTCCCTCTCCAATTACATGATGCTTTTTTAATGCCAAATTCTACTTGCTATTTGTTATTTATAGTATAAACTATATCGCAAAAAAAACAAAGCGTTTTTAACAATTTTAAACAAAATTTTACAAAACCAGAAGCTTGTTTTTGTTGGACAAAAATTTAACAAAAAAATAGCGAAAAATAAATTAAAATTTTCAGTACAAAAATAGTGCAAAAAAGTTAAAAAATTTTAAAAAAATTAAAAATTTATTTTTCATGAATTTTGTCTAAAAAAATTAAAAAAATATCAAAAAATGGTAAATTTTACTGTATTTTTGCGTTATTTTGTGCTATTTTTTTAATTTTTAAAATTTTTTTTGCAACTTTTATGCAAAAACAAATCAAAATAAAATACCATAAATAATCAAAAAAAATTAATTAAAAAGCGTAATAATTTTTTTGTTTTTTTGATGTTTAAAATTACAAATAAAAACAACAAGAATTTTAAAAAATAAAAATAAAAAAAGAGCATGATAACAAACAATAAATTTATCACACTCTTAAAAAATTTTTTAATTAAAATTATAATCACCAATTTGTTTAAAATTAGTCTTCTATTTTTGCATTTTTGCAATTTTCTATAAAACTTTCAATATCATCAGCAGAGCATAATCCAACCATGCTATCAACCTTTTTGCCGGCTTTAAAACACACAATTGTTGGCACACTAAAAATGCGATAACGTTTTGCAATTTCTTCACTATCATCAATGTCCAAATTGTAAAATTTTACATCCTTCATTTTTTCACAAACACGCTCCAAAATAGGTTTCAACATTCGGCATGGCATGCACCATGTTGCAGAAAAATCAACTACGGTTAATTGATTTGAATTGATAGTTTCATCAAACTTTTCAGTTTTTAATTGTTCCATAATCTCTCCTCATTAATTGACAATTTTTGTAATTACTTTGGCGACAATTGTTCCAGCCATCATCACTGGATAGTATACCACGCTTGCAACAGTTTTGCAATCAAATTTTGTTGCTTTTTGTTTAGTGTAACAAACATCCAATTTTTTTATTCGATTTTCAGCACAATATTTTCGCAAAATTTTTGCAATTGGGTCGTAACTTGTTTTTGATATATCCGCAATTTCAAATTGAGGAATTTCATTATATCTATTGCCCGCTCCCATGGAACAAATTATATAAGTTCCATTTTTTTTAGCTTGTGATATGAGATGTTTTTTTGCCTTAATATCATCAATGCAATCTATGATTATATCAAACGCCCCTAAATCAATTTTGCTATTTTCGTCATACTTTTCTGCCAATGCTGTTATGTTAGCATTTGGATTTATATTTAACAATTGTTTTTTCATTTCCTCAACTTTCAAATTACCCACATTTGAAACATTTGCGACCAATTGACGATTTATATTTGTTATATCAATCTTGTCAAAATCAACAATCGTTAAATTTGAAATGCCAGAGCGCACCAAAAAGTTACACACAGCAGAGCCCACCCCGCCCGTACCAAAAACTATGATGCGAGTGGAAACAAGTTTTTTTACCTGTTCTTGGTTTAGCATCAACATAAATCTTTTTAAAAATTCTAAATCAGTTGTCATAAGTTTTACAGAACATATTTTTTAAAGTCATGCGTATGAATAATAGAGTTCATTGTGTTAAGAACAAACGGCTTGTCTATTTTAACTTTTACCATTGGATTGTTATCGCTTGCATTAAATGAAATATCTTCCAACAAAAGTTCCATGATTGTTTGCAAACGACGAGCGCCAATATTTTCATTTGTTTCATTTTCATCTGCTGCCAACTCTGCTATAGCATCAATTGCATCATCAGTAAACTCCAAATCCACATTGTCAACGCGCAACAATTCTTGATATTGTTTGATGAGTGCATTTTGTGGAATTGTTAAAATCTTTTTAAAATCATCTTTTGTTAAACTATCAAGTTCAACTATAACTGGAAAACGTCCTTGAAGTTCCGGAATCAAATCACTAACACTGGCAATATGGAAAGCACCAGCAGCAATAAAAAGTATATGGTCAGTGTGAACTACACCATATTTTGTATTAACAACACTACCTTCAACAATAGGCAAGATATCACGTTGAACACCTTCACGTGAAACATCTTGACCGTTATTTTTCTTTGCAGCAATTTTGTCAATTTCATCAATAAAGATAATACCTTGTTGTTCTGCTCGATAAATAGCTTCTTTATTAACAGCGTCTGGGTCAATAAGTTTGTCACATTCTTCATTAAGCAGCAATTCACGAGCACGCTCAACAGTCATCTTTTTTAATTTGCGAGGTGGCTTGATGATTCCGCCCATAATTTGACCGATATTAATTTCTGCCCCAATTCCATCCATAAGATTCATTTGTTGAGGTTCATCTTTAACATCAACATCAATTATGTCTTTATCATACTTGCCAGCCTTATAGTTTGCATAAAATTCTGCACGGAAATTTTCTGTATCAACATCTTCTGGTTTTAAACTCTTTTTGATTGGATACAAAATATCTGTGATTTTTTTGTCTACTACAGCTGTTGCTTTATCTTTAATTTTTTCAGTTTGCTCTTGGCGAACAATACGCACTGCAACACCGACCAAATCTCTAATCATGCTTTCAACGTCGCGGCCAACATAACCAACTTCGGTATATTTTGTTGCCTCAACTTTAACAAAAGGAGCATTAACAAGTTTTGCAAGCCTACGTGCTATTTCTGTTTTGCCAACACCTGTTGGCCCTTTTAATATGATGTTTTTTGGTGTAATTTCTTCACTGATAGCCTTGTCCAATTTACTGCGACGATAACGATTGCGCAAACAAATTGCAACAGCTCGTTTTGCTTTTGCTTGACCGATAATATAATTATCCAAATTGTTTACAATTTCTTTGCAGGTCATAATTTCACTCATATTAAACCTCCTCAACAACAAAATTATTGTTTGTAAACACACAAATTTCACTTGCAATTTCCATTGCCTTTAAAGCAATTGATTTTGCATCTAAATCTGTGTTTTTAATTAACGCCTTTGCTGCAGACAAAGCATAATTGCCGCCACTGCCAATTGCACAAATACCATCATCAGGTTCAATAACATCACCCATGCTGGAAAGGATTAATAAAGTGTCCTTATCCGCAACTATCATAAGTGCTTCAGCATTGTTATGCCCTTGGCTACGAATATTTTTTGCATACTCAACAGCACTACGCATTAAACTTCCGCTATATTTGTTTAATAACTTTTCAAATTCTTCACACATTGCGAAGGCATCAGCAGTTCCGCCAGCAAAACCCACAACAACTTTGCCATCAAAAAGACGACGCACCTTATGTGCTGTGCTTTTAAATATAACTTGTTGCCCCATTGTTACTTGCCCGTCTCCTGCAACAACAGTTTTGCCGTTGCGTTTAACCGCAACAATGGTTGTACCTCTAAATTGTTCCAATTTTAATTCTCCTTTAATATTTTTAGTTTTTCATCAATTTCAGCAAGTGAGCGCACTCGATATTGCTTGTTTCGTTCAGCTTTATCTCTCATATTTATTGGATTCAAAACTCCATAATTTGCATTAATTGGTTGAAAATGTGCTGTGTTTGCATTAACAAGATAATTGTACATTCCTCCAATAATTGTGTTTGCTGAAAAGTTGATTAATGGTTGATTTTTTAACATTCTGTCAGCATTTATTGCGCAATACAAACCGCTTGCAATGCTTTCAACATACCCTTCCACTCCAGAAAGTTGACCTGCAATAAATATATTATTGTCATTTTTCAATCTAGAATACTCGTCCAAACAAGATGGAAAGTTGACAAAATGATTTGTGTGCATAACACCATAGCGCAAAAATTGAGCATTTTCTAACCCCGGAATGAGGCGAAAAACACGTTTTTGTTCTGGAAAGGTTAAATTTGTTTGAAATCCAACCATATTGAACATTGTAGCACAATTATTTTCTTTTCTCAACTGAACCACAGCATATGGTTTTGAATTATTATGTGGGTTTGTAAAGCCGACTGGTTTTAATGGTCCAAAGCGAATTGCATCTTCACCACGCGCAGCCATAATTTCAATTGGCATACAACTTTCAAAAATATTGTTCTTTTCAAAATCATGAAGTTCAACCCTTTGAGCGTTAACAAGTTCAGTGTAAAAATTTAAATATTCTTGCTTGTCCATTGGACAGTTTAAATAATCCGCATCGCCTTTGCCATAACGAGATGCAAAAAAAGCCTTGTTTAAATCAATGCTTTCCGCATCAATGATTGGTGCAGCAGCATCGTAAAAATAAAAGAACTGTTGCCCTAATTTTGATTGCAAAGCGTTGCTCATATTTTCTGTTGTAAGAGGCCCTGTTGCAACAATTGTGATAGCGTCAGTTTCAAACTCGCCAACATCTTGACATACAATGTTAATGTTTTTGTTGCTTTTTAAAAGTGCTGTAATATGCGCCGAAAATTTTTCACGATCAACTGCCAATGCTTGCCCTGCTGGAACTTTGAAATCATAAGCAGTTTTAATAAGAGTGCTGCCCAACATCAATAATTCACGCTTGAACAAGCCAGCTGCAGAATTTTCATCATCACTTTTAAAAGAATTGCTGCAAACTATTTCTGCAAAATTATTTGAATGATGTGCTGGTGTTTTGGCTTTTGTTTTTATCTCAAAAAGATTCACTTTATAGCCTTTGTTTGCCAAATACAATGCAGCTTCACTGCCAGCCAAGCCAGCGCCAATTATATTAATCTTTAACATAATTACAACCTTTGCCTGAGCATAAAATTGTGATTTTGTTTTTGCCAAATCGTTTGATTAATTGACTACCACATTTTGGGCATTTTTCATTCATTGGCAAATCCCATGAAATATAGTCGCACTTTGGATAATTGTTGCACCCAAAAAACAACTTGCCGCGTTTGCTATATTTTGCGCTAACAACCCCGCCACATTTTGGACAAATGCCAGTTTCCTCAACCTTTACTTCTGGTTCATTTATGTTTTTTGTGTTTTTGCATTGTGGAAAATTTGAACAAGCCAAAAATTTGCCAAACTTACCGTCACGATAAACCATCATTGAACCGCACTTATCACACTTGATATCACTTGGAACAGGCTCTGACTTAACAACATTGACACCCATTTGAGTGCTTGCATAGTCCATGTGCTTTTTAAAATCTTTGTAAAATTCATCAACAATTTGCTGCCACTTGATTTTGCCAAGTTCAACATCATCAAGTTGTTTTTCCATTTCTGCAGTAAATTTGATGTTCATCACATTTTCAAAGTACTCTTCCAAATACTCTGTAACTTTTATACCCAATTCAGTTGGAACAAGGTATTTTTTTTCTGTTTTAATATATTCACGATTAAACAATGTTGATATTGTAGATGCATATGTTGCAGGACGACCAATGCCCTGGACTTCCATTTCCTTAATAATGGTGTCTTCAGCAAATCTTACTGGTGGTTTTGTAAATTTTTGTTCGCTTGTCAAACTTTCTTTTGCAACAGCTTCGCCTTCAATTAAATCTGGAATATTTATTCCATTTTTATCTTCATCTTGAACTTTGTAAACTTTTGTGTAACCATCAAAAATCAAAGCTTTGCCAGATGAACGGAATTTGTAATCATTTGCTGTAACATCAACTGTTAAACTATCATATTGAGCAAAACTCATTTGGCTTGCAATAAATCGCTTAAACACAAGTGTGTAAAGTTTTAAATATTGTTCGTCAATTTTGCCTTTTAAATATTCTGGTGTGTATTTTAAATTAATTGGACGGATTGCTTCGTGTGCATCTTGAACATTGTTTTTTGCTGCAAATTCATTAAACTTGCCTGGGTGATATTTGTCGCCGTAATTATTTAAGATATATTCTTTGGCTGCAAATTGAGCGTCCAAACTAACACGAGTGGAGTCAGTACGGATATATGTTACAAGCGCAGTTTTGCCCTCGCCCGCAATCATAACACCTTCATAAAGCGTTTGAGCACACTTTGTGTAACTGCCTGATGTCATTTTAAGTTTTTTGATTGCATCTTGTTGCAATGTGCTGGTTGTGTATGGTGCTGGTGGTTTGCTGTAAGCCACTTTGCGGTCAACTGAACTAACTTTAAACTCTGCATTTTCTGTTTCTGCCAAAACTTTGTCTGCCACTTCTTTGTTTGACACTTCAAACTTTTTGTCTTTATATTGAATCAATTCTGCTTTAAATGATTGTTCACCTTTTTTTAAGTTTGCAAAAATGTTCCAGTATTCAACTGGCACAAAATTTTGAATTGCTTTTTCACGGTCTACAATAAGTTTGAGAGTTACAGATTGAACACGACCAGCGGACAATTTGCCACGAATTTTTTTGCTTAAAAGTGGGCTTAATTGATAACCCATTATGCGGTCAAGCACACGGCGACCTTGTTGAGCATTAACCAAATCATAATTGATTGGTTTTGGGTTTGCTATACTTTCATTAACCACCTTTTTGCTGATTTCGTTAAAAGCAGTGCGCACCAAAGCATCTTTATCAAGCCCCAAGATTGTTGACAAATGCCAAGCGATTGCTTCCCCCTCCCTATCCGGGTCGGTTGCAAGATAAACGGCATCTGCTTTGCTTGCCAAGCGTTTAAGTTCCGCCACCAAAGCCTTTTTGTCTGGAATAATTTCATATGTAGGCTCGTAATTGTGTTCTAGGTCAATTGCAAAACTTTTTGCAGGCAAATCGCGAACATGACCTTTGGTTGGAAAAACAATATACTCATCTCCCAAATACTTTTTTATACTGTCTCGCTTACCAGGACCTTCTATTAATACTAACTTCATCAAATCTCCTATGCCATTATATAACTGTTATTTGCAAGTTTATACACCAATCCGTCAAGTTCCAACTCTAACAAAATAGAATTCAGTTCGCCAACAGACAATTTGGTGTAGTCTGCAATTTCTTGAAATGTCTTTTTTTCAAACTGGATATAATCTATAACAATTTGATGTTTAATGTCAAGTTGAATTGCCGGACTTTTTTTCTTTTGCGGTTTTATGTTAAAGTTTGCCAAAACATCTTCTGCAGACAAAGTTATTTTTGCTTCACCTTTTAAAATTAACTTATTGCAACCCTTTGAGTATGGTGCATTAATTCTTCCCGGTACTGCAAACACTTTGCGTTTAAAATTATATGCATAATTGCAAGTTGTGAGTGAACCGCTTTTTTCGGCGGCTTCTGTTACCACCGTTGCCATGCTTAATCCTGCTATTATCCTGTTTCTTATAGGAAAAAGGTATGCTGATGGTTGTGTACATGGGCTTGATTCTGTTATAACCAAATTGTCAACTACCAATTTGTTAAACAAAGCATGATTGCTTGCTGGATACACATGATATAACCCACCAGCTAAAACTGCAATAGTTGCCCCATGATTTTCCAACACTGTTTCGTGTGCAAGAGTGTCTACTCCAACAGCCATGCCAGAAACAATAGTGAGCCCCGCTTGAGATAATTCTTTTGCATATTCTTTTGTTGTAACAACACCATATTCAGTTGGCTTTCTACTGCCAACAATTGAAAAGCAACTTGTGTTTAACAACTGCATGTTACCTTTACAATACAAGCATAAAGGTGGATTATCTATTTTTTTTAATTGGCTTGGATAACGTTTGTCAAAAATTGTAACAAATTCTATATCATCGCTTGAAAATTCATATAATATCTTGCTAAATTCCAATTCGTCTAAACAATGGCTCATTTTTGAAAAATCTTCCTCTGTTAAGATTTCTTCAAGCCCTTCTTGATATAAAAAAGAAGATTTGATATCTCTATCTTTAAAAATATCAACCAATTTTTTCTTTTTTGCGTAACTTAATGTTGGAAACATGTCCAACCATAATATATTTTTGTCGTTAACTGTCATTATATTGTGTACTTCTTATCTAATGAGCGATATTGTATCGCTTCCAAAATATGTGCTTTTTCGATATTTTCTTTTCCGTCTAGGTCTGCAATGGTTCGTGCAACTTTCAAAATGCGATTATACGCCCTTGCAGATAAATTCAATTTGCTAAAAGCATGCTCAAGCAAAGCCGTACATTCCTTGTCCAATGCACAATACTTTTTAAATTCTTTTTCATTCATTTTGCTGTTGGAATAAATATTACTGCCCTTAAATCTTTCCAATTGAATTTGGCGCGCTTTGTTAACACGTTTTTTTATTTCACTGCTTGGCTCTTCCAGCTTTGCTGTTGTAAGGTCTTCGTAATTAACACTATCCACTTCAATATGTAAATCAATACGGTCAAGCAATGGTCCACTGATTTTTGAAAGATACTTATGAATACTTGCTGGTGTGCATTTACATTCATGTGTGGTACTGCCGTAATAACCACATGGGCAAGGGTTCATGCTTGCCACAAGTATAAAGTTTGCAGGATATTGCACCGTTAAGGCATTGCGTGAAACAGTTATATATCCGTCTTCCATCGGTTGACGCAAAGTTTCAATTGTGTTGCGGTTATACTCTGGCATTTCATCCAAAAACAAAACACCATTGTGTGCCAAACTTATTTCACCAGGCTTTGCTTTTTGTCCGCCACCAGTGAGTGCTATTAAAGTTGCAGTGTGATGTGGGCTACGGAAAGGGCGCTCCACCACTATGCCTTTGTTTAAATCAAGCACACCTGCCACACTATGAATTTTGGTTACTTCCAAACTTTCCTCAAAAGTTAAGTCTGGCAAAATTGAAGGAAAACATTTTGCAAGCATTGTTTTGCCAGCCCCAGGTGGGCCAATGAGCAAAATGTTGTGTCCGCCTGCGGCAGCAATTTCCATAGCTCTTTTTGCGCTTGCTTGCCCTTTTACATAAGCAAAATCATGTGAAAAGTGGTGGTCTTTTAAAGCACTTTCAAAAGTTTTGCTTTCTGCTGGTTTTAATTCAATTTCACCATTTAAAAATCCAACTGTTTGTTTTAATGTTTTAACTGGAAAAACTTGAATTTGGTCAATGAATGATGCTTCCATTGCATTATCTTCTGGAATAATAAATTTGTCAAACCCCATTTGCTTTGCGCTGATAAGCATTGGCAAAATGCCATTCAATTTGCGAATTTCACCATTCAAACTTAACTCACCCAACACAACATAACCATTAACTGCTTTTTGTGGCAAAATTTCTTGTGCTATAAGCATAGCCAACGCAATGGGAAGGTCATACATACTACCTTCCTTTTTTGTGTCGGCTGGCGCAAGATTGATTATAACTTTGTTTATTGGATAATTGTAGGTGCTGTTTTTGATTGCTGATTTAACTCTTTCCTTGCTTTCTTTGATTGCAGTGTCCGCCAAACCAACAACATCATAGCCGGGCAGCCCAGCATTTATGTCTAACTCAATTTCAACGGGATAGCCTGTTATACCTGTCAATCCAAACGAACGAATTTTTGCTAACACTTTTTCACCTCTAATATTTGGAATATACCAAATTTTGCCAGCTATTGTCAAATAAAATGTCGAACAAATGTTCCAATTTGTACAAAAACATATATTTTAGTTCAAAAACTCTACTTGATTGTTAATTATTTGAATATGATTTAAACCCTTTTTGTTAATTATTTGTTTTACCGCAACTGGGCGAATATCGTACTCATTTATTTTGCTTATATCTATCCATTTAAAGTCAAGGTTTTTGTATATTCCATCGTCAAATTCAACAACATTCCAATCTTTTGCTTTATCTTTTGGCAGGTTTAATGGTGTGAGTTTGTAGATATAGCAAAGTTCGTGACAATTTTCTCCTTTTTCTGAAACAAACAGATTTTCAATAAAAGCAGATAATTCAACAATTTTAACGTCTAATCCAGTTTCTTCCTTGGTTTCTCTTATAATAGCGTTGTGGCTTGTTTCAAACAAATGACAATGCCCGCCCGGCAAACATAAAAATGGGTTGTTCATAATCCTGCAAACAAGCAATTTGTTGTTGTGGATAATCATACCCGCCACCCTTACTTTAAATCTTTGATTTTCACCTGTAATTTTAATGTCCATAATTTCTCCTTTTTTTGAACACAAATTGTGAGCAATTGCCTATCACAAACAAAAAATATGGCACAAAAAAAGAAGACTATTTGATGTCTTCTTTAACTTTTGCGGCTTTACCTGAAAGATTTCTAATGTAATAGATTTTAGCACGGCGAACTTTTGCCTTTCTTGTTACCACGATTTTGTCAATGCGTGGGCTGTGAAGTGGGAAAGTTCTTTCAACACCAATGCCAAAAGATACGCGACGAACTGTGAATGTTTCACGAACGCCTGAACCTTTTTTTGCAATTACAACGCCTTCGTATGCTTGGATACGTTCCTTGTCACCCTCTTTGACTTTTACGTTTACACGTACAGTGTCACCAATATTGAAAGGAGTGATGTCATTGCGCAATTGCTCTTTCTCGATTTGGTCGATAATGTTCATAGTTACCTCCTAAATTTGACATTCTTGCCTTGGTCGGTAGTGGACTGTCAACAACTTTTTTATATTATCACAAAAAAAACAAACTTGCAAGTGTTTTTTGCAAATTTATTAAACATATGTTTATCTTATTTTTAAATTGCAACTCATTTCAATAAATAAAGCAATAAAATTATTTTGTTTTAACAAGATTATAAGTCTTTAAAATGCCACGTAAGATAATCAAATCTGTTTCCAAAAGTTGTTTTTTGTCAATAGGAAACGCTGAAGCTTTGTTTTGATAAAGATAGATATAATCTTTTGTTTCCTTTACTCCAACAAGGTCTTTATAATAAAACTTAACTTTGCCAATGTTTTCGTTTGAGCGTATGGTTGAAATGTACATGTGGTCTTCATTAAATTCATACTCGTTTGTAACATCAATCTTTTTTATTGCATTGTTTGTTTTTGCAATTGTAACAAGCATAAGTACACCCAAAGTTAAAGGCAAAACAAAAACAAGCATCCAATCAACCATTGCGTCTGTTATGTTTGGAAAAAATGCTGTAATTAGATAAACAAAAACACCAACACCGCCAACAGCAGTCATAATTGTTGCAATTTTTTGTTTTGTGTTATTCAATTGTTTTTGCATTTCTATTGTAAATTTTGTTTTACATTTAAACATAAACTATATCCCTTTTAATTTTTTTTGTTGATATTTTTGTTTAAAAAGCATGCCAACGGAATTGCTGATATTATCAAAATTGGCAACCAAGCAAAAATTAATATGCCACGCAAGGCAAAAACATCAACCCCACACCAAACCAAAATTGGTATATGCAAAAAGCCAATCAACACGCACATTATTGACAGCACAAGATTTAACCATTTCATAGTAGCCTCATCAAAAAGCGTTTTCTATATGGCGCACATCTTCGTCGCCATTCTGCCCCAAAATTGCCACAACATCAAAACGGCAATTTGTTTGCAACAGATTGTGTTGTTTTAAGTACATTGTTGCAACCTGGCGTATTTTTTGTTGTTTAAAATAATTAACAGCTTCAGCAGGGTCGCCAAAAGCACGCGATATGCGAGTTTTAACTTCCACAAACACCAAATAGTTTTTGTCCTGGGCAATAATATCAATTTCTCCAATTGGGTTTTTGTAATTGTTGGCAATAATTTTGTAGCCTTTTTGCTTTAAATAATTTGTGGCAATTATTTCGCCAACCTTTCCATACGTATTCTTTTGCACTCATTTTCTCCTATAATGTTGCTTAAAAAACTCAATCTGTGAATTGGTGTTATTCCATTTTGTTTGATTGCTTCTATGTGTTTTTTTGTGCCATAACCAACATTATGTTCAAAATCATAGTTTGGATATTTTTTTGCATATTCCACCATCAAATTGTCACGATAAACTTTTGCAACAATGCTTGCACAAGCAATTGCATAACTTGTTGCGTCACCTTTAATTATCGGTTTTTCGTTTTCGCAAATATTAAGCCTAACCGCATCAACAAGCAACAAATCTGGTTTAACTTTGCTGTGCGCAAAGCAATCTGCCATACACTCTTTTGTTGCGTTCAAAATGTTTATTGCATCTATGCGCAAATTATCTGCCAAACTTACAGAAACAGAAATTGCTTTGCTTAAAATTTGATTGTAAAGTTTTGCCCTATTTTTTGCTGTAACTTTTTTGCTGTCAAACACGCCGTCAATCATTTCATCATAAGGCATCACCACACAAGCAGTAACAACTGGCCCTGCAAGTGGGCCACGCCCAACCTCGTCTATGCCTGCAATGTATTTGACATTGTCTGTTAAAAATTGCTTGTCGTATTCAAAAATCTCTTTAGTGTTTATCATTTCCCGCCTCTTGTTTAAAAGTTTATTTTTAAATTTGCTAATTCAGTTTTGTTTTCTTCCATAAATTCCATAGTTGCTGAAATAAATTCCTCAATGTTTTGGCTTGCAGCAAACATATTGTTAAAACTCTCAATCAGGTTTTGACCATTTATTGTTGCTGAATAAAAAACATGATATGCGGGTTCTTGATTGAACAAAAACTGCTTTAAATTCGTGTTTTTAAAAATGCTGTCAACAACAATTTCCGTAATCAGCCATGGGAGGCTTGGACATTCTTTGTCCTGTGCTGATAATTTATAGCCCATGTTTTCCATTTTGGCAAACCAATAAAAATGAATTAATTCGTGAATGATTGTTTGCAAAATGCCCTCATTGCTTTCAAAAATGCAAATATCAAACGAAAAATCACTTAAATATCTTGGACAAATTGGGCAAACCCCCAAATAAACCTTAATAGTTTTATTGATTAATAAATTGAAAGTTTGAGAAAGAATTTTTTCAATTTCTTTTTGTCTTTTAGTTAATAATTGGTCGATTTCTGCCTGCTTTTGCTTAAAAAGAATTGCATTTTTGCCATACAAACTTTTAGTTGCTTCTTTAATTATTTGCAATTTACCCTTGCTGTTGGCGTTTTTAAAATCGTCGACATTAATTGAAAAATATTCAAGCAAATTTTTATTAACATTCTTGTTTTCAAAAGCAAATTCATAAATTATTTCGGCTGAACATTCAATGGTTTTTTGTTGAAGTTTAAAGTCCATAATTACTCCAAACAAATTTTGCCAAGTTTGCCAGCGCGGAAATCAGTTAACAAAATTTTTGCAGTGCGTTCCAAATCAATTTCACCGCCTTTAATCATGCAACCACGCTTTTTGCCGACCCTTTCCATTAATTCAACATCATGAGTATAATTTGACACATCTACACCATATTTAGTTTGTAAAATATTTGTATCAATCTGCATTAATCTGCCAACAAGTTTGCTTGTCACATCAACAATGTTAAGCACATCATCACGAACCGAACCAACAAATGCAAGATTGTAAGCATAATTTTCATCATCAAAATTTGGCAAAAGCACACCTGGTGTGTCCATAAACTCAATGTTTGCATCAACCTTAATCCATTGCTTGCTGCGGGTAACACCAGCCTTGTTGCCTGTTACTGCTCTGCCTTGTCCGCAAAGGTTGTTTACAATGGTTGATTTGCCACTGTTTGGAACACCCAAAACCATTGCGCGAGTGATAAAATTAACCCCACGTGCTTTGTTTTGCTCCAATTTTGTTTTAAAAACCTTTTTTATTGCATTAATTATTATTTTTGCATTTCCGCTTACAGTTGCATTTAAACTTACACATTCCCTGCCTTGGCTGATAAAGTGTTGTTTAAAGCGTTCTATGTCAGCATTTGCAACCAAATCTGCCTTGTTTAAAACATAGATAATTGGCTTATCTTTGATAATTTTAACAAATTCTGGATTTATGCAACTTTTTGGGCAACGAGCGTCTAAAATATAAACAAAACAATCGCAAAGGCGGCTGTCTGCTTGCATTTGCTTTAATGTTTTGTTCATATGCCCTGGAAACCAATTTATCATTTTTACTCCTGTGATTGTTTTTTTAATAAATCTGGGCGATTTTGTTTGGTTAATTCAATCGCTTGATTGTGCCTATATTCTTCAATTTTTTTGTGATTGCCAGAAAGCAACACTTCTGGCACTTTAAGCCCACGAAACTCTGCTGGACGAGTGTATTGATTGTATTCAAGCAAAATTAAATTTTGTGTGCGTTTTTCCTTTTTGCCTTTTGCGTTTTTTGTGATTGTTTCGTGCGATATTTCACTAAAACTTTCCTCCACTGTGCTATCTTTGCTTATAACCCCTGGCAACAAGCGGATAACAGCATCTGCAACCACCATTGCTGGCAATTCTCCACCTGTTAGCACAAAATCGCCAATAGAAAGTTCTTGAATGTTGAAATAATCCAAAACTCGTTGGTCAATGCCTTCATAATGCCCACAAATCAAAATTAAATGGTTAAATTGGGCAAATTGTCGTGCCATGCCTTGGTTAAAAACCTTGCCTCGTGGCGACATATAAAATATAACGCTATCATCTGTTTTAACTGCTTCAATTGCCTTGAAAAGTGGTTCACACATCATAACCATGCCTGCTCCACCACCAAAAGGCATATCATCACATTTAAAGTGTGGTGGCAAAGCAAAATCTCTTATATTTGTTATGTTTATTTCAATTTTGTTATCTTCAACTGCGCGTTTGATTATGCTTTCCTTTAACGGCGCAAACATTTCAGGAAAAAGTGTTAATATATCTATTTTCATATGCGCATATCCTTAAAAGTTTGTTCGTTAATCAAAAATGCATCAAGTTCAGCATTAAAAGTTATAATTTCATCAACAAAAGGGATTTGATAACTAACAGCTCCACATTTGATTGTTAAAATTGTGCTTGCGCCGTAATCATCAAAATCAACCAATTCACCAAGTTTTTGCCCTTTTTCGTTTAAAACATCTTTGTGCAGCAAATCACTTAAATATAGTTTGTCTTTAAACTCATCATAATCATTGCGGTCAATATAAATTGATTGGTTTCTAAACTTTTCTGCCAGTTCACAACTTGGAATTGTGTCAACTGTGATTGCACAAGCATCATTGTTGAGTTTTGAAACAGCTTTAACTTGTGATTTTATCAATTTTTGCCCGATATAGATAGTTTTGAAATGTGAAAAATCCGCGTCAAGATATTTTTGCACCTTAACTGCCCCTTTTACACCATGTGGGCGCACAATTTTGCCAATTTCCAACAAATTTTTTTCCATAATAACCTACTTTAATTTAATTATAACAAAACAACGCAATTTTTCAAACAAAAAGAGCATTGCAAATCGCCTTTTTAAAACAAAAAATGCGAGATATACTCGCATTTAATTGCAAAATTATTCTGCTTGGTTGGCCTTTTCATCGAACTTGATAACAATTCTTGCATGATCACCAGCGGTTGATTTAACCACTGTGCGAATAGCGTTTGCAATGCAGCCACCACGGCCGATAACAGAACCTAAATCCTTGCCATCGACTTTAACTTTGTAAACCTTGGTTTTGCCTTGATTTTCGGCAGAAATTTCAACTGCATCAGGGTTTGAAACAAGGTTTTTAACAATGTACTCCAACATTTCTTGCATAGACTACTCCTTATGCTTTCTTTTTCTTGTTATTTGTTTTTGGAGTGCTGTTGCCTTTAACTTCCAAAACACCAACTCTTTGAAGCAATGTGCGTGTTGTTTCAGTTGGTTCAGCACCATTTTTTAACCATTTTGCAGCGAGTTCGTTGTTGATTTTGATTTCTGCTGGGTTTGCAAGTGGATTGTAAGTACCGATTTGTTCGATATATTTGCCATCACGAGCAACACGAGCATCAGCAACAACAACACGATAGAATGGTGATTTTTTGTCGCCCAAACGAGTTAATCTGATTTTAACTGACATTTTTGTTCTCCTTTTGAATTTAATTTTAATTACACCTGTAAAGTAATTTCGCTTTACATTGTAACAAATAAAGTTATGTTTGTCAACCAGTTGTTGCAAAAAATATAAAAAAATTGCCAAAAAATTGACAATTCTTTTAAAACTTTTATTAATTTTTATGCGAATAATTTAAATCATCGTCCAAATCATCGTTCTGTTCTGCATTGATTTCCGCCTGTTCTGGTTCAATTGTTGCTGAAGCAAATTTTTTTGAAGGTATTTTGCTAAACGAAAAGTACTCATGCAATTGTTTGCCAGCAATTTTAACTTTGCATGCAATAACGCAAGAACCAATTGCGCCAAACAAATCCATTGCAAAATCGCGCATTGTGTCAAGCAGTGCTTCTTGCCCAACAAACGGCTGTCCGGTTAATGAATTGTGGTGGCGTTGCATATTTTTGCCAAACCAGCTGTCCATCGCAAACTCGTAAAATTCCCAAAAAATGTCCAACAACATAACACATGCAACAACTATAACAAAAAACAAATATTTGTTTGTTTTAACGTGTTTGGACAAAAGATCGTAAATAAACACACCAATAAGCATGCTGTTTGCCATATGCAACACAAAATTATAATAAAATGATGTGCAGTACAAACTTAAAATATCTCCGCCAACAAAGTGCCCCATAAGTGCTATGTAATAATAAATTTGAGCGGTTTTTGTGGTTTTGATTTTGAGGATAAGCAAGGCAAAAGGGATTAATGAAAATGCCAAAAGCCATGTCAATTCCGAAATAGTGTACTGAAACCTATCTCCCAACAAATTTAAGCCACAAACCTGACTGATTGCAAAAAAGCAAAGTGATAATAATGTTATCACTTGAAAAACAATGTAACAAACACTAATACGCCTTTCTTTCATTATGCTTAATAGTTTATCATCAACCAACAAAAAAAGCAAGCACCATGCTTAACTTTTTTTATGTGTGAAATTTAGAATTTTTTTATTAAACATATTAATTATATTGACAACACCCCTCCCCAACATGATACCATTTGTTTGGAGATAAAAATGATAGAAGACAAATTAAATCAATTAAACACGGTTTTGCAACAATTGCAAGCAAACAAAAATCAACTTAATGAAAATATAAAAGGCGAAAATTCAGTTTGGGCAAAACTTGATCACGCCTATGATTTTGCGAAGCAATGTATTAATTACTATACCTACACAATCCCAGACGAAGATTCCAAACAAAGCGCATTAAATTTTGCAAATACAGTTGATAACATTCGAAATAGTTATGTTTCATCATCTATGATAAGCGACCAATTTAAGCAATCAAATATGAATTTAATACAAACATGCAATGAGATTTATAATCATACTTGTGGACATATGACTATAATAAGAAACACTGTTGCAAGCGAGGCAGAGTTACAACTATCTGAAAAATTGTTGGCTGTTGAAAAGGCAGTTCAAAACAAGGAAATAAGTGAAGAAAAAGCAAGCAAACTTGTGCAGAAAATTAAAAATAGTGATAATGGAACTTCGCCTGACCTTACAAATCTGCTTAATGAATATTCAAAAAAATTAAGCAAAGATGAAACTTCTGTTACAAGTGAAAAGGTTGAATTGCAATCAAAATGTTTTGATGAAAAAAACATTGATATCATTGACACTTATATTAAGAACATTGAAAATTTGAATGCCAAGGTTGAAGAAGTAAATGCGATTTATAAAACCAAAAACAATGATAGTGTTCTAAATGACATATTTAGTGTAATAAATATCATAGGAGAAGAATTGCCTGGAAAACAAAATGAATATAACGGACATTATGTTACAAATAATAAAGTAATTGCGGAATTAAACATAAGATTAAACAAGTTCGCGGAAATTTATCAAGAAAAAAATCAAATTGAAAACAATAACCTAGACCAAGCAATTAATGATGTAACTGTGCAAGCAAATGCAACAAATGGTTATTCAAAAAATGAAATGTTTCAGTTGCACAAAAATTGCAATAGCAAACTATTGATTGATATTGTTCGTCAAACACAAGAAATTTGTGATTTGAAAGAAAATGTTCCGCCAGAAATCACCCCATTCATTACAAGACATTTGCAAAACGAACTTAATAATCAAAACAAAGAATTCCATTTGATTATGAATAACTCAAATGTTAGCACAGCAGAACAAAATGTCGCTATTGCAACTCAAATTCAAAAAATTTCAACAATATTGCAAGCCATAGAAAAAGGAGTAACTATTTAAAGTTGCTCCTTTTTTATAAAATGATTATTGTCCCATTAATTTCTTAATCATCGCCATCTTGCCACCATAAGCTTTTGGATTTTTCATCATACGCATCATTTCTTTGGACTGGTTAAATTGTTTGATGAGTTGGTTTACATCGCTAACCTGCACGCCTGCGCCCTTTGCAATGCGTTGGCGGCGGCTGCCGTTGATGATATCTGGATTGCGGCGTTCTTTATCCGTCATGGATTGAATGATTGACTTGTTTTTTTCAAGTTGTTTTTCATCAATTTGATTTTCAAGGTCACGCAATTTGCCGCCCAAACCCGGCATCATGCCAAGCACTGATTTTAATCCCCCCATTTTTTTGAGTGAATCAAGTTGAGCAATATAGTCGTTAAAATCAAAGCTATTTTCACGGAATTTGCGTTCCATTTCCGCTGCGGTTTTTTCGTCAACTGCCTCTTGCGCTTTGTCAATCAAAGTAAGAACATCACCCATGCCCAAAATACGGCTTGCCATACGGTCTGGGTAAAAAGGCTCTAAATCGGTCAATTTTTCGCCTACGCCAACAAATTTTATTGGTTTGCCAATAACTTGGCGGATTGAAAGTGCTGCACCGCCACGAGTGTCGCCATCGGTTTTGGTTAAAACAACACCAGTAACATCAAGTGCGTCATTAAACGCGGTGGAAACTGACACTGCCTCTTGACCAATCATACTATCTATAACAAGCAAAATTTCGGTTGGGTTAACTGCTTTTTTGATATCCTTTAACTCTTCCATCAATTTTTCATCAATTTGAAGGCGACCAGCAGTATCCACGATAACTGTGTCAAGCGCAAATTTTTCGGCATATGCAATGGCTTCTTTAACTGTTTTTGTTGGGTTTTGTGTGCCACGCTCAAACACATCAATTTGAATTGATTTGCCCAAAACTTTAAGTTGGTCAATTGCTGCTGGGCGGTAAATATCACACGCAACCAAAAGTGGTTTTTTGCCTTCTTTTTTGAGTTTGAGTGCCAATTTACCACACATTGTTGTTTTACCCGAACCTTGCAAACCACACATCATAATGACTGTTGGTGGTTTTGGTGAAACATTAAGTTTTTGATTTTCTCCACCCATAAGTGTGGTTAATTCGTCCCTAACAATTTTAACAACTTGTTGTGTTGGAGTGAGGCTTTTTAAAATCTCCTCGCCTTGTGCTTTTTCGCTAACACGGGCGCAAAAATCTTTGGCAACAGAATAGTTAACATCGGCTTCCAAAAGAGCAACGCGGATTTCACGCATGGCCTCTTTAATTTCCAATTGAGTTAACTTGCCGTGCTTTGTCATTTTGCTGAAAATATGATTTAATCTATCGCTTAAACTTTGAAAAAATCCCATCTAATTGTCCTCCAAAATTGCCAAAATTTCAAACCTTGTTGCCATGTCGATGCTTGTTAAAGGTTTGTTTTCAATTGTTTGCTTTAATTTTTCATCTCTGCTTACAAATTTAAGTTGTTGCTCGTAGTTGTTTAATGCATTCAATGCATTGTCCAAGGAATCTTTAACTGCTTGGCGTGAGATGTTAAGTTCCTCACTAACTTCGGCAAGCGAAAGATTGTTGTCAACATACATTGCAACAATATCTCGTTGCTTTTGCGTTAACAACTTGCCATAATATTTAACCAAAACTGCGATTTTAACTCGTTCTTCTATGTTCATAATTCCCTACATCAAAATTTTGTTTACAAAGTTTTCGGCATCAAAGACGGATAAATCGTCCACTCCTTCGCCAAAACCTGTGAAAATGATTGGCACATTAAGGTCGTTGATGATTGGATAAACCACACCACCTTTTGCAGTGCCGTCAAGTTTGGTTAGCACAATGCCATCAATATTTACGCTATCTTTAAATGCCTTAACTTGTGCTATGCTGTTTTGCCCAATGGACGCATCAAGCACAATTAAATTAAGTTTGTTAGCCTCTGGGTATTCACGATTGACAATCGTGTTAATTTTTTCCAATTCCTTCATAAGGTTGGTTTTGGTGTGCAATCTGCCTGCCGTGTCAACAATAAGCACATCTGTGTTTTTTGCTTTCATGCTTGCAATGGCATCAAACACAACAGAGGCACTGTCTGCCCCTTCACCTTGCTTTACGATTTTTGTTTTAAGCCTGTCCGCCCACATGTTAAGTTGTTCAGTTGCGGCAGCACGGAAAGTGTCGCCCGCAGCAAGCAAAACTGACTTTTTTTGAGATTGAAAATACTTTGTCATTTTGGCTATTGTTGTTGTTTTGCCAACACCATTAACACCAACAACAGTGATGATAAGTGGATATTTAAATTCAACTTTTTTTGCATTCAATTTGTCAATCAAAAGTTGTTTTAATTCAATTTCAGCACGCTCGGTGTCCTTAATTAATTTATGCTTGCAGGTGTCACGCAATTCGTCCATAATATCCATTGCTGTTTCAACACCCATATCGCTTGAAACAAGCATAGACTCCAATTCATCATAAAAGTCATCGTTCAATTCTGTGCGCTTAAAAGTGTATTTTAATTTTTCAAAAAATCGTTTAAATATGCCCATTTTTGTTCCTTTACATTTGATTTTTGCTTTAAACAGCAAAAGCAAATACACAACAATATATTGTGTATTTAACTTTTGTGTTATTCTTTATCTTGTTTGCCTTCACTTGAAAGTTTAACAGCATCGCTGAGTTTAACCGACACGATTTTGCTCACGCCTTTTTCTTCCATTGTAACGCCGTACAAAGTGTCAACAACTTCCATTGTTGGCTTACGGTGAGTGATGACAATAAATTGTGTTTCATCGCTGAAACGCTTTAAATATTGTGCGTAACGCTCGATGTTTGCATCGTCCAACGCTGCTTCAATTTCGTCCAAAAAGCAGAATGGCATTGGTTTTAATTTTAAAATTGCAAACAAAATTGCAATTGCTGTCATTGTCTTTTCACCACCACTTAAAAGAGTGATGTTGCTCAAATTTTTGCCTGGTGGTTGAGCGATGATTTCTATGCCAGCAGTGAGAGGGTCTTCACTTGGCAAAATTTCCAACCTTGCGTTGCCGCCACCAAACAATTCCTTAAACACTTTTGTAAAGTTTGCTTGGATTTGTTCAAACTCGGTGTTAAATTTGTCAAGCATTTCTTTGGACAAGTCTTTGATGATATTAACAGCATCTTCTTCTGCCTTGCGCAAGTCTTCAACTTGGCTGGACATTTCTTCGTATCTTGCGCCTTCGCTCTTATACTCTTCAATTGCGTTGATGTTAACATAGCCCAAAGCATTAATTTGATTTTTAACTTTGTTAATGTTGATTAAAACATTTTTAAGGTCAAATTCTTCATCAATATGTGCAATTTGTGCGCAGTCGTTATATGTAAGTTCATATTCTTCATAAATGCGTTCTTGCATATTTTCAATGTCTATATCAACCTTTTGAATGCGAGTTTCTTCTTGATAAATTTTGTTGTTTAATTTTGCAATATCACCAGACAAAACTGTCTTTTTATCATCAAGGTCTTTAAGTTCTTTCATCAAGGTTTGCTTAAAGTCCTCAAATTGACTGATTTTTGTGTTTAAATCTTCAATTTCTTGCTTTAAATTTTCAAGCTCTTCGTTTTCGTTTTTGGATTTGTTCAAATTGATTGCTTCTTCATAAACGCGCATTTGGCTCAATAAATCGCTGTTAAGTTTTTCAATTGATTGTTTTGCTGTGTTTATGTCGTTTGTGTAACTTTCAATGTTGGTTTCAAGTGATTTGATTTTTTCTTCGGTTGAAGCAATTTTGATGCGTGAAGATGTGAGTGCTTCTTGATACTCATCTCTACGAGATTTAAGTTCCTCATATGCATTTTTGTTTGTTTCATTAAACTCGCCCACTTTTGCCTGTGTTTGAGCGTAATCAAGTTCAACTTTGTCAATTGAATTTATTTGAGAATTCAATTCTTCAACTATGTTGGTTGCAACTTTTATTTGACTTTGATAAGTGAAAACATCTTCTTCAATTTGTGCCAACTTTGCTTTGTTATTTTCCAAACTTGCGTTTTTGCTGAAAAATTCATTGTTAATTTGTTGCAAACTTGCACTTTCATTTGAGTTTAATATTTTAAGGCTTTCAAGTCTTTCGGTTACTTGTTGATATTCCTTTTCCAACCCGTGGAGTTCGGCTGTTTTGTTTGCAATGTTTTGTTCCAATGCTTTGATTTCACTCTCTTTTGACAAAAGTGAACTGTCGTTGCTCTTTTTGCTGCCGCCTGACATACTGCCTTGTGGGGACAACAAATCGCCTTCCAAGGTTACAATGCGGAACGCGTACCCTGTGCGTTTGGCTAAAATAACTGCATTGTCAAGATTGTCGCACACAACGGTTGAGCCAAGCAAACTGTCAATAACGCTGCGATAAACTGCCTCGCATTTAACCAATTCACTTGCAACGCCCAAGCAACCAGTTGTATTTAAATATTGCCTATCTGATGCAGAAATTGAGCGTGGTTTAACAGCGCTGATTGGCAAGAAAGTTGCTCTGCCAAGATGAGCTTGTTTTAAATAATTAATTAAGGTTTTTGCATCGTTTTCATCTTTTGTTACGATGTTTTGGATGCTACCACCCAATGCAATTTCAATGGCTGTTGAATATTTTGGGTCAACCGAAATAATATTGCCAACAACGCCTTTGATTGCATTGTTTAAAGTTGAATTTGATTTGCTATCCTGCATCAAACGCTTAACTGCAAATTGGTAACCTTCAAAATCTGCTTGCAAATTTGCCAAAATGTTTTTGCGGTTTGTGTCGTTTGAAATGCCAGTTTTGATAGCATAAATTGATTCAGACAAGCTTTCTGCTTGCTCTGCCAAACTTTCAATTTGACTGCTGATTTGGTTTAAAGATTTATCTTTGCTTTGTTTGGTTGAATTTAAGCGCTCAACTTCGGTTGAAAGAGTTTTAACCACCTCTGCCAAATTTGCTTGTTCTGCTTGCAAAGTTGACAATTTTTCATTGTCATTTTTGATGTTTTCAAGCATCGTGTCGCGTTTTGCAATGTAAGCGGACAAATTTGCCTTGATGTCTGTAAGTTTTGCAAGGTTGTCAATCAAACTACGTTGATTTTCTTCCTTTTCGGTTTCATTTTTGGTTAAGTCATCAATCAAATTTAAGTGCTTTTGGCTCAAATCTTGAGCTTCTTCGTGGAGTTTGTTAAGGTTTTTCTTTTCATCATCACACAAAGCAGTTGCATTTTTAACAAATGCTGATTTTTGATTTATGTCCAAATTTAAAGCGTCAATTTGAGCAGTTAAGCGGTCAATTTGCTCTTTTAAATGGCGAGTTTGCTCGTTCAAAAGGCGGCTGTCGCCCTGCTTCTTTTCCAAATTGATGTTGTCTGCCAAAAGTTTGTTGTGCAATTCTGCCGAGCGTTTGTCCAATTGGTCAATTTCATTAAGAGATTTGTCGTATTTTGCTTGTTCTGTTTCAAGGCTATTGGTTAAAACATTTAAGTTATCACGATAACCTTGCAACTTAACATTAATTTCATTTTTGGTTTGAGCTGCATGGTCAAATTGATAAACATAGGCATCAATTTCCATTTGTTTTAATTGGTCACGATATTCCAAATATTTTTTTGCATCTTCACTTTGGCGTTTGAGTGGCCCCAACCTACGCTCAACTTCTGTGATGATGTCAGTTGCTCTGCTTAAATTATCACGCACACGCACAAGACGGCTTTCCGTTTCCGTTTTGCGAGCCTTATATTTTGCAATACCTGCTGCTTCTTCAAAAATGGCACGCCTATCTTCTGGCTTGGATTGAATAATTTCGTCCACTCTGCCTTGACCGATGATTGAGTAACCATCTTTGCCGATACCACTGTCGTAAAGCAAATCACGGATATCTTTAAGGCGACATGGCTTTTTGTTAATCATGTAATCACTTTCGCCGCTGCGGTAAAGTTTACGTGTTAAACTAACTTCGTCCAAATCTATGTTGAACCATTTTTGAGTGTTGTCAAAAACCAAAGTTACTTCACAATAACTCAACTTTTTGCGCTTTTCAGTGCCGGCAAAAATAACATCTTGCATGCTTTTGCCACGCAAGGCTTTGCTTGATTGTTCACCAAGAACCCAACGGATTGCATCACTTACATTTGACTTGCCGCAACCATTTGGCCCAACAATTGCAGTAATACCACCATCAAAACTGATGCGTGTGGTGTCTGCAAACGATTTGAAACCGCATATTTCAATCTCTTTAAAATTAATCATATTTCCCCATTTGTGTTTTTTGTTGCAAATTATCAGCAAAAAAAATTTAAATCAAGTGTAATTATTATACAAAAAAACACCCAAATTTCAAAACAAAATAGGGTGTTTTTAACATATTAGCCCAACAAAAAGGCATAAAATTTTAAATTTTTAAGTGGTTTAAACAAATTTTTAAAAGCTCAAAACAATTTAGGCATTAAGCAAATTAAGCAATTCATCTTCCAGTACAATCCTCACACCAAGTTGTTGCGCCTTTGCAAGTTTGCTGCCCGCGTCTGCACCAACAATAACCATGTCCGTGTTTTTGCTTACGCTGCTGGTTACATTTGCACCCATATTTTGCAACTTTTTTGTTAAATCTGGGCGAGTGAAATTGTTTAATGTGCCTGTTAAAACAACAGTTTTGCCAGCAAAATTTGGGTTTGATGTTGTTTGCTCTGGTTGTTTGATCGTAACGCCTGCATCAAACAATTTGTTGATGTTCAAAACGTTGTCTGGGTCGGCAAAATATTCAACAATACTGGAGGCAACAATTGCACCGATATCGTCAATACAAATCAAATCGTCAACAGTTGCTGCTTTAAGGTCGTCCAAATTAGAATAAATTTTGCTCAATGTAAATGCGGTTTTTTTGCCGATATTCATTATGCCAAGTGCAAAAATAAAATTGGGCCATTCAATCGTTTTGCTTTTGTTTATGCTTTCAATCAAATTGGTTATTTTTTTGTCTTTAAAGCCTTCCAGCCCCACTAACATATCTGCGGTTAAATTAAACAACTCATAAGGATACGCAATCTTGAATTTGTCAAACAAAACTTTGAGAGTTTTTTCGCTCAATCCTTCAATATTAAACGCATCGCGAGAAACAAAGTGTGTTAATCTATCAATGATTTGGTCAAAACAACCTTTGTGGTTAACACAAAACAAATTTGCACCAATGGTTTGCAAATTTTGCCCACAACTTGGGCAAATTGTTGGTGCGATAATCTCTTTTGCATTTTCGCTTCTTTCTGCCAGCCCCATAACTTCTGGGATAACTTCATTGCTGCGGCGCACAAAAACACGACTGTTGATACTGATGTTTTTACGCTCTATATCTTGTGTGTTGTTAAGCGTTGCCCTACTAACAGTTGCACCAGATAACTCAACGGGGTCAAGCACGGCAATAGGTGTGATTTTGCCTGTTCTGCCCACTTGCCAAATAACATCTTTTAAAACTGTGGATTGTTCAATTGGTTTAAATTTAAATGCCATTGCCCATTTTGGAAATTTTTCTGTGTAGCCAATTTCTTCCCTACACAAGCAATCGTTAACCTTAATAACCATTCCATCAATCATAACATCAAGATTTTCTTTAACTTTGTCGATGTGGTTGATTTCGTCTTCTGTTTGCTTCAATGTTGACAAAATTTTAAAGTAATCGCCAGTTTTAAAGCCTTGTTCAACAATAAAATTGTGCATTTCTGTTTGAGTGGCAAATTGTTTGCCTTCAATTGCCAAAACATCATAGCAAAAAAAGTCAAGCATACGTTTGGCTGTTTCTTTTGGGTCTAGGTTGCGCACAGCCCCTGCCACACCATTGCGTGGATTTTTAAGCGGTATTTCAGCTGTTTTGTTGTATTCTTCAAATGCTGAATTAGTCATCATACACTCGCCTTGAACAGTCAATTCGCCTTTAAAATTGATGGTCATTGGCACACTGCGGATTGTTCTAACTTGTGCTGTAACATCTTCACCAATTTTGCCATTGCCACGAGTTGTTGCAGACTTGTAATGCCCGTTTTTATATTTGATTACAACTTTCAATCCGTCATATTTATATTCCAAAGAAAAGGTTAAATTTGGATTGTTTGTTGCTTTGCGCATGTCGTTTTGCCACTTGTCCAAATCTGCAAAATCTTTAACTTTGTTAAGGCTGTAAAGCGGAATTTCATGTTTGCGCTTTTTAAAGCCCGGCAAAACATAATCTCCAACACGTTTTGTTGGAGTGTCTGGCAAAGAATAACCTAGTTCCTTTTCTAGGTCAACAAGTTCGTAATACAATTTGTCATATTCTGCATCGGAAATTGTTGGATTGTCGTAAACATAATAATTTTTGTTGTGTTTGTTAACTTCCGCTGTAAGATAGGCTAATCTTTGTTCTTTTGTCATACTATACCTTAATCTTTAAATTCAATTGGAGCATATTCAAGTGAAAGCATTTTTTCACCAACCAAATCAAATTTGATTTTAACACAATGATTGCTGCTATTTGGTGTGATTTCTGTTATAACGCCATCGCCAAATTTAGGATGAGTAACTTTTGCCCCAAGTTTGATTTTGGAAAAATCAACAGTTTTCTTTTCAACTGTGTCTTTGCCAAATGTATAGTTAAATATTTTGTTTGTTCCAGTTTGTAAATTGTTCATATTTTCTCCTTTAAAATTTGTTTTGTTTACATTTTGTTTGTAAAAATTGTTTGAATTATTAAATGAATTGCCATAAGAATTGTTGTTTTGATTGTAACTATTATATGAATTAAAGCCAGAGTTTATTTGCCTTTCTTTTGCCAAATCAAGCTCATACAAAAAGCGTGATTTTACGCTATACTCTCGCTTGCCATACATAAATCGTGATGCACTGGAAGTTAAAAACAAGTCCTTTTTGGCACGCGTAACTGCAACATACATTAATCTGCGCTCTTCTTCCAAATCGGTTTCGTCATCGCGTGAAATTGGAAATATTTTTTCCTCGCAACCAACAACAAAAACAGTGTCAAATTCAAGCCCTTTTGCGCCATGAATTGTTGCAATAACAACACCTTCACCATTATCATCATCCATTGCTGCGGAAAGTGTTACTGATTGCAAATAATCAACGATTGTTGAACCTTGATTGTTCTCCTCAAACTCTCTAACCGAGTTGGAAAGTGAGTTGACATTCAAAAATCTTTCGTACTCTTGCTCATTGTCTAGGTCAAAGGATTCTGTTATTTTGGTTTTTTCAAGCAAGTAAGTAAAAAAGTCATACATACCCATTGTGTTCATATTGTTTTCAAGGTCATTAAGCAAATCACGCAAAGGAATAAGTTTTTCCTTTAATGCATTTGGCAAAATTTGCTTGTCTATGTTCATAACCACATCTTTAAGCGGAACACGTTCTCGTGTTGCAATTTCCGTCAATTTGGCAATGCTTGTGTCCCCTATGCCACGCTTTGGAAAGTTGATTATACGCAAAAAACTAACATCATCGTCCGGGTTTACAAGTGCTGTGAGATATGACAAAACACTTTTAATTTCCGCACGCTCAAAAAATTTAAAGCCATTGTACATTATGTGAGGAATGTTGTACGCCAACAATTTTTCTTCAAACGCGCGCGACAAGGCATTTAAACGCATCAAAATTGCCATTTCGTGATAAGGTGTGCCCGCTGCGTGCATTCTTATGATATTGCGCACAACAAAATCAGCTTCATCGGTTTCGTTTTGTGCTGGATAATAGTAAACTTCACTGCCTTCATCATTTGTTGTGTAAAGTTGTTTATCCAAGCGGTTTTTGTTGTTTTTTATGATTAAATTTGCGCGGTCAAGTATCTTTTTTGTGCTGCGATAATTTTGCTCCAACTTAAACACTTTTGCATCTTTAAAATCGCGTTGGAAGTTGAAAATATTATCAATATTTGCGCCACGCCAGCCGTAAATCGATTGGTCCTCATCGCCAACAATAAGCAAATTGCGTGTGCGGGAAGCAAGCAATTTTACAATATCATATTGCAGTTTGTTTGTGTCCTGAAATTCGTCAACGCTGAAATACGAAAACTTGTTTTGAATGCTATCAAGCACTTCTTTGTTGGTTGAAATTAGTTGATAAAAATTGATAAGCAAATCGTCAAAATCCATTGCGTTGTTCTTTTTAAGTTCGCTTTGATAGGCATTAAAAAACTTAACAAATTCTCCAATAGTGTGGTCATAACGATTTATGTTTGCGTACTCTTCAATCGTCATATTTTCGTTTTTAATGGTTGAAATGTTATGTTTAAAACGGCTTTTTATGTCTTCATCTGTAATGTTCATTTGCTTAAAAATGTCTTTAAAAATTTTGGCTGTGTCCGTTTCGCTAAAAATGGTAAAATTTTCTTTATAACCTTTTAAAAAACTTGCATATGTGCGCAACATTCTGGCACAAAAACTGTGGAATGTGCAAACAGTAACCATATCGCCGTCTGGGGCAATTTTGGTTATTCTGTCCTTCATCTCCCCCGCTGCTTTGTTGGTGAATGTGATTGCCAAAATTTTGTAGGCTGGCACGCCACATTCTGTTATTAAATATGCAATGCGATAAGTGAGCAATCTTGTTTTGCCGCTGCCAGCACCTGCACTAACCAAAACAGGGCCGTCAGTTGCTGTTACGGCTTGGTATTGTTCATCATTAAGCAGTGAGCGATAGTCCATATATCTCCTTTTAGGATTAAAAAAAATTTTACTAGGTATATGCCTTGAAAATTCTTAACCAAATTGTTCCATTTATTAACAATTTGATTATACCACACAAAAAAAACAAACGCAAACATTTTGAATAAATAAAATTTAAATGCCCATTGTCGCATAAAAAAATCACTGGCTAACCAGTGATTTTAAAAATCCTAATATCTTGATTTTTTCATAGCGCGTTTGCGAGCTGCTTTTTGTTTTTCTTTTTTAGCAACGCTTGGTTTAACGTATTCTTGTTTCTTTTTCAAGTCGCCAATAATACCATCTTTTTGGCATTTGCGTTTGAAACGTTTCAATGCGCTTTCAATTGATTCATTTTCGCCACAACGAATTGTTGTCATATCCTATTTCACCCACTTTTAGATCTAAACTAAAAAATAGTATACGCAAAAACAATAACATTGTCAATGTTTTTGACAAAATTTTTGTGAAAAAAACAATATTTAATCTTTTTGTTAAATTTTTAAAATTCTTTAAGCTTTTCGCCACCCAAAATGTGAATGTGAAGGTGAGCAACTGTTTGCCCAGCATCCGCACCTTGATTAATAACAAGACGATAACCATTTGTGAGCCCAAGTTCGGCTTGCATGTGGCTGATTTTGCCCAAAAGTTTGCCAAGGAGTGCTGTGCCATCGTCTGTCAACATATCAATGGTTGGCACATGTTCGGTTGGAATAGCAATAAGGTGCACTTTTGCTTGTGGATTGATGTCTTTAATAATCATAAAATCATCATCTTTGTAAAGTGTTGTGCTTGATAACTCACCTTTTCTAATTTTACAAAATACGCAATCTTCCATAATAATCTAATCTCCCTTTTTGATTGGTAAATGCTTGCATTTTAGCAAGCAAAATGGAAATTTTTATATCACACTTGATATAATTTTCTCCTTAATTTGTTTCAAATTGTTCCGCCAGCATTCCTTTTTTAAATGGTTCAGTGATTGTTACATCAACAATTTCACCCACATTGTGTGGTTTTGGCAAATAGGTATATATATAATTATCAGTATAACCTATTGAATAATTTTCGTCAACGATTTCAACAAGCAGTTTGTGCTTTGTGCCCTTGTTTTTGGCGTAAAAATTTGCTTTAAATTCTGCATTCAATTTTTGCAAGCGTTTTTCACGTTGTTTTACAACATCTGCTGGAACATCTCCGCCCATTTTACCTGCCGCTGTACCAGAGCGAATGCTGTATGGGAAAATGTGCATAAAATCAAAACCTATACGTTGCAAATTTTTGAATGTTGTTTCAAATTCTTCGTCTGTTTCACCCTTAAAACCAACAATAAGGTCAGTTGAAATGCACGCAGTTGGAAATTCTTTGCGGATTCTATCTGTTATTTCAATAAACTTTTCAATTGTATAGCGCCTGTTCATACGTTTTAAGGTTTCATTGCAAGCAGATTGCAAACTCAAATGAAAATGTGGGCAAAAATTTTTGCAATTTTTCAAAGTCTCAAACATTTCATCGTCCAAAATGTTGCACTCAATTGAAGATATTCTAAAACGCTTGTTCAATTTGTCAACTGCCTTAATAAGCGTTGCCAAGGCAAGTTTGCCGTTTATACGATAGTCACTCATATTTATGCCAGTAAGCACAATTTCGCTGGCAGTTGTATCCTTAATTTCTGCCAAAATATCGTTTAAATCTCTGCTGCGGCTTCTCCCCCTAACATAAGGAATAAGGCAATAGGAACAAAAATAGTTGCAACCATCTTGAATTTTTATGTATTGACGAGTGCGTGTTTCAATTGGGCGTGGCATTTCATCGTAGCTTTCGTTAACCAAATCTGGCAACTCTTTGTTTTGTGCGTTGATAAATTCCATAATCTTTTGCTTGCCACTGTTGCCTGTTAATGCAATAACATTTGGATTGACCAAAAATTTGGCTGGATTGTTTTGAACAGCGCAACCGCACACCACAATTTTGGCGTTTGGATTAAGTTTTTCCAACTTTGCAAGCACTTGTTTGGATTTGCGCTCCCCAGTGTTGGTTACCGCACAAGTGTTAACAACATAAACATCGGCAGGCACCAAACCTTCAAAAATTTCGTATCCTGCTTGTTTTAATTGATTCATTATTGATTGACTTTCATATTCATTAACCTTGCAACCCAAGGTTACCACACTAGCACGCATAACTCACCGCCTTTAACATACTAACACCTGCCACACATGCAACATGTGCACGCAAAATAGTGTTGCCCAAACTTACATTTTTTGCAAAAGATGAAAAATATTCAACTTCTTCAGCCGAAAAACCACCTTCCGGCCCCACAATAAGCGAAAAATCTCCTTTAAATGCATCAATTTTGCCAGTTGAATTTTCGTAAGCAAAAAAGATGTTTTTGTTGCTTTCCTTGGCAATTTGAGATTTGTTTATTATTTCGATACTCATCACATCAGCACGTTCGCTTTGTTTGCTTGCTTGAATTGCTGTTTGCTTTAATTTTTCTATCTTTTTTTCATCAAAAGTTGCAACAGAATAATCTGCTTTAAACAATTTTACAGTTTTGACATTCAATTCTGCCAAATGGTCGATTGCTTCAACCAATGCTTCGTTTTTAATCATTGCCAAATATACTATTATGTTTTGAGCATTGAAAGATTTGTTTTGTTGTTTGCCAAGCAAATTTAAATCAACTTTGTCTTTAAAAATTTGTGTTATTTCAAAATTATAATCAAACCCGTCGCCACAAAATGCAACAATTTTTTCTCCAACTTTTGCCCTGCGAACCTTTAACAAATGTTGTGCTTCCTGCCCAGATAAACAAAAAGAAAAAGGAACATTCAATTCCTTTATTTCAATTGGTTTTTCAAAATAATACCTGTTATCCATTGTTCCCTTTTAACTTTTGAATTGCTTCATAAGCATCGTTGTTGTAAATGTAACTTCCGCTAACAACAATATCTGCCCCAGCGCGAACTGACTGTGCTGCTGTTTTGTCGTTTACGCCGCCGTCTACTTCAATCAAGATATTGCTGTTTTTTGCGCGCACATATTTGATTTTTGCCAATGCTTCCTTTTGAAATTCTTGCCCACCCTTGCCAGCTTTAACAGACATAATAAGCACCAAATCCAATTCTTTTAAAAATGGGTCTATTTTTGCAATATCGGTGCCAAGGTCAATTGCCAAACCTGCCATAACGCCTTTGCGTTTGATATGTTTGATTAATTTGTGAGTGTCTTCTTCATTCAACACTTCTTGATGAAAACTGATGATGTTTGCGCCCGCTTTAATGTATTTGTCAATCACCTTGTTTGGCTCTTGCACCATAAGGTGGCAATCAAAAAGCAAAGGTGTGCGTTCCTTTAATTGTTCAAGGTAAGCAAAATCAACTGATTTATGCTTTACAAACACGCCGTCCATAACATCAAAATGATACATATCTGCGCCATAGTTTGTAACTCTCTCCAAATATTCAATTTGGCTGGACATATTTCTGCCCGCTGGCAAACTAGATGCCGAAACAACAATTTTTTTCACGTTTAACTCCTATTGTATTTAGTTTAACATATTTTATTAAAAAAACAAACAAATTTTTAACAAATCAAGATTGCTTTTTTACAACAATCAACCTTTTTTAAAGCTAAAAGTGTTGAATTTTAAAATAACTTTTACAATGATACCTATTGACAAAAATCCTGCTTATGATATAATGTCCACAAGAGGGAAATTATGGATTATATTGTAAAAGATGAAGAAAGCACTGTTAAAGACTGCATTTTTGAAAGTTTCAACAATTGCGTTAAAATGATTAATAAAATCACAACTATTTGTGACCACCAAGAAAAGAACATTAAAAAAATTGTTTCTTATTTAAACGTTTTGGCTCACGACATTTTAAGTGATAACGGCAGCGGCAATTACTTATCTTGTGTTAAGGAAGAATTTATTAATGACATGATTGCTTTGTCTTGCAAGATTGTTAACACAGAACGTGCTTTTAAGTCTATTGACCACGATTTGCTTAAAAACGCTGAAATTTATTCTGGCATCAAAAAGCAACCAATTATTGATGATTTGAAATTGGTTAACACTCTTATCCCTATGTTTGAAGAGCTTGGCACAAATTTAAATAAATTGGCTTGTGATGTAAACCATTATTATATAATGAACTACATTAATGCAGAAGTTTAATTGAAATTTGATAATCAAAAATGGCAACATCTGTTGCCATTTTTTTATTTAAACTTGCAAGTGTTTTGCACGCAGCATTCCACACGCACCAGCAATATCATCACCTTGGCTGCGGCGTAAAGTTGCACTAACACCTTCTGCATTCAACCTTTCAACAAACTCAATTGCTTGTGCTCGGGTAGTTGCTTTAAGGCTACCGCCATTTGGATTAAGGCAAATTACATTAACATGGCTCTTAAACCCATGAGTTAACTTTTTTAGTGCTAAAATGTCTTGCTCTCGATTGTTCACACCATCAATTAAGCAATATTCAAACACAACACGTCGATTGTTGATTTTAACATAGTTTTTAACTGCTTTAATTATTTCTTCAATAGTGTAACGATTTGCAATTGGCATGATTGTTTTGCGAGTTTCATCATCAGTTGCATGCAATGAAACGCAAAGTGTGATGTTAAATTTAAGTTTTGCCAAATCATAAATTTTGTCAACCAAACCGCAAGTTGAAATTGAAATGTTGCGCTCACTAACATTAAACCCGTTTGGGTCGGTGATAAGTTCCAACCATTTAACAACATTGTCAAAATTGTCCAATGGTTCGCCACTGCCCATAAGCACAATGTTTGAAAAGTTGCGCGCGGTACATTTGCCGTTGTCTGCATTAAGTGCAGCGATAATTGAAAGCATTTCACCAGCCGACAAATTGCGTATCAAACCATTTAGTGTTGAAGCACAAAATTTGCAACCCATTCTGCACCCCACTTGAGTGGACAAACAAATTGTGTTGCCATAATTTTGAGTTAAAAACACACTTTCAACCAAATTGTTGTCATGCAACTTTAAAAGATATTTTTTTGTGCCATCTCGGCTTGTAAAAACTTTAAAGATTTCAACTGGTTTTAAGATATAATCTTGCTTAAGTTTTGCTTTTAAATCTGCGCTAAAATTAATGGCATCAAAGTCCTTTGATTGCAAAATTGCATCAAAAATTTGTTTGGCACGAAATGCTGGTAAAACTGCCAATTGTTGCTTTAATTCATTTAAAGTTAAATCGCTTAAAATTTTCATATTTTTTGTTTTTATGTGTTAATATTTTAACAATTTTGTTATGTTTCAATCACATCACCCAACACAAATTTGTTGGAGTTCATGTATGCTTTTGCTGGCATTTTTTGCTTGCCTTCTGGTTGGATTGTTTCAATTTCAACAGCACCATCTTGTGTTGCAACAATAAGACCAGTTTTTGCGTTGCAACTTAAAATTTTGCCTGGTGTAGCACTTCCTTCTGCTGGCGTTGTTTGAAGCACTTTAAAACGCATGTTTTTGTAAACAAAATAGCAATTTTCAAGTGCACGAACCTTGTTGATTAATTTGATTGTTGGCATGTTGAAGTCCAGCAAAAAGTCTTCCTTTTTTAACATTGGATAATATGACATTTCTGCTTCGTTTTGTGGAACACCGTGAGATTTGTAATAATCAAAATTATTCAAAAATTCAACAATACATTCAACCCCTAGTGTTGCAAGTTTTTTAAATACACTTGATGATGTGTCGTTTTGTTCAATCGTAATTTTCTTTTGAAGATACATATCGCCACAATCAAGCCCCAATTCGGTTTTCATGATTGTTACTCCCGTAACCTTTTCTCCATTCATAATTGCCCATTGAATTGGTGATGAGCCACGATATTTTGGAAGCAAACTTGCGTGCACATTAAAAATGCCAAAATGTGGTATATCCAATATATTTTGCCTGATAATTTGACCATAACTTGCTGTTATAAATATATCAGCATTTAATGCTTTTAAATCTTGCTCGCCATCGCGATTAAGCTTTTCAAACTGAAACAATTTTAAGCCATTTTGCAAACAAAATTGTTTGATTGCAGAGAAAGTTGTTTTGCCATTTCTGCCATTAACTTTATCTGGTTGCGAAACAACTGCGACAACATCCTTGCCGTTTTCAATCAATCCTTTTAAAATGTCAACGCTAAATTCTCCAGTTCCAAAAAACACAATTTTCATTATTCTTGTTCGTCCTCATCAACAAAATCTTTTGGTGGTGTGCAAATTTTGTCTATGTACAAAATTCCGTCCAAATGGTCATTTTCATGGCAAACGCAAACTGCTGTCCACCCTTCGCAAGTTAATGTAAATTTGTTGCCATAACGGTCAAATGCACGCACTGTTACAGTTTGTGGACGTTCAACATAATCAAATGGAAGTTTAACACTCAAGCAACCTTCCTTGTGAATTTGTTTGCCAGATGTTTCAACAATTTCTGGGTTAATAAATTCCATATAAATTTCATTAATGCAAACAACAAAAACACGCTTAAGCACGCCAACTTGGACTGCGCTTAAACCTGAGCCATTTGCTATTTTTACAGTTTCACGCATGTCGTCAAGCAATTCCCAAAGTTTGTCATCAAAAATTTTAACTGGCTTGCTTTTTTTGCGAATAAAACTGTCAGTATACATAACAATTTCTCTAACTGCCATAATTTCTCCTTTTATCTTAAATTGTTAGGATTTGTTTCAACAAAGATGCTAACATCTTTTTCAATCAAATCGCTTGCAGCATAAAATTCTGCTGTTATTCTATCACTTGGAACAAATCTAGTCAAGATTTGATATCTATATTTGGTTTGAATCTTTTTGACAGGTGAAGGCATAGCCTGCAAAAATATGATTGACCTACCTTCCTTTTGCTTTAATTCTTGGCAACGGTCAAAAATCTTTTTTGTAACTTCCTTGGCGCGTTCATCACTAACCGAACTCACCAAAATGCGCAAAATTGTGCTGAATGGCGGAAACATTGTTGTTTGACGCACATTAATTTCTTTTGCGTAAAAACCTTCATAATCATAATTTTGAGCAAAACGATAAACATAATGTTTTGGTGCATAGGTTTGAAGCACAACATGCCCGTCTGCATTTTTTCGCCCTGCCCTGCCTGCAACCTGTGTTACAAGTTGAAAAGTGCGCTCGTTGGATTTGTAGTCGCTGTTGTACAAACTAACATCTGCATCAAGAATGCCAACCAAAGAAACAAGCGGATAATCATGACCTTTTGCAATCATTTGCGTGCCAACCAAAATGCTTGGCGCTGTTTGTGAAAATTGGCTCAATATTTTTTTATGCCCATCTTTGCCGCGCGTTGTGTCATTATCCATTCTAAAAATCGGCACATCTTTAAACATGTTGGCAAGTTCTTCACAAACTTTTTCTGTGCCGGTTGCACCATAGCGAATGTTTGTGCTGTTGCAATTTGGGCAATTTGTGAGCATGCGATATTTTTTGCCACAAAAATGACATTTAAGTTGATTGTCTTCCTTGTGATAAACAAGGCTAACTTCACAATCATCACATTTTGCGCGATAACCACACTTTCTGCACATCACAAAAGATGCAAATCCACGCCTATTTATAAACAAAATTGCTTGCTTTTTGTCCTTGATGCATCTATCCAATTTTGCAACCAGACTTTTGGAAAATGGCGACATATTGCCGTCCATAACTTCACCGGTCATATCAACAATTTCTATATCCGGCATTTCGCTGCCGTTTATGCGTTGTTTTAATTCAACCAATTGGTATTCACCATTGATGGCTTTGTTGTAACTTTCAAGTGATGGCGTTGCACTGCCTAAAATAAGCGGACAATTGTTTGCCCTTGCCCTGTGTTCTGCCACTGTGTGAGCATCATAACGTGGATTGTTTTCACTAACATAAGAACTGTCATGCTCTTCATCAATCACAATCACGCCAAGGTTTTTAACTGGTGCAAAAATTGCAGAGCGCGCGCCCAAAACAACATGTGCTTTGCCGGAAAAAATTTTTTCCCATTCATCAAAGCGTTCGCCATCGCTCAATCTGCTGTGAAGCACTGCCACGTCAGACGGAAAACGACTGTTAAAACGCTGCATCATTTGTGGTGTGAGCGAAATTTCTGGCACAAGCATAATGGCAGTTTTGCCTTGCTTAATAGCCTGCTCAATGATTGTCATATAAACTTCGGTTTTGCCGCTGCCAGTAACACCTTTAAGCAAAAAAGTTTTGTTTTGATTTTGCATTGTTTGCACAGCATTGGCTTGTGCAGGTGTTAAAATATTTTTTTGTTCAGTTGCACTTTCCACTGACGGATTGCGCACTTTGCGAGTGGCAGATTTTAAAACAATGCCCTTTTCAACAAGTGCATTAACGCTTTGCCTGCCAAACATATCAACAGCTTTTAAAAAGTCTATTGTTCCATTTTCGTTTAAAAATGCAATAAGAGCCAATTGATTTTTTGCGCGTTTGCCAACAATGTTGATTGCTGTGTCAATATCCAAAAGCAAACTTAAATTATATTCAAATTGTTCGTGTTGACTGTCCAATCTAACACATGACGGCAAAGCCAAGCGTATGCAATCACTTAAACGCAAAAAAAAGTGCCGAGACATAAACTGACATAGTTCCAATATCTCCGGCATCAATTTTGGTGTTTGCTCCAAATTTTTTGCGATAGTTTTAAGTTTGCTTGGTTCAATCTGCGATTTTTCACTTAATTGTATAACATAACCCAACACCAATCTTCCAGCGAAAGGAACTTTGACACGCATGCCAATTTGCGTGTTTTCAAGCGCAATATAGTCAAAAACTCGGTCAACAGCGTCATTGGGAATATCAACAACAACTTGAGCAATCATACTAATTTGATTTTACCCCTACAATATCGCCTTTTGCAACTTCTTTTGCAGCGTAATCAATTGCAAGGTTTGCACTGCCATTTAAAAGAGTTGGTATTTTGTTTTCCAAATCCTTGGCACGAGCGCCAACAACTACGGCAACCATATACCTGCAACCTAATTTTTCAACTAATAAATCAATAGGTGGTTCAAATAACATAATCTCTCCTTTAATTATTAATTTTTAGCACAAAATTAATTTTTTGGCAAACAAATTTAATCAAATTGAATTAAATTTTGACAATTTAAAAGATTTTTTTAATTTGTTGCTTTTTTTTGTTTTTTCAAACATATATATTAGATTTGTTTTCTTCAAAAGCAAATAAATTAAATTTGTTTCTTCCAAAACAAATTTATTATAGCACAAATTTCAAAAATTTGCAAATATTTTAAAATTTTTAAGATTTTTTGCTTAATTTGGTTAAAGCAAGATGCGCGGCATTTTGCTCTGCTTCGCGCTTGGTTGAGCCTTGACCATACGCCAAAAATTCATCATCAACAAAAACGCTTGCTCTAAAATTGGTTTGCCCACCCTTAGTTTCGTAAGTATCAGTTGAATATTTCAACTTTAATTTTTTATCTTGAACAAAAACTTGAAGTTGACTTTTAAAATCTTTGCTGGTTAAACCTGCATTGATTTGTTCTTTGATTTTTAATGCTTCAAGCACTGCATTTGCGATTGATGGCATTCCGTAGGTTAAATACATCACGCCAATCATGCTTTCAATTGTGTCCGCCAACACGGCATTTGAAATTTCCTTTGATTTAAAACTTTTGCCAAACAAAATGCGGTTTTCAATGCCAAGTTCCTTTGCCAAAGCTGCCAAATTGTCAGTACACACAAAGTTGGCACGGATTTTGCTCATTTTCCCTTCAAGATAATGATAATGTTTGTAAAGATAATCACTTACAATTGTTGAAAGCACGCTATCGCCCAAAAATTCAATACGCTCGTTGCATTCAACATCATGGTCGTGAGCATAGGAAGAATGAGTGAACGCCAAAGTTTTAAGGTCTTCACTGCACTTTTCAAATAATTCTATAAAACTGTTTTTAGTTTTTTTCAACTGCTTTTGCCACCTTTTCAACTAATTTATTTTGTGCAAGATTGTATGCTTGTTGGATTGTGTCTGCAACAATTGGTGCTTTGCTGTTGCCATGGCATTTAAGCACAATTTTGCCAACACCCAACAATGGTGCGCCACCACATTTTGTGTAATCGTACTTTGTTTTGATTTTTTTAAGGCTACCTTTAAGCATTAATGCCCCAATTTTTGCCTTAAATGAAGATTTTACAGCGTCTTTAATTTCACTAAACAAAACTTCTGAAATGCCTTCCATTGACTTTAAGCAAATGTTGCCAGAAAAGCCATCACACACAACAACATCTACATTGCCACGCAACACATCACGAGATTCAATGTTGCCAACAAAATTAAGTTTTGCAGATTTTAAAAGTTGATAAGCTTGTTTGTGAACATCGTCGCCCTTTTCTTCTTCTGTGCCAATGTTAAGCAAACCTATACGTGGTTTTTTGATGCCAAGCGCTTTCATATACACATCACCCATTATGGCAAAATCAAGCAAGTTTTCTGGTTTGCATTCAGCATTTGCGCCACAATCAACCAACATAACTTTGCCGTCGTTGATTGTTGGAAGCAATGGTGCCAATGCAGGACGAGAGATGTTTTTGATTCTGCCCAATTTAAGCACTGCTCCAGTAAGAGTTGCCCCAGTGCTGCCGGCACTAACAAGAGCAACTGCGTCTTCGTTGGTTTTTAAGTAATCATAAGCAACAACAATGCTTGATGTTTTTTTTGTGCGGATTGCAACCGTTGGCACATCATCATTTGTTACCACATCTGGAGCATGCACAATTTCAAGACGGTCGCTAACAAAAACCAATTCTTGCAAAATTTCAGTTATTCTATCCTTATCTCCAACCAAAACGATTTTTAAATTTTGATTGTCTTGCAACGCTTTAACCGCGCCTGCAACTATTTCATATGGTGCGTAATCGCCACCAAAAGCATCTACTACAATTTTCATATTTTTCCCTTTTTTACACTCAAAATAATTAAATTTTAATTTAATAAATTAATTATACAAAAAATTTTAACAAAAGTAAAATGAATTTAACCTTTAAAAGCGTTAGCCTTTGCATTGCAAATCAATGAGCGTTTGCTTAAACTTGTATTTTTCCTTGAGATTAAGCAAGTTTTGATATGACTTTTTTGTGCTGTTTTTTGTTGCCCTTAACATAACATTTTTTGGTGAATGAGCAAAATCAACAAACTCAATCACATCAACAGAATATCCAACCGAACGCAAAACTTCAGTTCTAATTGCATCAGTGAGCAAAGCTGAAAATCTTTCTTTAAACAAGCCGTCTTTAAGCAAAATGTCAAAGTCGCCTGCTTTTGCAATGCTCAAATTGACTTCATGTTGGCAACATGGCACGCTAAAAATGTATTTAACATGATTTTCGATTGCAAAATTGAGAGCATAGTCTGTTGCAGTGTCGCAAGCATGAAGGCTGATAACCATATCAATTTTGTTGTTGTAAAGTTTGTCTGATTTAACATCGCTAACAACAAATTGCAAGCCGTCATAACCATATTTTTTTGCTATTTGATTGCAGTGCTCAATCACGTCTGCTTTAAGGTCGTATCCAATGATTTTTGCCTTGATTTTGCGCAATTTTTCAAAATAATAATATATCAAAAATGTTAAATAACTTTTGCCACAACCAAAATCCAAAATGGTGATTTCCTGCCCAGAAAAGTTTTTTAAACTTGCATCAATAATTTCAATAAATTTGTTTATTTGTTTAAATTTATCGTACATCGACGCAACAATTTTGCCGTCGCGAGTAAAAATGCCCAAGTCAACCAGTGCTGGCACATCGTCGCCCTCATTGATGAAATATTGTTTTTGTTTGTTGTGTTGCAAGTTAATTTGTTTAATGTTGTTTTGTTTTTCCTTTAATTTGTAGCCAGTTTTTGTGGCAGAAAAAACTCCAGTAGTGCCAGTTGCTTCCACTGTTATTTGCTTGTAGTCATCAAAAGGCAAAGTTTTTAAATTTTCAAAATCGACATTGGAGTGAAACACTTGTGCCCCAACATATTTTTCTATTTGCCATTTTTGTTCGCCCTTTAATTCAATTGGGTGGACAATGATTTTTTTAACATCTGTTTTCGAATCACTTAAAATGATTTTTTTGATGATTATTTTGTTTTTTGATATATATTCCCAAATTTTTTTCCATATTTTTATTTTAACCTAATTGCTTTGATTTGACAACTGATTGATTGAAATGCATAAAAAAACCACCATAATTGGTGGAGTTTTTAAAATAATTATTTACTTTCTTTCTTTTCAACTGAAACTGCTTGTTCGCCGTCATAATAACCACAATTTTTGCAAACTTGGTGAGCCACTTTCTTTTCGTGGCAGTGTGGACATTCAACTAATGTTGGAACTGCAGCTTTCCAGTTAGCGCGACGTTTATCTCTACGTGCTTTTGAAACTTTTCCCTTTGGAACAGCCATTTTTTACCTCCATAAATATTCGTGCAACAAAATATTGCACTCGACACAATACAAATTTATTATATCAAATGCAAAAGTGTTTGTCAATCGTTAACATTAATAAATTTTTAAAATATTTAATGAGTTTGTATTCCACACAAAAAACGGCATTCAGCCGTTTAATGTTTGTTTAATTTTTGTTATTTAGTCAATTCTGCAGTTTCCAAAGCAATCATATACTCTTCATCAGTTGGAATACGATAAATTTTAACTTTGCTTGTTGGAGCTGAAAGTTCAACGATTTGGTCAAATGGTTTGTTGAGTTTAACGTTCTTTTCTTCGTCCAATTTTAAACCAAGATATTCCATATCTTTGCAAACTGCTGAACGAACTAGCTCGTCATGTTCACCAATGCCAGCTGTGAAAACAATTGCATCAACGCCATTCATTGCAGCTGCATATGAACCAATATATTTTTTGATTGAGTAGCACAAAGTGTCAAAAGCAAGTTTAACTTTTGGTTCATCAATATGCTCTTCAATATCACGCATATCACTGTAACCACACAAGCCATACAAACCACTTTTTTTGTTGAATGTTGAAATAACTTCTTCTGCTGTTTGACCAGTTGCATTCATAACACCAGTTACAACGCTTGCATCAATATCTCCTGTACGTGTGCCCATAACTACACCAGCAAGAGGGGTGTAACCCATTGAAGTGTCAACACATTTGCCGTCTTTAATTGCACAAATGCTGCTGCCAGAGCCAAGGTGACAAGAAATGATTTTTTTGCCTTTAAGGTCGCCCAAGATTTCGGCGCACTTTCTTGCAATATATTTGTGGCTTGTGCCGTGTGCACCATAGCGACGAATGCTATATTTCTCATAATATTCGTATGGCAAAGCATACATATATGCCTTATCTGGCATTGTCATGTGGAAAGCAGTGTCAAAAACTGTTACGTTTTTAACGCCTGGCATTAAATCCATACATGCTTGCAAGCCCGTGAGCGCACCTGGATTGTGCAAAGGTGCAAATTGAACACAAGTTTTCATATCTGCAAAAATTTCAGGTGTAACAACAATTGATTTGCAATATTTTTCACCCATATTAACCACGCGATGACCAATAGCCTTGATTTCGTTCAAACTAGAAATAACACCATATTCTTTGCTTGTTAATGTGTTAAAGAATAATTGAAATGCTTGTTTATGCGTTGGCATTGGTGCATTGAGAACAACCTTTTTGCCTGCCCATTTGTAAGTCATAAAAGAGCCATCCAAGCCAACACGCTCACAATAAGCGTTGGCAAACACGCTGCCATCTTCAGTTTCCATAAGTTGAGCTTTTAAACTGCTGCTGCCAGCATTAACTACTAAAACTTTCATAAAAAATTCCTTTTAACTAAAAAAATTGTATTTTTCAACCAAATATATGTTAACACAATTTAATGATTTTGCCAACAAATTTTAAGCAATTTAAATTTTTGTTTGCAATTTTGTTATTATAACTGTTTCAACAATCTCCGCCACCGTTGAGCCACGGCTTAAATCGTTAACAGGTTTGTTGAAATTGAGCATAATTGGACCAACAGCCTTGTATTGCCCCAACGCAACTGTCAATTTGTAAGCAATGTTGCCGGCGTTAAGGTCTGGATATATAAGCACATTTGCGTTTCCGCCCACAGGGCTGTTTACACCTTTATGTTTTGCTGTGTCCGCATTTAAGGCGCTGTCTGCCTGCATTTCACCATCAATCAAAAAGTTGCTGTTTTGTTTTGCAATTTTTGTGGCAAGGCTAACTTTTTCAACCATTTCGTGGCTTGCACTGCCCAAAGTGGAATAAGAAAGTAGTGCAATTTTTGGCTCTACCCCAACAATATTTTGCATAAACTCTGCATTTGAAATTGCAATTTGAGCCAAAGTTTGACTATCTGGATTTTCAATTAACGACACATCGCCATAAAGCAAAGGAGTGCAACCATTTTTAAGCATAAGTGTGCTGCCAGTAACAATTTTTTTGTTTGGCTGCGCTTTAACAATTTGCAAAGCTGGGCGCAAAACATCTGCGGTTGTGTTTGATGCTCCCGCCACCACACCATCAGCCATATTATTAACAAGCATCATCATGGCAAAATACAATGGTTTTTTAACCAAATTTGTGGCTTGACGTTTTGTTAAGCCTTTGCTCTGTCTCAATTCAAACAATTGATTTGCAAAATCAGTTTTGTTGTAAGCATCAATATCTATTATTTGGCAATTTGATGTTTTAAAAGATTTGTCAAACTGCTGACTTTTGCCAAACACAACAATTTTGCAAAGTTTTTGCTTTAATATAATTTTGCACGCATCGTAAACACGTTTGTCTACATTTGCTTCTGGCAAAATGATTGTTGCATTAATTTTTTTTGCTTTTTGTTTTAGTTGATTTAATATTTTCATTTGATTCCTCATTTAACAGCATTTTAATTTGCTCTATGCTTTTTAATGTTTGTGCTTCGCCATACCCAACCGACAAATTAACTTTTTTTAATTTGAAGTCCAATTGACTAATGTCTGGTTGAGAAATAACGATTCTAACTTGTGCATAGCGCTTTTTTAACTTTACAACATTTTGAGTTAAAATTGTGGATGCATTAAGCACATTTTCTATTGTGTCAAATTTTAAATCTTCCGTTTGGTCGGCATAATTGCCAATAACATCAACCGCCACAATCACAGCGTCTGGCATAAGATTGAAAGCAACATCTTCTGCCAGATTGTTGCACAGCCCACCATCAACATAACCTTTGCCATCAATTTGTTTAACCTTAAACACTCCGGGGATTGAAATGCTTGCGCGAATATTATCACGTAACAAGCCTGTTTTTAAGTGAGTTTCTTTGCCTGTTTTCAATTCGGTAGCAACAGCCACAAATGGAATTTTGCAGTTTTCTTGTTTAAAATCGCCAAGTTGTTGCATCAAAACTTTGTCAACTTTGCGGGTGTTTAACAAATGTCCGCGAAAAAGCGTGCCAGAAAGCGAAAAATTGCCCAAACTGTTAAAATCTTGTGCAACTTTAATAAGTTCATCACATGATTTGCCGCTTGCATACATTCCGCCAACCAACGCCCCCATTGAAGTGCCAACAATAAGATCTGGTTTGATGTTGTTTTGTCCCAAAACCTTTAAAACGCCAATGTGTGCATAGCCCTTTGCTGCACCGCCACTTAAAACCAATGCTAATTTTTTCACGTTACCCCTTAAAAAACATTTTTTGCAAATGCTTAAAATTTATATTCTTTGAATATATTATATATGTTTAAAAATTTAAAAGCAAACAAAATGTTAAACAGTTTTTTAACCAAAACAAAAACAAACACAAAAATTGAAAGATTAAAAAGTTTAAATATTTTCAAAAAATTTGCAACTTTCTTGCTGCTCGTTGTTTGTGTGATTTTGATTTTAAACCCAAAAATTTACGCGGCAAGTTGCCTAAATGCAATTTCTGTTTGGGCTGTTAAAGTTTTGCCTGCACTTTTTCCATTTTTTATCTTTTCCAAAATTATTGTTGGCTTGATTGAACCAAAACAAACAAAATTGGACAAACTTTTTGCAAAAATTTATCACACACCTGCCACAAGTTCTAGTGTGTATCTGTTGTCCATTTTGTCTGGCTATCCAATGGGTGCAAAACTGATTTGCAACATGTTTGAGCGCGGTGTTTACACTCGCGAAGACGCAAAAAAAATGCTGGCTTTTTGCTCTGTTAGTGGCCCAATGTTTATGATTGGAACGGTTGGTGTTGCCATTTTTGGCTCATTTAAAGGTGGAGTGATTATCCTTATTGCAAACATTGTTGCAAGCTTGATTAATGGGCTGATTTTTCGTGGCAAAAAAACAGAGTTTGCTGCCCCTCAACTGGAAAAAAAACAGCATGAACATTCTTCAATCCTAGCTGACAGTGTTTATGATGCTTTAATTTCAATTTTGCTTGTTGGCTCTTTTATGGTGCTTGCTTTTTTGATTGTTGATATTTTGAAAAACACTAAAATTTTGGCATTTGTTGCAAATTTGCTGTGCAAACCTTTTGGTTTTAAACACGAAAGTGTGCAAGCAGTTCTGGCTGGTTTGGTTGAAATAACAAGGGGAATTATTGACTTAAATTTGGTTGATTGTTCTCTGCAAATTAAAGTAATTTTGGCATCTGGGCTAATTGGTTTTGGTGGAATTTGCATAATGCTGCAATCAATCACATTTTTGAAAAAATTAAACATTAAATTTGGCTTTGTTTTGCTTCAAAAATTTGTGCAAGGAGTGCTTGCCTCTATAATTGCCATTCCATTATCTTTTTGCGTATTTTAATAATTTTGATTTATTTCGTTGACAATATTTTTTTAATTTTTTATCATATTTATATGAATTTTAAAAAATTGGAATATTTGGGCAAAGATGTGCCTACATTAAAAAAGGATTTAAGGTTACGCATAACTTTTGCAGTGCTTTTTATTGTTGCATTTATTTGGCAAATTGTGATGTTGCTCACAACCGCAGAATTTTCAACAACCATGCTTGTGGTTTCTGCCATAACAATGATTTTTAGTGTAGTGTTTGGTTTTACATCAATTTTATATGCTATCAAAGATTTGAAAATTTTGGACAAAATCAAAATTAGAGGTAAATCAATCAGCAGTGTTAATTTTGTTTTTAACATTGACAAACGAAGTTTTGTTAGGCTTTATAGCTTAATCACAAGTGTGCTTGCCTTGATTGCCCTACTTTTGCTTGTTTCATGCTTAACTTATTCCATTTTGTCGTTGATTTATTACAACACAATTTCATTTTACTTGCCTGCAATTTTGGCATTTGTTGCATGGTGCTTTAACAGTGCATGGCATCTTAAAAATGAGATTTACACATCTCAAAATGTAAACAAGTTTAATAGCATGTTTTATTAAAAACTCGTTTAAAAAATTTAAACAAATATTATAAATAAAATAAAAAAAAGCAGTGATAATCACTGCTTTTTTGTTTGATTTTGCTTTTTAAACATCAATTATTTTGCTGTAAACATATTCATAAACATTTGCTGCCAACTCCCTCCACCTTTTGCACGCTGTTGTTGCATTGTGGCGAGTGTCTGATTTGATTGAAAGTGAAAAAATTGACTCTGTTGTAAGCGGTTCAAGGATTTTAAGGTCGACTGTGTAACTTCCATCTTCGTTTTTATAGCACTTTGCAATATATTCTTGGTTGCGTTTAAATTGAAGTTTGTTTTCGTCCGCAAACTTGTCAATTTGGCTGCGCAAACTTGCAGGAATGCGTGTGTAAAATTGAGCAAGACAATCACGGCCAGCAACGGTTATGTTGTAACGGCTTTCATCATTTTCCGTGTTTGGTTTGTAAACAAACTTGGAAGTGATAAGTTGCCCCAACAAATCTTTGCAATCCATCCAATTAACCCAATTGTTTTGGCTGGAACAAATTTCCAAAATAGAATTTTCTGTTAACGGAATTTCCATTTTATCCAAAACATAAAGTAATATTAATTTGTTAATGGTGTTGTCTGGTACAAAATCCATAAAGTCCTCTTAATAAAAATCAAATTTTTCCACAAAAAAGTTTTTAAGGAAATATCTTTCAGTTTAGATTATACAATATTCAACATAAAAAGACAACTTTTTAAAACCATAATTAATTTGTTGCATTGAATATTTTTTTTGTGATATACTTTGATTAATCAAAATATAACAAAAATTTGTATTTTGTTGGAGAAAATATGAGTGAAAATGTTTATGATTTAAACGCTTTAAACACCGCGTGTGATGAATTTGTTGCTGGCAAATATATTTTGGCAGACATCAAAATTGCTTCTATTTTGAAAATAATCGATGCAGATGAAAAAGTTAAAAATATTGTTGCTTCAACCTTAAATAGGTTTGATTTTGTTAGTTGCCTTAAACAAGCAACAACAGAAAATGCAGACGAAACTTACACTTTCACCTTGCCAAAAGATGAAAAGGATATTATTGCCTTTGTTTACAGTTTGCTTTTCCGCTTTAACAGCAAAGAAATCAGTTTTTATGACTTTTTGAACAAATATTTTAAAACCGACGACGCTTTGGGACAAGAATTTAAAGCTTTTGCAGACAATATTATTTTGCCATTTAAAGCGGCAATAAATTCTGTCTACGCAAAACGCCACATCATTGTTGATGCAAATGACTATCAAAAAAATTATTACAACAAAATCATAACAACCATTCGTTTGATTGTTTCAAACATCGATAGTTTTAAGTTGAAAATGAATGAAAAAGAAGAATTTACTATGCTTTTAAATTCTCTTTACATTGCCAGTGAACAAGCAGACAAAAAGCTGGTGTTTTCACTTATGATTGCGCTGGACTATTTCTCTCGCTTTAACAAACGCACAAGGAATGCATATTATTCTCTTGAAGAGTGTTTCACTCGCGAAAGCAACATGTAGGTGAATATGACACATACAATGAATTTGCAAACAATTTACTTTGAAAAAATTAAAAATGGCACAAAGATTTTTGAAATTAGGTTAAATGATGAAAAACGCCAAAAAATTAAAATTGGTGATTGTATTATTTTTGCAAACCTAGCCGACAATAGCCAAACATTTGAAGTTGTTGTTGAAGATTTGTTGCACTTTAATTCATTCAAACAAATGGCAAGCAGTTTGCCATTGAAGCAAGTTGGCTTTGATGGTTTGACTGTAAGCGAAGTTGAAAAAATTTATCATGAGTTCTACTCCACTGAAAATGAAAAACAATATGGTGTGTTGGCAATAAAAGTAAAAACTAATTGCTAATATTTTTTTGTTTTAAAATAAAATAAACAATTATTAAATTATGTAATATTATTAATAAATTGAATCAATTTTACTATAATCAATTATTCCATTATTAATTGCATTATTTTCTATAAGAAATTCATATTTTTTTAATGTTTTTAAAGCCAATTCTTTTACTTGCACCCCAGTCAAGCCAATTTTATTTGTCGCCAATCTTTTTTCATCCATTTCAACAACTTTTTGTAACCAAAATAAGTGGTATTTTGTTGTTTGCCAATACAAAGCACATCGGTTAAACTTTCTCCAATTATTATGAGTTCTATCAACCAAGTAAAAATATGAAAATGATGTAAACCATGATGCCCCTAATTTTGTTAAATATTCCCCACCATCAAAATTAAAATCATGACTATTCATATTTAATCTTTCTCCTTTATTTTTTTTAAAACATCTAAAAATTCGTTTGGCAAAAATTCCAAACCTTTTTTTTCTATTTCTTTTGGTACACCATAATATGCCGCGGCAATTCCGCCAGCAATACACGCCATTGTGTCGGCATCACCGCCCATTGAAATTGCTGTTTTTAAGCAGTCCTCATAATTATTTGAAATTAAAAATGCAAAGATTGATTGTGGTACTGATTCTTGGCAATTTTCAATATGTTTATAATTTTTTACCAAATTGTCATAACTAAAATCTAATTTATAATAATTATCTTCAACATATTTTTTTATATCATCTTTGTTATAACCATTTAATGCTAACCAAATGCAAACTGCTGTGGCTTCTGCCCCTTTTATACCTTCTGGATGATTGTGTGTTACTTCTGTAACCATTTTTGACAACATTTTAACATCGTCAATGTTTTTTGCAAAATATGGAACAGCACTAATTCTCATTGCACTGCCATTTCCAAAAGAATTGTATGGTTCACTGGTTGATTTCATTAACCAACCAATAAATTTTGAGCCATAACCAGCCAAAGGGTATTTTTTACCAAAATACTTCATATTTTTTACTGTCAATTCTTTTAAATTTTTATAATTGCCATTTGCTTCCAACAATGCATTGGCGATTGCTATTGTCATTACTGTGTCATCAGTAAAATGGCAAGTTGTTGAATATTCATAATATGTTTGATTTTTGTCAAGGCAATTTTCGCCTTTTAGCAATAATTCAAAATCCTTGCTTTTTATTGGTTTAAATTCAAATCTTGAACCTGCAATATCTCCAATAATAGAGCCTAAAACACTATTTTTTACCATCATTTGATTAATCCTTTTAAATTGAAATGATTTTTAATTAAATTTTAACTGATTTTTTGATAAAGTGTGTTGCCGATTGTTGCCAAAAGAGTGTAAATTACAACTGCCGCAACAGCAACAGGAATTGTAAACAAACAAATGTAAAGAGCCAAACTGAATGTTGCAATTTGGTCAAGTAAGGCAAAGTACAAAATCATTGGGAACAAGCAAATTGCCATGTCAACAAACATTGTAATGAGCAAACTTAAACCTTGTTTTGATACTTGAACTTCGTTTGTCCAATTAAGTTTTGGAAAACGCAAATTGATGAGCAACCCCAATCCAGAACACATAAATAGATAAATAAGGCTAAAAACAATTATCGTTAAACTTAAAACGAAATCTAGTTTAAACAGCAAGCAAAAGCCAATTTCACCAACAAGCAAACACGGCAAGTTGAGCAATAAATTGAACAAAATTTTGCTGGTGGCAATGTCCTTAAAACGCACTGGCATGCTTTTTAAGTTTAAAAACTTTGTGCCTTCCATTGAAATTGAAACAGATGTTGTTGGCGCAATGCCTATGCAAAGCGGAACTGTGAACACTTCCAGTGCAACAAAAATATTGGTTACAATTGGATCATTTACAGGCACAGATTTGTAAATGCCATACATCATAAACGAAAGCACAATTGCAAGCAATGCCCCAATGATGCCGTTCATTAGATAAGTTGGGCTCATCACAAAACCGCGCGCTTCCCTGCCTAAAAGCGCATTTATAACCGATTTTTGATTGTATGTTATCGGCTTTTGTTTGACTGGTTTTTTTGAAGTGCTCACAAGCAAATTTTTGTTTATACGGTTGTAACCCAACATAACAATAGTGATTGTAACTAAAATATATGCTAAACTGACAGCAACAAAAATCAAAAATTGCAAAATTGAACTATCATTCATTGCTATTTGCAAAAAATGAGCAAACGGAAACACTATTTTGAACCACAAAGGTGTTTCAACTGAAAACATTGCGGTCATGGTGTCACTGTTTGCAAAATAGATAACAATCGTGATACCAATTGCAAACAACACACTTAAAATGCTACGCATAAGCATTTTGTTTTTCATTTTGGAAGATATCGCATTGATTGCCCACGCAAACACACTGCACAACAATTGGCTAAACGCTGGAGCAAACAACAAAGCAAGCAAAGCAAACACAACATTTGCCACTGTTATTTTGCAAAAAATGAAGTAAACCACAAATGTTGGAAGCAAAATCATTGAAGAATAAATTGTTGTGATTAAATACGAACTCAACAGCTTGGAAACAACTATTTCACTTTGTTTGAGTGGCAGACTTGAAAGCATTTCAAAGTCTTTTGTTTTGTAAAAATAGCCTTGTGTGTCGGTTATTGTAAGCATAACCACCATAAAAGCACTAAAAACACTGCCCACCAAAAGAATGTTTTTGGCAAAACCAAACGCGTTCATGCTTTTTGCCATAAGGTACATGTTGTAACCCATTGAAAATGCCATGAGCAAAAACAACAAACCAATGATGAGTGCGGTGGAACTAAATTTTTTTTTGCCATTTATGTTAAAAGTGCGGCTTAAAGTTTCCTTAATATAGATTTTTGTGAGATTAATCGTGTTTGTCATTTTCCAACTCCAAAAACACATTTTCAAGGCTTTGCATGCCCTTAACTTCTTCCATTTTGCCAAAAACAATCAATTTGCCTTGTTTGATGATTGCAACTTGATTGCAAATTTTTTCTGCAACATCAAGCACGTGTGTGGAATAGAATATCGTTGCACCATTTTGTGCCATTTCCTGCATTATCAACTTCATTTCGTGGCTGCTGATTGGATCAAGCCCAACAAAAGGTTCATCTAAAAGCAAAAGGCGTGGGCTGTGAATTAGTGCTGAAACAAGTGCCAATTTTTGTTTCATTCCATGACTATAAGATGAAATTTGACTTTGAAGTGCATCAAAAATGCCAATTCGCTTTGCGTATTGCTCTATCTTTTGCTTGCGTTCGTTTTCGCTCATTTTAAAAATGTTGGCAATAAAATTGAGATATTCAATGCCGGTTAAATATTCATACAAGTCTGGATTATCTGGCAAATATGCCAAAATGCGTTTTGCTTCCATTGGGTTTTTCTTAACGTCAATGCCATCAATTTTAATTTCTCCTTGCTCAAAATTCAAGATTCCCGCAATCGCCTTTAATGTGGTTGTTTTGCCAGCCCCATTATGCCCAATAAAAGCACATATTTGCCCATTTTGCACGGTCAAACTTAAATCGTCAACAGCCACCTTTTCGCCATATTTTTTGGTTAAATTTTTGATTTCCAACATTTATTCCTCCTTGTTTGCTTTAAAAATTGCTTCGGCAAACTTTAAATAATCATCATATTTTGCAATGGCAATGCCTTTTGACTTATCGCCAAGCAACAAAAGCGTGTCGCCTTCCTTAATATTAAATTCTTCGCGTGCCTGTTTTGGAATAACAATCTGTCCCTTTTCACTCACTTTTACAGTCCACAAAAACTTGTCTTGCTCTTTCTTTTTTGCTGTCATACATTCTCCTTACATTTTACACTTCCACTCTACCGCAATATTCCACTTCAAGTCAAGAAAACCAGCCAAAAAGTAAATTTTTTCTTACTTTTCTAACAATTTTGCAAAATTATTTAGTTAAATTGATATAAATTAATAAAAATTATAAATTTTAAAAACTTTAACAAAAAGTGTTGCATTTTTTTATTTTTTCATATATACTAATAGAGTTTTAAGCACAATATGGCACCATCGCCAAGTGGTAAGGCAAAGGTCTGCAAAACCTTCACTCACCAGTTCAAATCTGGTTGGTGCCTCCAAAATATCCCGAAGTGGCGAAATGGCAGACGCACAAGACTCAAAATCTTGCGATAGCAATATCATGTCGGTTCGACCCCGACCTTCGGGACCACTCGAAAACACAAGTTTATGCAACTTGTGCTTTTTTAATCTAAATAAATTTAACATTACATAAAAAAAATCTCTCGTGATGAGAGATTTTTTTAACTAAACTTTAAATAAATTAAAACTTAATTTCTTCACTATATTGATTGGAATAAGTAAATGTGTATCCTGTTGTTGTTTTTTGTGCAACAAATGTGTCTGTTGTGTTGTTAACAGTATAACTAACATTGAATGCATCTTTTGCATTTCCTTTTGTTATTTTATACAATGTTTCTTCCAACTTGCCACTTGTTAAATTTTTTAATTTAAATTCAAGTTCAATTTTGTCATTTTCGAACTCGATTTCTGTTTCCAAATCCAAAACTTTTGTTCCGTTATTGAAAACTTGATATTCATATTCAAGTTCTGTTTCTCCATTTTCTTCTTCAACAGATTGTTCAATCACAACATAGTTTTGGCTGTTTGTTCTGCTTTTTGTTGTAAACTCAATTGAAGATTCCTTTTCATTGCCTTCTTGTTCAAATTCACGTTTACCGGTCATATCAAAACGATTTTCTCCAACCGCCATAACTCCTTCAAGTGTGGTTGATACTTCAACTTCTTCTTTTTCGTCCTCAATTTTACGATTGGTTTTAGTTTCAACTTCATTATAGTACATTTTAAAACTTTCATTCAACCCTGGCAAATTGATAGTCATAACAAAAGTATATGTTGCAAATTCATCGGTAGGATTATTATTTTTTGCTGTTGTTTGGCTTACTTTGCCACTTTCAATGGCTGAATCAAAAAGTTCCAAGCAATCTTTAATGCTCTCCACATCAGAATTAGACAAAGCCGATGGTCTTTCTGTTGCCGATGCTAACGAATTAGCATATTTAATATTTGTAGTTTTAGTGCCTACACTATCTTGCTCTAAATTCATCAAATAATTTACACTTGAAACTGCTGACACAGCGTAAACTTCTTTAGCATTAATATCAAACTTTTTATCCTTTTTTTTGCAACCAGCAAAACAAAGTGCCAATGGTGCAACAAGCGCACCAACTGCCAATACCGACAATAATTTTTTACCTTTCATATTCCCCTCCATTTTTTTATATTGTTTATAACTGTAAACAATATATTATCATATTAACCTAACGATTGTTGTCTTGTCAATTAAAATAGCTTTTTTATAAATTTAATATAATTTTATTGAATATAATTAAAAAAATCTCTCAAAACGAGAGATTTTTGTTTTTTATTGATTAATTAAACTTCTATTAAATTTTGAGGTTGGCTGGTGCTGCAGCGCATCAAAATTTATTTACATGATTTTTAATTAATTTCTTGGAAATTTAATGTTTGCTTGAGCGGCGGCGCGTCAAAACTCTCGCTTTTGCGGGTTTGCTTAACGCAAACACTCGCTTTTTGCTCGGTTTTTCCTTTTCCCTTCAAAGGCTTTGCTGCCTTTGTGGGAACCCTATTGCGTTTAGCCTTGCTAAATTTACCCCTGTTTATTTAAGTTTTGTTTTAATACTAGTTGCGTGGGAATTTTATATTTGCTTGTGCTGCGGCTAAACGAGCGATTGGAACGCGATATGGAGAGCAACTTACATAATCAAGGCCAATTTTGTGGCAGAATTCAATACTTGAAGGGTCACCACCATGTTCGCCACAAATACCAGTGTGAAGTTTTGGATTGGTTGATTTGCCAAGTTGAATTGAAAGTTCCATAAGTTTGCCAACGCCGTTTGTATCAAGACGCGCAAATGGGTCACTTTCATAAATTTTGTTTGCGTAGTATGATGGCAAGAATTTGCCAGCATCGTCACGGCTGAAACCAAATGTCATTTGAGTCAAATCGTTTGTGCCAAAGCAGAAGAAGTCAGCGTCTTTTGCAATTTCGTCAGCGGTTAAAGCAGCACGTGGAATTTCAATCATTGTGCCAACTTCATATTTAAGATTTGATTTTGCTTCTGCAATAACCTTGTCTGCAGTGTCAACAACAACTCGTTTAACAAATTGAAGTTCCTTGATGTCACCAACAAGTGGAATCATAATTTCTGGAACAACTTTCCAATCTGGATGACGATTTTGAACAGCGATTGCTGCTTTGATAACTGCTTTTGTTTGCATAATGGCAATTTCTGGGTAAGTAACTGCCAAACGGCAACCACGATGCCCCATCATTGGGTTAAATTCATGCAAATCTGCAATAAGTTGTTTGATTTGAGCAACTGTTTTGCCTTGTGTTTTTGCAAGGGCTTCAATGTCTTCTTCGCTTGTTGGAACAAATTCGTGAAGAGGTGGATCCAAGAAACGGATTGTAACAGGTTGTCCTTTAAGTGCTTCCATCAAGCCTTCAAAGTCTGCTTGTTGCATAGGTTCAATTTTTGAAAGTGCATGTTCACGTTCTTCAACAGTGTCGGCACAAATCATTTCACGGAATGCACCAATACGAGCAGGGTCAAAGAACATATGTTCTGTACGGCACAAACCAATGCCTTGAGCTCCAAGTTCTGCAGCGCGTTGAGCGTCTTTTGGAGTGTCCGCATTTGTTTTTACGCCAAGCGCTTTATATTTGTCTGCCAAACGCATAATACGACCGAAATAACCACTGTTAGGGTCTGCTGGAACTGTTTTGATAATGCAATCATAAATTTTGCCAGTTGTACCGTCAAGTGACAAACCATCGCCTTCGTGATAAACTTTGCCAGCAAGTGAAAAGCATTTATTTTCTTCATCCATTTTGATGTCGCCACAACCTGAAACGCAGCAAGTGCCCATACCACGAGCAACAACTGCAGCGTGAGAAGTTTGACCGCCACGAACTGTTAAGATACCTTGGCTATATTTCATACCTTCAATATCTTCTGGGCTGGTTTCAAGACGAACAAGCACAACTTTTTTGCCTGCTTTGCCCTCTTTTACAGCGTCTTCTGCTGTGAACACGATTGTGCCAGCAGCAGCGCCTGGACTTGCAGCAATACCTTTGCCAACAACATTGTATTTATCGGCATTTTTAAGGGCTTCCGCATCAAATTGTGGGTGCAAAAGCATGTCAAGAGATTTAGCATCAATTTGCATCAATGCTTCTTTTTCGCTAATCATACCTTCATCAATCAAATCACAAGCAATTTTGATTGCAGCGGCAGCAGTACGTTTGCCGTTACGAGTTTGAAGCATATAAAGTTTTTTGTCTTCAATTGTAAATTCCATATCTTGCATATCACGATAGTGATGTTCAAGAGTGTCGCAAATTTGTTTAAATTGTTCATAACATTCCGGCAAAATTTCTGCCATTTTGCTGATAGGCATTGGAGTGCGCACGCCGGCAACAACGTCTTCGCCTTGTGCGTTCATCAAAAATTCGCCCATCAAGCCCTTTTCGCCTGTGGCTGGGTTGCGTGTGAAAGCAACACCTGTGCCAGATGTTTCGCCCATATTGCCGAAAGCCATCATTTGAACGTTAACTGCTGTGCCCCAACTATATGGAATGTCGTGGTCCATACGATAGATGTTTGCACGAGGGTTATCCCAACTGCGGAATACTGCTTTGATTGCTTCAAAGAGTTGCTCTTTAGGGTCAACTGGGAAGTCTTTGCCCAATTGCTTTTTGTATTCTGCCTTAAATTCGTTTGCAAGCTCTTTTAAATCATTTGCGTCCATGTCAAGGTCAGATGTGTAACCTTTGCGTTCCTTAAGTTGGTCGATAAGTTTTTCAAAATACTTTTTGCCAACTTCCATAACAACATCACTAAACATTTGAATAAATCTGCGGTAGCAGTCATATGCCCAACGTGGGTTGCCACTTTTGCGAGATAAAGTTTCAACAACCTCATCGTTCAAACCAAGGTTCAAAATTGTGTCCATCATGCCCGGCATTGATGCCCTAGCACCAGAACGAACTGAAACCAACAATGGGTTTTCTTTATCACCAAATTTTTTGCCAGTGATTTTTTCCATTTTGGCAATGTATTCCATAATTTCTGCTTGAATACCAGCATTGATTTGCTTGCCGTCTTCATAGTATTGTGTGCAGGCTTCGGTTGAAATTGTAAAACCTTGTGGCACTGGCAAACCAATTTTTGTCATTTCAGCAAGGTTAGCGCCTTTACCGCCAAGCAATTCACGCATTGAGGCGTCGCCTTCGCTGAATAAGTAAACATACTTTTTCATAAAACTCCTTTTAAATTTTTACTTAAATATAATACAAAATGGCAAAAAAAAAGGCAACTAATTTGATTGTGTTTGTCAAATCAATTGCTTTTTAAATTGAATTTTTTGTTTGGTTTATTGATTAATTTCAAGTTCATCTTCTGAAACAGAATCAATTGTGTCTTGATACTCTGTGCCATCGCTAACTTCTTCTCCTGCAATCACTTGAGGAAATTCATCTTTAGCATCTGTGATTGTTGTTTCATTTTCTTCAATTGGTTGTTCCTCATCAAAATTTGGCAATTCCAAATCTTGTTTTGCGCTTGAAATTGAATCATAACAATCTTGGCGAAGTTGTTCTGTGCGATATTGTTTTTGTTTTTTCTTAACATCGTATTGGTAAAGAGCAACACGTGCGTCTGCCAACTTTTTCATTTCTTGGTTAAATTCAGCAAGCAATTTGTTTTTTGCTGCTTGTGATTTAACGCCTTCAACCTTTTTGCTGTAATATTTTTTGATGTGATTCATGGCAAAAGTGTAATCGTCATCTGTTTCACCAACAGAAGCCATCAATTCACATGGAACGATAGTTTTGTCTTGAGTGTCAACATAACCAAATTTTTGGTCTAACATAACACTGGCAATTCCGTCGTTGATTGATGTAACATAATCATAGCGGCAAGCAATAATTTTTTCACCAAAACGATTGATAACACCTTGTTTTCCGTTTTGTTTTACAACTGCCATGCCATTGTTAAATGGATAAGCCATTGAATATTTAAAAGGAATAACTTCCTTGCCAGTTGTGTCTATGTAACCCCATTTTGAGCCTTTTAAAACTGGAACAAGACCTTCTTGAATACTGCCAATACTTTCGTATGCAATTTGACCTTGAATTTTGCCTGTTTGGTCAACCAAGCCCCATTTATCACGCAAAGCAATTTTTGCAATGCCATTTTCAAATTTTGAAACAAAATCATATTTTACTGGAATAACTTCTTCAAAATTAAGGTCAACACACCCAAACATTTCATTTTTGATTACTATTGCCAAATGATTTGCTTGGAACGGTTCAACCATATCATACTTACATTCAACAAGTGGTTTGTTGTCAACATCAACATAACCTGCTTTGCCATCTTTTGTTACTGCAACTGCACCATCACTGTAACTTGTGATTTTTTTGTCTTGCAATTGCATAATTAATTTGCGAGTTGTACCATCAAGCAACCCAAATTGACCATCTTTCATAACAATGTAAACATTGTCAGTTTCCGATAAAAATTCCAATGTGAAATAATTTTCGGGATACTTTTTTCTTTTTAAAATCATTTTACTAATTAAACCCATAAAAAACTCCTTATCTGCTGTAATAATATATGAAAAAGTTAAGTTTGTCAATAAACAAATATTAGTTTTTTTTATATTTTTTTAAAAAAAATTTGAAATTAGATAATTATCACAAAAAACAAAAAAACAACCAAGAAATTTTTGGTTGTTAAATAAATTCAAAAGAGCGAATTTCCGCATTAAATTTGATGAGCAAAACTGTGTTTAGCAAGCGTAAGGCTTGTTTTTTTGTTGTGTTGGAAGCGTCAATTTGTGTGCCTGCATTTGCGGCTTTTAAAAATTCAAAAACCTTTTTGTCTATTTGCATTGTGGCAAAATTTTGCTTTGAAACAAACTCCCCTGTTGTGCGGTCAAGATACACAAATTTGTCAAAATCAAAATCGAGTGTCATGCCACAAAACTCAACAAATTTTATTATGAAATTTGAAAGAGCAAAAAATTCATCATTCGTTTCAATTTGCTTTAATGCGTTTAATGTTAGCACAAACAAATCTGGCTCTGGCTTTTCTGCAGGCAAGATGATTTTTAAAATATCCAAAACGATGTAGGCAGCAATTGTTTTGTCATAACTTTGCGTGATTGAATAAAATCCGTCAACAACATTTGTGCTTGTAACCACACGAGAATTGCCTGTTTGATTTAAATTAAATTCCGCAAAAGTAAAAGGCAAAGCGGAAGATTTCATTTTGGATTTTTCCTTTCTCACTCCCCTAAAATTTGCAGTGATTATGCCTTGCTCCAAACTAAAGATGGAAGCAAGTTTATCTGCCTCCTTGATGTCGGTTAATTTTAAAATAATTCCTTTAACTTTAGTGTCCATGTCTTTATAAAGTTAGTTCTGGCTCCTGATTTTGCAAAACGGTTTGCCTAATGCTTTCAGTTTTTTCGGCATCAACTGCCAAAATGTAAAAATAAGGGTTGCCAGTGCGTTTGAAGGCATTATAAAATTTGTTTGCAATTTCTGTTTTTAATTTCATATTCCACCCCCTAATTTATTTTATGAAAATTTGTTTCTATTATTCACAATCAATCTTCTATTGTAAGCCCAAAATCTTTTAAAGCACGCTCATCGTTGCGCCAGTTTTGCTTAACTTTAACATAAAGTTGCAAATTGACTTTTGCATTGATTAAACGCTCAATAGCTTGCCTTGATTTGGTTGAAATTTGCTTTATCATTTCCCCATTTTTGCCCAAGATGATTGCTTTGTGGCTTTCACGCTCACAATAAACATCTGCAAAAATTTGAATTGGCGTTTCATTTTCCTTGTAATCGGTTACAACAACTTGAATGCCATGCGGAATTTCATCATCAAGCAACAAAAGTGCTTTTTCCCTAACAATTTCGGCGCACATATGACGCAAGTTTTTGTCGGTGTATTCGTCAACTGGATAATAACGCATTTCATGGTCGTATTCAGGCAAATATTTTTTTATCATTTGCAACAAAACATCGCAATTTTTGCCAGTAAGTGCAGATATTGGCAAAATTTCATCAACCTTGGCAACCGAACTTAATTCGGCAAGTTGAGGATACAATTTTTCATATTTAACTTCATCAATTTTGTTGATAAGCAAAATCTTTTTGGCTGTAGCAGTAACTTTTTTGTTTAATGCTGTGTACTGCTCCACCAATGGCTTTTTGGCGCTGATTAACATAAGCACAATTTCTGTGTCTGCTTGGGCGTTTTCAATTTGTTTGTCCATAGCATCGTCAATTTTGGTTGCGCGTTTGTGATAACCTGGTGTGTCCAAAAACACTATTTGGCAGTTTTTTTCATTGTATATGCCTGTGATATTTTCCCTTGTGGTTTGGCTTTTTGGGCTAACAATAGCAACATGCTCGCCAATCAATTGATTGATTAATGTTGATTTGCCTGCGTTTGTTTCACCAAGGATTGTAACAAAGCCAGATTTAAAACTATCTCGTGTGATATTGAGAGAGTTTAAAATTTCCGCTTGTTTTGCTGTCATAATTTTTTCATCTTCTGGTTTTATGTGATCGTATCCCATAAGGTGCAACATTGCATGGCAAAACAAAAAGCAAATTTCTCGCTTAACACTGTGACCGTACTCTTTGGCTTGCTCTTTGGCACGCTCAACGCAAAGCACAATGTCGCCAAGCAAAAGTTTGTGGTCGGTTGGGTCAATGTCGCAAACATAATCTTTTAATTTGAGTTTTTGCCCAACTTTAACATTTGTGTATGGATAGGACAAAACATCTGTAACTCTGTCAATACCGCGAGTGGTTTTGTTGAGAGTGCGGATTTCTTCTGGCAAAACAAATTTTAAGTTGACTTTAACACTTTTTGGAGCGCCCAAAAAAGCATAAACTTGTTGTTCTACACTTGCCAAGTTTTGTTTCAAAGTTTCATCAATCTGTTCACCAAAAAATTCAATCATTAATTTGCCCTGTAACTGTTAATATTGTGTAAGCGTACAATTTGTCTGCCACCAATTGAGTGGTTTGTTGAGTGTCGACAACTGCAAAGTTTGGTTTTAGTTGTTGTTCTGCCCTTGTTTGGCTTAAATCAAGCAAATTTTGTTTTTCTTCTTCCAAATCGTGTGTGATTTCGGTTGGAATCAACTCATAAAAGCAATTAACTTTGCGCTTTAACGGCACAAGTCCGCTTATAATTTCATTATAACTAACATTTTCAAAAAGAGCAAATGAATTTTTGTTTTTGCCAAAAAATATGTGTTTGTTAAAAAGTGAATAATCATAACATATTTGGCTTTTGCCAGAGCGCACCAAAACTGTTTCTGTTTTGGCAATTTGTGCTGTGCCAACAACAAACATTTTTGCTTCAATTTCTGCCATTGGTTTTACGCTGATTTTGTTGCCAGATTTATCCAAATTAAAAGGCAAAATAAGGTCATCACCTGCGTTGACATAATCGCCAACCTTAATGTTTGTTGTGCCAGTGATTAAATTGATTTTTGTGATTATCCCATTAAACTTTGCTTTGATTGGCTCAAAAGTTGTGGCGTTGTAAACCAATTTTTCGCTTAAATTAATCACTATTGCCGTGCCTTGTTTGATAACAGAAACTTGGGCGATTTTATCGTAATTTTCTAGCAAAATTGTTTCAATTTCCTTGGCGGATTTCACATTTAATTTGCCAATTTTAACACCATTTTGGTTTAACACTTGCAAAACATCATTTTGAGTTAAATCCTTTGTGCCAAAAATGCAAATTTGCCAAATGTAGTTGTTTGAAAACAAGTAAAACACACAACCAACAAAAATGGCAATTACAAGCCCCAAATTTGCTAAAATCAACTTTGGCAAGCGCTTAAAAAAACTTGGCGTTTGTTTGATTTTGAAATTTGCAATGTATTTTTGCGCCTTTTTTACTTGACCATCCAACAACTCAAAAGTTATGTGATTGTGGCTATCTCTGTTAACATTTTTTAGCACAATCTTTTTGTTGTAAAGTGTTTTTAAAAGGTTGTCGATATTGTAACCTGTTAAGTCATATTTCATTTTGCCACCACCGACTGTATTTGCCCAGTTATTATGCATGTAGATTTGTCCAAATACTTAACCTTTAACTCCACTCCGCCAACAGTTAAAATTTGTTTTTTCAACTGAAACTGCATTTCATTTTCTGCAAAACCCAACACCGCCTTAATGCCTTCGATATACAAGCTATTTCCTCCAAGGTTAACAATTCTGTAAATCGAAGAAGCCCCAGTACTTTCCATTAACTTTTCAATTTCGCCCATTAAACTCATATATAAATATATGAAAAAAGCCCATTAAAAATGCTTTTAAAACATACAAAAACAATTTACATATCGAAACAAAAAAAGGGAAACAACTTTAAGTTAGATTCCCCTTGTTTTTTATTTAATTAAAGCATTTTTGTTATTTGTTGCGCATTTGTGTGTCAACATATGTTTCGTAATCAATTTCCTTGTCGTATTCAAGGGTTTTGTTGATGCGGATAATGCGATTTGCAACAGTTGACATAATTTCTTCATCGTGTGTGGCAAAAATCATGCAACCTTCAAATCTTTCCATGCCCTTGTTGAGAGCTGTGATTGATTCCAAATCCAAATGGTTGGTTGGTTCGTCCAAAAGCAAGAAATTGCCAGATTGAAGCATCATGCGAGCCATCATGCAGCGAACTTTTTCACCACCCGACAAAACTTTGGCTTTCTTTTCTGCTTCTTCCCCGCTAAACAACATTCTGCCCAACCAGCTGCGAAGGAAAGTTGCGTCAGTTTCTTTGGTGTATTGACCAATCCATTCAACCAAACTTAAATCGCAATTTTCAAAATAACTGTTGTTGTTTTGAGGGAGATATGTTGGAGTGATTGTTTTGCCCCATTTTACTTCGCCTTTGTAGTTAGTGTCCTTGCCTGCCAAAATGTCCATAAGCGCAGTTACAACATTGCTGTTGTCGCTCATAATAGCAATTTTGTTGCCCGGGCGCACTGTGAATGAAACATTTTCAAAAATGCCCGGCTTTGTGAGTTTGTTTACAAACAAAATGTCGTTGCCAATGCGTTGGTCAAACTTAAAGTCAATGTAAGGATATTTACGGCTGCTTGGTTTGATGTCTTCAATTGTCAAGCGCTCCAACTCCTTTTTGCGGCTGGTGGCTTGCTTTGATTTTGATGCATTTGCGCTAAAACGAGCAATAAATTCTTGCAACTCTTTGGCGCGTTGCTCTGCCTTTTTGTTTAAATCCTTTTGTTGTTTTAATGCAAGTTGGCTGGACTCATACCAAAAATCGTAGTTACCCAAATACAAGTTAATTTTGCCATAGTCAATATCACAAATATGTGTGCACACTTTGTTTAAAAAGTGGCGGTTGTGGCTGACAATGATGATTGTGTTTTCAAAGTTTAAAATAAAGTCTTCCAACCAGCGAATGGTTTTTACGTCCAAGTTGTTTGTTGGTTCGTCCAAAATAAGGTTGTCTGGATTGCTGAACAATGCTTGTGCAAGTAATACTTTAACTTTGATTTTGCTGTCCACATTTGCCATAAGTTCGTTATGCAACTCTTGTGGAATATCAAGTGAGTTTAAAAGTTTTTGAGCATCACTTTCTGCATCCCAACCGTTAAGTTCGGCAAATTCTGCTTGCAATTCTGCCAAGCGGTTACCATCTTCTTCAGTAAAATCGGTTTTTGCGTAGTACATTTCTTGCTCGTCCATCAACTCAACCAAGCGTTTGTGCCCCATAAGCACGGTGCGCAAAACTGTGTAATCGTTATATTTTTCCTGATTTTGTTCCAAAACAGATAGTCTTTCCTTTGGTGGAATGATAACTTCGCCTTTGTTTGGTTCAAGTTCACCAGAAAGCACTTTCATAAATGTTGATTTGCCCGCTCCATTTGCGCCAATAACACCATAGCAGTTGCCTTTTGTGAACTTTAAATTTACTTCATCAAACAATTTTCTACTGCCGAACTGAACGGCAACATTATTTACTGTAATCAAAATATGCTCCTTAAAAATTTTATTTCGACTTTAATTTAACACAAAAACAAGTTTAAAGCAACAAAAAACTTGCAAAAACTTTAAGTTAATGCAAGTTTAAAATTTAAGTTTGATTAACCAATTGCTTTGCAGGCTTGAATTTAAACAACAATTTGCCAAGTTGTTTGCCAAAGTACAAAGCCACATAACCAAACAACCAGCCAGCCAAAACATCGCTTGCGTAATGCACGTTTAAATATATTCTACTCACGCCAACCAACGCAATGATAAGTGAAAGCACAATTGTTAAAATGATTTTGCAAGCAAGGTTATCAAATTTGCGATTTGCAAAATAAATAAGCAAACCATAAAAAGCAAGGCTAACCATTGCGTGTGCACTTGGAAAACTGTAACCTACTTCACTAACAAGCATTGTTGTTGGGCGCGCCCTTTGAACAAGAAATTTAAAAATCAAATTCAACAAAACAGCAACAACTGTGCCAGTCATACAAGTGGTGCCAATGCGTTTGTCTTTTGCGTAAATTGTGAAAAGCCCACCAACAAGCAACAAAACCCACCACTCACCAAAAAATGTGAAAAACTTGAAAAAGTTTGTTGCAAATTTTGATTGATGATTGTAAAAATATGTGTTCAACTTGTCCATTTGAAATTGATAGCCAAATTTGACCATAAAAAGCATGGCAACAAACAAGCACAAACTTAAAAGTGCTGAACCCATAAAAATGTATTGTTTGGTTTTGTATTTCATAACTTAACATCCTTTTTGTTTTAATTGAGAACAAAAAAACCCTGCCAACGCAGGGCAAAAAACTATCTGTTTAAAAACCTGCGAACATCATCAAAAGTTTCGCAATCTGTGTGTTGAGTGTAATAAACCAAGCATGCCATTGCGTTAACTTCAAACAAAACATCAAGAGCAACTTTAACAATGTCCTTTGTTGTGATTTCTTGTTGTTGAAGTGCAAACAATTTGGTTTCAATCCTGCTGGCAATTTGTTCTGCAGTTTCTGCCACATTTGTGCAATAAACGGCATGAGCAATGCTTTCAACCAACTTTTCTATTTTGAAAGGTTCACGCACATTGTCAACATTTGTAACAACCATTGGATTTGCTTCAACTGTTTCATAAGTGGTGAAACGCTTGCCACAAACAAGGCATTCCCTACGCCTACGAATACTGGTGTCCTTCAAATAACGACTATCTACAACTTTACTTTCGCTGTTACCGCAAAAAATACAACGCATTTTACTTTCTCCTTTAACTAAACCCAAAGGCAAAACACAAATTTGCTTGCCCGATTTCTTTTTAGTAGAATACCACAATTCGCCAAATTTAGCAACAAAAAAGCATATTTATTTTAATATTTTTTGATTTTTTTTGACAAAATTTGTTCAAGATATAAAAAATATAACACCACAAGCAGTGGTATTATACAAAAATTAAATACCAAATATTTTGACAGTTTAATTTTTATTGTTGATTAAGCGCAATGATGTTTTGGTGCTTTTTTGGTGGTGGAGGCGGTGGAGATGGTTTGTTTTCGTTAACATAGAGTTCAACTAATATTACATCCACCCCAATTTTGCAAACACAATCAAAAGGAATGAATATTTCTTTGTTTGCTTTAAACAATCCCCAAAAGCCAGAATTTGATTGCGGAACAACAAAACCAAGAGTTTTTGCCGAAACGATGTCAAAAATAACATCAGTGATATGCCCCAAACATTTGCCGTCCACTGTGTTAACAACTTGTTTGCATTTTAACTCTTGGAAAGAAACTTCCATACTCATTTATATGAAAAATTTTTAAAAAAAATGCCATTATTTGTAACAATTTGGCATTTTTTATTTTTAGTATTAGCAAAAATATTTTGTTAAAATTCTTTTTGTAAATGAAAAAATTATTATTAGTTAATATTAATTAAAGCGTTTAATACTTAACAAAGTTGTTGCTTAACATTAATTTAAATACAAACCAACATCTTTAAGTGAAAGTTTTGTTTTTGCAACCAAAGGTTTGCCCGCACTTGTGCGAGTTTGGATTGTGATATCGTTAACATCAACTGCGTAAATTTTATCCTTATCTTGCAACACAACTTCACCAGTGACAATTGGAGAAATGATTGCAAAAATCTTTTCCTTGCCGGTTCCAATTTTAAGCCCTTTGCGGTTGCGCGCGCTGATTGGAAGTTCATTTAAACTAAACTTTTTGCCAACACCATCTGGAGTAACCACAAGCACCCTATCAAGAGTGTTAACTTGACTTGCAAAAATCACTTTATCGCCATCATTCAAATTCATGCCAATCACACCACCACTTGCGCGTTTTGTTACTGGCACAGTTTTGTATTCCACATTAACAGCCATACCTTGGCTGCTAACCATTAAAATAGAAGGCAAATTATCGTTGATTTGAACAGACACAACACGATCAAAATCTTTAAGTTTAAGTGCCACACTGCCAGTTTTAAGCCCTGCATATTCACTTGCCGGACTACGTTTAATAAAGCCATCTTGTGTTGTAAAAATAAGTTCTGTGTTTTCTTCAAAATCTTGTTCTGCAAACAAACCAACAACTTTTTCATTGGTTTCGGCATGAGCAATTTCGCTCATTGCTGTGCCCTTTGTGTTGAATTTGCTGTTTGGAATATCTCGCACTGGAATGCTAAAGAAATTGCCATAATTTGTGAAAGCGTAAACATTGCTGTTCATGCTTGTGTGAACAATTGTTTTGTGAAGAGCATTTATATTGTCGTAATCATAATTTGGACTTGCATTTTGAATTTGCTTGATATCCAAAGTTTTAAGGCGCAATCCGTCGTTTGTAACCGCCACCGCACATTCAGTGTCCAACAATCTTTCAATTGGTGTTATAACATAATCTTCGAAGGTTGTTACTATTTGAGTTTTGCGTGGTGTTGCGTATTTAGCCTTGATTTCTTTAAGTTCCTTTTTGATAACTGACATTTGACGTGCTTTGCTGCCCAAAATTGCAGTTAATTCTTCAATGGTTTTAAGCAAGTCTTGAAGTTCTTGTTGCAATTTTTCAACTTCCAAACTTGTAAGTCTGCTTAAACGCATATCAAGGATTGCTTGAGTTTGAATGTCGGTTAAGTTAAAGCGCTCCATAAGTTTTGTTTTGGCGTCTCCCACCGAACTTGATGTTTTGATGATTTGCACCACTTCATCTATATTTGCAATTGCAACGCACAAACCTTCAACGATGTGAGCGCGTGCTTTTGCCCTATCCAAATCAAATTGTGTGCGGCGCACGATGATTTCGTTTTGGAATTTGATGTAATAGTTCAAATAAGCAAGCAAACCCAATTGTTTTGGGCTGCCATCAGCAATTGCAACCACATTATAGTTAAAGTTGAGTTGCATGTCGGTGTGTTTTAAAAGCAAGGCAATAATATTGTCAACATCTCCGTCCTTTTTAACAGTGATAACTGCTCGCATACCTGCCTTATCACTTTCATCAGTGATGTCGCAAATATCGGCAAGTTCATCTTTCATTTTCATTTTAAGGTCGCCAATCGACTTTAAGAACTCTGCTTTGTTAACTTGATATGGCAATTCTGTAATAACAATGTTTGTTTTGCCGTTTTTGTCATCTTCTGTATGGAAAACAGCACGCATTGTAACCTTGCCACGGCCTGTTGCGTACGCTTCTTCCATATCTTTGCCTGCACAAATCATACCACCTGTTGGAAAATCTGGCCCTTTGACAACTTTAAGCATGTCAGTTAGGCTAATCTCCGGATTATCGATATACGCAATACAGCCGTCAATCATCTCTCCAAGGTTGTGAGTTGGAATGTTTGTTGCCAAACCTACGGCAATGCCCGATGCACCATTAACAAACAAGTTTGGAAAGCGCCCTGTTAAATAATCTGGTTCTTTAAGAGTGTCATCAAAGTTAAAGCTGAAACTAACCGTGTCTTTATCCAAATCCTTCATCAATTCCAAGGCAAGTGGAGTTAATCTAACTTCGGTGTAACGCATTGCTGCTGCACCATCGCCGTCAATAGAGCCAAAGTTGCCTTGACCTTCAACCAAGCATTCGCCCATAACAAAGTTTTGAGCCATACGCACCATTGCCCCATAAACTGAACTGTCACCATGTGGGTGAAATTTACCCAATGTATCACCAACAACACGGGCAGATTTTTTAAAAGGCTTGTCAGGAGTAAGCCCCAACTCTATCATATCAAACAAAATACGGCGTTGAACTGGCTTTAAGCCATCTTCCACACGCGGAAGCGCGCGATCCATAATAACATATTCACTGTATGGCAACATACTGCTTGACATAACATCTTCAACTGTCATTGTGTACAAATTGCCAGTTGGAACAACTGAATTAATCTCTCTTTTTGCCATTAGTTCTCCTTATCTTCCTTGTGAAGTTTGTCAATTTTTTGTTCTTCAAAATTGTCAATTTTGTTAAAGTTTGCATTTTTGTTGATGTAGTCCTTTCTTGGGCCAACATCATCGCCCATCCACATGCTAATTTGCTTGTCCGCTTGCATAACATCTTCAAGAGTTACGCGTATCATGCTGCGGTGTGCTGGGTCCATTGTGGTTGACCAAAGTTGTTCTGCGCTCATTTCGCCAAGGCCTTTGTAACGTTGCAAATTGTAGTTTTTAAGTTTTGATGTGATTGCTGTCAATTCTTCATCTGTGTAGCAATACCATTCTTTATCTTTGGTGGAAACCTTGTAAAGTGGAGGCATGCCAACATAAACATTGCCGTTTGTGATGAGTGGGCGCATATAACGGAAAAAGAAAGTGAGCAAAATGCAACGAATATGCATACCATCTTGGTCGGCATCACTCAAAATGATGATTTTGTGATATTTTAAGTTTTCAAGTTTAAAATCTTCGCCAATGCCCGTGCCAAATGCACCGATAATTGTGCGGATTTCTTCGTTTGCAAGCACTTGGTCAATGCGCTTTTTTTCACTGTTCAATGGTTTGCCACGCAATGGCAAAATTGCTTGATAATATCTATCTCTGCCTTGTTTTGCTGTGCCGCCCGCAGAATCGCCTTCAACAATAAAAATTTCGTTCAATTCCGCATTTTTGCTGGTGCAGTTTGCAAGTTTGCCAAGCAACATATTGCCTTCTATTGAATTTTTGGCACGAGTTAAATCCTTGGCATGTTTTGCTGCTGCTCTAACTCGGGCTGCACCCTTGGCTTTGTCGATGATTATATTGCCGATATTTTCGTTCTTTTTGGCTTGGAAAAATTCACTCAAACCTTGTGTGCAAACACTTTCCACCCTTGAGCGAGCTTCCACATTGCCAAGTTTGGTTTTTGTTTGACCTTCAAACTGAACATTTTTCATTTTGATTGCAAGCACGGCAACAAGCCCTTCACGGAAGTCATCACCAATAAAAGGAATATCCTTATCTTTAACAAGGCCGTGCTTTTTTGCAAAATCATTAAGCACTTTTGTGAGTGCTGTTTTAAAACCTACTTCGTGAGTGCCTCCTTCCGGTGTTGGAATGTTGTTAACATAACTATAAATGCTTTCTGTGTAATTATCAACATATTGCAAAGAAAGCGATACAAATGTATCGTCAATTTCATTTTCAATATAAATTGGTGGCACAAACAATGGTTTCCTGTCCATTGTAAGGCTGGTTACATAATCTCTAATACCACCTTCAAAGCACAAAGTTTCGTGCTTGTTGGTGCGTTCGTCAATCAACTCAATATGAACACCCTTGTTTAAAAACGCAGTTTCTTTAAGGCGCTCATAAACGGTGTCGTAATCAAAGTGAATATCCTTAAACACCCTATCATCTGGCAAAAAGCGCACATATGTGCCCTTTAATGTTGTGTTGCCAATCTCTTTGAGCGGTTGAACGCAAACACCAGAATGGATTTTGCCATTTTTTTCAACAGATTCAAAGCGTGCAAAGTATTTTTTGCCGTCCTTGCAAACTGTAACTTCCAAATATCTGGAAAGTGCGTTTGTAACTGATGCACCAACGCCGTGCAAACCGCCAGAATATTTATAGTTGTTGTCGCCAAACTTGCCACCAGCATGAAGTTGAGTGAAAACCACTTCAACGCCACTGATTTTAAGTTTTGGGTGTGGACTAACTGGAATGCCACGACCATTATCCAAAACAGATGCAGTGCCGTCTTTGTGCAATGTAACTTCGACTTTGTTGCCATAACCATTTGCAACCTCATCAATTGCGTTGTCAATAATCTCCCAAAGCAGATGATGAAGCCCCTTTACACCTGTTGTTCCTATATACATACCCGGGCGCATGCGAACTGCATCTAACCCTTCCAAAACAATCAAATCTTTACTATCATAACTTGCTGCCACAATTAACCCCTTTCGTTTCAATTTTGTTATATTCTGGGGTAATTATACCATTTTTTTTTAATTAAAGCAATTTTTTTGTGAGTATGTTGGTATCAAAATATGAATATTTTTTTGGTTGAGTTGCGTTTGCCACCAAATCTTCAATTAGAGTTATGTAATCTATACCCAAAGGTTCAAACAAGTAAAAAGCCAAACTGCCAGGTATGGTGTTAACTTCATTAAAATATAAAGTTTTTGTGTTTGCGTTGAACATATAGTCAATCCGCACAACGCCGTTTAAATTTAGGTGCAAATAAATATTTTTTGTTGTGTTGCAAATCTGCTCTTCTAGTGCTTTTGAAATTTGAGCAGGGATTATCCTATCTTTTGCCTTGCTTTTGCCGTCATGACGATATTTCTCATCAAAGGTCAAAAAATCTTGTTTGCTTATTGGCTGTTCTATTGCACTCAAAACTAATTCTCCATCTTTTTTGTAACACGCTTGATTGAGTTCTATCATTGGTTCAATTTTTTCTTCAACAAGTGCATTGTCGTTCATTTCAAAAATAGCAAAAATTTGATTTTTAAAATTTTGCTTTGTACATGCCTTAACTCCAATAGATGAGCCCAAAGCGTTTGGTTTAACAATCAAATGGTTGGCAAAATCGGTTTTTATTTGTTCAACTGCGGTTAAATAATTTTGTTTTGAAACAAGCACGCCTTTTGCAGTTGTTGCAACGTCTTGCACCAACTGTTTGGTTAAATCTTTGTCCATAGTAATGCCCGCTGTGAGAGCAGATGTGCTTGTGCAAGGTACGCCAACAGTTTCAAAAAATCCAGCTAGCGAGCCGTTTTCGCCAACACCACCATGGCAACAATTAACCACACATTTAATGTCGCAAACTTTTTTGTAACCTATGCTTTTTTTTAGCAACCCATTGCAAAACAAAACTGGTTTTAACTTTATGGCAGATTTGTTTGCAAAAAATGTCAAGTCTTCAATATCGGTTGCGTAATAAAACTTGTTATCCAATCCTAAATAAACTTTTTCAACATCAAACTTTGATTGCAAAAATTTTGCACACTGCATGCCTGTGATTATCGACACATCATGCTCTGGGCTTTGCCCACCAAAAACAACACAAATTTTTTCCATATAAGTTTATATTCACAAAAGCAAATTTTGGTTTTTGTTTTAACTTTAAATTTAATAGCAACATAAAAATTTATATGCCTAACAATCAAACTAAAACATGCAAATTTATTTTTCATGGTGAATTGATTGAATACGATTTTTTTAAAGTAACCAATCAAGCAGATTGCGTTTTGTTTTTGCATGGATGGGGAGGCAACAAAAACTCTTTTGTTAGCACCATTAATTTAATCAAATCAAAACAAAATTGCCTTGCTGTAACCCTGCCAACAATCAACCACACAAATCTAGTTTGGACTTTGTTTGATTACACCAATTGTGTTTTAAATCTGCTTTTAAGTTTTGGAATTAAAGAAATCAAAATTGTGTGCCACAGTTTTGGGTTTAGGGTTGCCACACTTTTAACAATTTTGACAAAACATAACAAATTATTACAAATCAAAAAAATTGTTGTAACCGGCGGCGCAGGCGCAAAAAAAATTAATCTTTTTAAAAAAATCAATCAAAACGCAAATATTTGTCTGTTAAAACAAGATAAAAATAAAATTTTATTTAAAAAATTGGTTAGCCCTGATTATTCATCATTGTGTGAAACAAACAAAAAAACTTTTAAAAATATTGTAACTTTCAACACCAAAAATTTGCTTAAATTTGATTTTCCTGTTTTGCTTTTTTGGGGCAAATTCGACCATGAAACTCCATTGTGGATTGCAAAAAAAATTAAAAAATTAAACAAAAATAATGCAACATTAATCATAACAAAAAGCAATCATTTTGCATATTTAAAACAAAATGCATATTTTAACAATTTGGTGGTGAAATTTTTGTGTTGAAATTAATTTTAAATTGTAATTTTTGGATTTTTTATTTAAATTTTATAACAATTTTTATTAATATTATTTGTGTAAAAAATCTGTTGCATTTGTTTCAATTGCGAGATTATAATGCGTTTAGATATTTATCTTATTTTAATTTTAAATATTGGATTTTTGATGCCTTTTTTATGGGGATTTTTGTCGCACAAATTTTATTTTTTAATTTTATTTTTGCATTTTTATCAAGTTTAATATGTCTAATTATTAATTCAACAATTTTTTGCAAAATTGCAGTTGGCAACAAAACCCCAATTGTTTTTACACCAAGATTAAAAAGAATATATATTTTAGCGATAATCATATTAACTTTTCCAATAATTTTTAAATATGGAGCGATTTTTAGCATAATTTTAATAATTTTTGCACCAATTTTTGCAAATTATTTAAATTTTTTTGACAAAATTAAAAATTATTTATTTATTAAAAAAGCAAAAAACAAATTAAAAAATTCTCACGCATTAGTTATAGCAATCACCGGAAGCAATGGAAAAACAACAGTTAAAAATATACTTTTTGAAATGCTAAAAATAGACTACAAAGTTCTTGCTTCCCCAAAAAGTTTTAACACCCCAATTGGATTGAGCAAATTTTTAAACGAATCAGATTTGAATGTTGATTTTGTCATCTTGGAATATGGAGCAAGGCACAAAAATGATGTGCAAAAATTATGCAAGATTTTTGGTGCAAATTTTGGAATTATAACAGAAATTGCACCACAGCATTTGCAAACATTTAAAACAGTTGAAAATATCGCCAAGGCAAAGAAAAGATTGTGTGAATATTTAAAACAAAATCCTTGTGTTTACAACATTGACAACAACTACATTTTTGACATGTATAAAGAAAAACAAGGTAAAAAATTTTCCGTTTCCACAAAAAATAAAAATGCAGATTTTTTTGCAAGCAATATCGTTGTTAAAGATTTTAAAACCAACTTTGATTTAATTTTTAAAAACACAAAACTAAATTGCACAACTCCGCTTTTGGGTGAACACAATGTAACAGACATATTGCTTGCCACCGCCCTTGCAAAACACTTAAAAATCTCAAACAATAATTTACAAACCACAATTGAGCATTTGCCTTTTATTGCACACCGCTTGGAATACATTAAAGGTTCAATTAACATTTTGGACGACAGCTACAATTGTTCACTGTCAAGTGCAAAAAATTCGATTAATGTTTTATTAAATTGCCCTGGCAAAAAAATGGTTGTAACCCCAGGCATAATTGAAGGTGGAAAACAACAAGAAAATATCAATTTTAATTTAGGCAAAATGCTTGCAAAAGTGGATATCGTTGTTATTATTGGCAAAACAAACAAATCAGCTCTTGAAAAAGGCATTTTGTTTCAACATCAAATTGACACAATCAACAATGATTCAAACAATTTGAGCACAAAAAAAATATTGTTTGCACCAAATCTTGAAAACGCAAAACAATATTTTAGTTTGTTAAATTGCAACGACACTTTGCTTTTGTTAAACGACCTACCAGACGATTTTAATTAAGCCAAAATGTTAAAAATCATTTCAAAAGCAGCTGCCCCGTCCGCATAATAATTTTTGCGAGTCCTGCGCAAATCAAAACCAAATTTTTTGTAAAGCAAATAAGCGGTTAAATTGTTTTCGCTCACTTCCAAACTTAAAATGTTGATGTTTTGACTTTTTGCATAATCCACAACAAATTCCAACAACCTTGTACCGATGCCATAATTGCGATAAGATTTTTCAACCACCACATTTTCAATATTAATTTCATCAGTGATTTCAATCATAACAAATCCAACGATTTTGCCTTCAAGTTCTGCCACAAACAATTTGTGATTTTTGCTTAAAATTGAATTTTGAAAATCTTTTTCACTCATTTTGTTTGGCAAAACTGTGCTGTTCTCTATCGCATCAACAGCAATAAGGTCTTGCACGTCTGCTTCTCTAATCTCAAATTTACCACGTTTAATTTTTTCACTTTCTGCTTGCGAAAGTTGATAGTAAACTGGCACAAGAGTTTGATCCGTGCTTGCATTAAAGCAATCCAGCAAAATATTTTTATCCAGTTTTACTTCAAACGAATTTATGTTTTCATCTTTTTTAAACATTCCAATTGGAGTGTTTGCCGCAACATGCTTTAACTCCTCTCCGGTTAAATTTCTTTCGTACTTATACAATTTTTCATTAACTTTTGTTGCAACAAAATAACTATCTTTGCTGCCCAAAATTGCCACCGTGTTACATTCTGGATTTTGGCTTGCAGCAAGGCTGAAAAGATAATCAAGGTTAATTATTCCCTTTGCTTCAATATTCAAACTATCTCTAAATGCTTTGATTGTTGCAATACCAACCCTTATGCCAGTAAACGAACCCGGGCCGATAACAACGCCCAATTGGCTGATGTTTGCAATTTCCAAATTATGTTGTTTTAAAATCTGGTCAATTGCAGGCAACATCGTTTCATTATGATGACTTTTGCTAACCAAAACTTCACAAAAAACTTGGTTTTGAACTTTCAAAACAATTTCCAAATTTTCGTTTGCAGTGTTTATAATTAATGTATTCATTCTATATCAAAAATCCTTGTGTTTTCGTCAATATATTTAATATTAACCTTTTTTACCCTATCTGGCAACAGAGCTGCAATGTTTTCGCTCCATTCAATAAATTTAACGCTATCTTTTTCATTCAAAATTTCATCAAAACCTGCTTCAATTGCTTCTTCTGTTGAAATCCTATATGTGTCAAAATGATGTAATGTAAATTTGCCATGATAAGTTTTTAATATTGCAAAAGTTGGGCTTGTAACTGCTTCTGTCACTCCAAGTGCTTTAAAAACAAATTGAGTGAATGTTGTTTTACCAGCGCCCAAATCACCAAACAAAAGAACAACATCACCTGCTTTTAGTGATGTTGCAAATTTTTTTGCCAATTTTTCGGTTTGTTGTAAACCAGAAATTGTTTGTTCCATTAACCTAACCTTCTAATAGGATTAACCTTTTTAACTTTAACTTGTGTTAAACGCACACAACCTTTAACTGCTTCAATATACTCTGCCACATCTTGTTTGTTTTCGCAATACAATGTTAAAATTTTATCGCCAGCATTAACATAATCACCAATTTTAACATGCAAAACCAAACCAATATTATTGTTGTGAGTTTCAACACACAAACGCCTAATGAGTTCACCCATAAGCAAAGCATTGACATTGCCAACGTATCCAGAACGATTTGTTTTGAAAACAATTGATTGTTTTGGATTGAATATCTCATTGTTTTTAGCAGCCATAACATCGCCGTGTTGTGTGCGCACGATGTCCAAAAATTGATTGTACGCCAAACCGCTATCAAGCGCCATAACCGCCATATCGTAAGCATCTTTGCGATTTAAGCGTTTGTCTGCCTTTAACATCATTTCAACAGCATATGCAACTGACACTTTTCGCAACATGTTTTGTTTGCCTTTTAACACATTAAGAGCATCAAGCACTTCAACAGCATTGCCAACACTTTCACCAATAAGTTGGTGTGTGTTTGTGATTGCAATAACACATTTAACACCACATTTTTTAAACATATGCACCAACAATGATGCTAATTGCTTTGCAGTGCTGTATTTTGAAATCACACTTGCTTCGCCATATTTTATATCAACAAGCACAACTTTTGCATCACTGGTAAGTTTTTTTGCAACAATTGAAGCTGCCAAAAAGCAAATGTTATCTTCAAAATGATATGTTTCAATAATTTTGTAGAGAATTGAGTCCGCTGGGCAATACTCATCGCCATGGGCAAGCACACATGCGTTGTTTTTTGAAAGTGCCTTGTTGATTTCTGTGTACTCAATTGGTTGAAAACCAGGAATTGCTTTAAACCTATCCGCACTGCCATTTGCAAAAACCAAAGACTTGCCTGTGGTTTTGACAATTTTGTAACCCAAACATGCCAAAAGTGGAATTAAAACAATACTTGTGCTGTCCCCAATGCCACCAGTTGAATGTTTTTCCAACACCAATTCGTTTGCATGGAAAACCTTTCCGCTATCCCTAATTGCACGCGCCAAAAACAAAGTTTCATCTTTTGTCATGCCAAATTGGTCAAGTGCGTAAAACATGTTTTTTGTGTGTTTATCAACACCAAATGCCATCATATGTTTTACAATAGCATTGTAATCGTCTTGCGACAAACTTTCCGCCTTTGCTTTGCGGACAATGAACTTTGCCATGTTTAATGGCTTTTTCATTTCACTAATTCCCATAATATTTTCCCCTATGCAATAATTTTATATTTCTTGTTGAGTTTTGTCAAATAAATAAACAAATTTTATTTTTTAAGAAAATTTCGTTTTTTAGTTGCAAATTAAAAAATTATTTTGTTTTTATTAATTTTCCAAAAAAATACAAATTTTATTTAAATTTATCACATTTTTAATGCTTTTTTGTATTTTTTGTTTAAAATTTTAAAATTTGTTAAAAAATTTGATATGTCTAAATTTAAAATTGTTAATCTTTTTGACAAACTGTTTATAACCATTTGCTTGTTTTTGGTGTTTTTTGCTTGGGCTAATTTTTACATCAAAAATTTGTTTGCAACATTTTTTTTAAGTTTAATTTTAACTGCAGGCACATGCTTTGCAATTTTTTACTTTTACAAACACAAACAAACAAAATCTTTAATTTCAAAGCAAAAAATTGAAGACAGCAACAAAACTTTTTTGGCATTTTGCTTGTCAAACAAAAACGAACAATTTGAGATACTAAAACAAACTTTTGGAGTTGAAAAAACAGTTGAAGATTTTTACGTTTGCAACAAGAATTTTTATTTTGTTTTTAATCAAAATGAAACTCTTTGTGAAAATGATTTTTTCAATATTATCGCCAGTGCAAGACAACATGATTTTGAAAATCTAAACATAATTTGCAACAAAGCAAGCAAATTAAACTTAAACATTTTAAAAGGCAAAATCATCAATATTATTTGCAAAGAAAAATTGGTTGAATTATTTAATGAAAAACACACAAACATCAATGCGGATAATTTAAATTTGGAACCAGAAAAATTTTGTTGGAAAGATTTTGCAATTAACTTTTTTAACGAAAAAAAGGCAAAATCATATTTTGTTTGCGGTTTGGTTTTGCTTTTTAGCAGTTTGATTTTACCTTATAATTTTTACTATATAATTTTTGGCAGCATGCTTATGCTTTTTGCTGTGATTTGCAAAATTTTGCCCAAATTTAATTTGCATTAAAACTAATTTCCTTAATAGCTCTTGCAAAATAATCAATCTCATGTTTTGTGTTGTTAAAGTCAATTGAAGCCCTAACTGCCCCGGTTTTAAGCGTGCACAATTTTTTGTGTGCCAGTGGCGCACAATGCAAGCCTGCACGCACACACACTCCATATTTTTCGTTTAAAATATCCGCCACCACATTTGAATCCAAATTTTTAACGTTAAAACTAAAAACATTTTTGCTGTCCAAAGTGGAATATAGAGTTACACCTTCTATACTTTTTAGTTTGTTGTAAAAATACGCAGATAGTTCACTCTCTTTTTTCAATATCTCATGCTCATGCATGGCAACAAATTTTACGCCTGCTAGCAAACTTGCTATTGGTATTGTTGGCAACGTTCCCGCCTCCAACCCTTCTGGCATATCGTTTGGTTGAACCAGATTTTCACTTTCAGTGCCAGTTCCGCCATATAAAAGCGGTTTTAATTTGATGTTGCTTTTAACAATCAACCCGCCAACGCCGGTGATTGCGCAAAACCCTTTATGTCCAGCAAAAGCATACATGTCCGCATTAATTTTGGTTAAGTCAATATCCATATGTCCGCTTGACTGCGCTCCATCAACAAGCAAAAGCAAATTGTTCTGTTTGCAAATTTGCCCAATTTTAATCAAGTTTGGAGATTGCCCAGTTACATTACTCATCGCGGTTACTACCACCAATTTTGTTTTATCAGTTATTGAACGCTTCAAATTTAAGTGAAAATCTTTTAGTTCGCAATCCAGCACCAATGTTTTAACGCCAACACTTTCCAACTGCTTTAATGGCCTTAAAACTGAATTATGTTCAAAGCAACTTGTTATCACTTCGTCCCCAGGTTTTAAACACCCAAAAATTGCCAAATTCAATGCTTCGGTGCAGTTTTTTGTGAATATAACTTGATAATCTTGTGCATTGAAAAATTGTTTGATTATCTCACGTGTTTCAAAAACCATTTCTCCCGCTTTGATTGATGGCAAATGTCCACTTCTCCCCGGATTTGCCGTTAAACAATTTAGTGCGTCGTTAACAGCAAGTTTAACACACATTGGTTTAAAATAACTTGTTGCAGAATTGTCAAAATATATCATACTTCAAGATATGCACAAAATCAAAATCTTGTTTAACCAAATTTGACAAATAAAAATACAATGTTTTAACACATGCTTTTCATGTTTTTGGGGATTATTATGAAATATTTAATAGTGTCATACAAATCACGCAATTCACTTTACGCTTTTGCAAAAATTTTAAGACAATACGGCATCGCATCATCAATCATCAACACTCCACGCAACATTGCTTTAAGTTGTGGACTGAGCTTGAAAGTTGACTTTGCTTTTTATGGGCAAGTTTCTGGTTTAATTAATGTTGCACATTTGCCTGGATTTTGGGGTGTGTTTATGCTTACAAAAACACAAACTCATGACCAAATAGAACGGTTAATTTAAAAATTTGACAAACAAACCATTTTATGTTATAATGTAAATATTCAACCAAACATCTTTGTTGCTTTAAGCAGCAGACTTAAAGGTTGAATTTTTTGTGGCATTTTAAAAGCCACCTTTATATTTAAATTGTTTTACACTTGACTAACCAACAAAAATTTGATAGTATAATTTTATGCAAAAAATGGATAAAATTTTTGAAACTCTTGACGAACTCTACCCCAATCCTGAATGTGCGTTAAAGTTTGAAACAGCTTACCAACTTTTGGTTGCTGTGGTGCTTTCCGCTCAATGCACTGACGCACGCGTTAATCAAGTTACAAAGCAATTGTTTGCCATTGCTCCAACACCTGAAAAAATGCTGGAACTTGGTGAAGAAAATTTGAAAAAAATCATTTATCCTTGCGGGTTTTACAACAACAAATCCAAATCGATAATCAGTTTAAGCAAAGATTTGATTGAAAGATTTAATGGCGTTGTGCCAAATGATATGCAAGCACTCACAACGCTTAATGGTGTTGGCAGAAAAACTGCAAATGTTGTTATAGCTGTGGCATTTGGTGGGCAAACTATTGCTGTGGACACTCATGTGCATCGAGTTAGCAAACGCTTATGTTTGACAAGCAAAGATTCAACTCCGTTTGAGTGTGAAAAGGATTTGCTAAAACTTGTGCCAGAAAACAGACGCAAAAAATTTCATCATCAAATGATTTGGTTTGGACGTGAACACTGCAAGGCAATCAATCCAAAATGTGAAACCTGCAAATTAAAAAATATATGTAAAAAGGACAATTATGAACACAGATAAAGTTACAATCAGCATAAAATCTGGCAACGGCGGCAGCGGCAAAGTTAGTTTTCATAGAGAAAAATTTGTTGAACGCGGTGGCCCAGATGGTGGAGATGGCGGCAATGGCGGCTCTATCTTTTTTGTGGCTGACAAAAACAAAAACACGCTTATAGACTTTCAATACGTTAAAAAATTTGAAGCAGAAAACGGCGACGGTGGCAGCGGAAAATTGCAAAACGGCAAAAATGGCAAAGATGTTTACATCAAAGTGCCATGTGGGACTGTTATTAAAGATGCTAGCACTGACCAAGTGCTTGCTGACATGTACGCAGACGGGCAAGTTTATTTGGCTTTGGCTGGGGGTCGTGGCGGCAAAGGTAACAATTTCTTTAAATCACCAACACGCCAATCTCCAAGATTTAGTCAACTTGGCGAAGTAACTGATTGGTACAAAGTTGTGCTTGAATTAAAAACAATTGCCGATGTTGCCCTTGTTGGAAAACCAAACGTTGGCAAGTCCACTCTTTTGAGCGTTATCACAAATGCAAAACCAAAAATTGCGGATTATGAATTTACTACCCTTTCTCCAAACTTGGGTGTTGTTAAAATTTATGACGACAGTTTTGTTGTGGCAGATATCCCTGGGCTTATTGACGGAGCAAGTGAAGGTGCTGGTTTGGGTCATGAATTTTTGGCACACATTGAACGCACAAGGCTTGTTGTTCATGTTATTGACGCATCTGGTTATTACGGCAACGACATTGTTGACGATTACAAAACAATCAACAAAGAACTTAAAAAGTATAACGAAAAACTGGCAAAACTTCCACAAATCGTGGTGTTTACAAAACTTGATCTAGTTGATGATATTGATGCCAAAATTAAGTACTTCCGCGATAATGTTAAAGACAAAGTTGAAATTGTGCCAATAAGCAGCGTAACTCATCAAAATGTGAACGATTTAATCAAAAAAGTATACTCCACACTTAAAACCTTGCCAAAAAGTGAGCCTATCCCGGTTGAGCAAACCGAATTGGCAAAGAAAGACACAACAAGTGTTAAAATTGAAATGCTTGAACCACACGTTTATGAAGTTAGCGGTGGCTACTTAAATGAATTGCAACGTGGCATCGTGTTTAACGACACTCAATCGCTTGCTTACTTCCAAATGAGATTGCAAAAAGATGGCATTTACGACAAACTTAAAGCTGAAGGTTGCGTTGATGGTGACACAGTTATCTTTGGTGCTTTGCAATATGAAATTTATTTTTAAAACCAATTAAAAGTTTTGTAAATTGCAAAAAATTTAAAAAAATATTCAAAATTTTGCAAAAAATATGAAAAATTTAAGCAAAAATTATAAAAAATTTAAAAATTTAGGAGAAATTTATGTTAGACAAAAAACAAAGAATTGCTTTGCGCAGTTTGGCAAGCAGTTTAAAACCAGTTGTTTGGGTTGGCAAAGAAGGCTTTACACCAAATGTGCTTGCCCAAATTGAACAACAACTTTTCGACCATGAATTAATTAAAATTGCCATGCAAGAAAATGTTACCCCACCAACAGAATTTGAATTATCTGAAATGGCAGTTAAAATCAATGCAGAAGTTGTTACTACAATCGGCAGAAAAATTGTTTTGTATCGCCACAGCGAAAAGAAAAATGTTAAGCATGTTCTTGCTTAACATTTTTTGTTATTAATTAAATTTGATTAAATTGTCAAATCATTGTCATTATCAAATTTAACAATTGATTTGCTTGATGTCTTTGCTGTTTGAATTTCATTTTTAGCAAATTTTTCTGTTAAAATTTCAGTTTCATTATCAGTTGTTTTTTTATCTGTTTTTAAAACAATCAAATTTTGGTCATCATATTTTAATTCAGCTTGACCATTTATATATTTTTCATAAAAATTATCATCATAAACGGGATGATGTTTTAATTTTGCAGTGTTACCTGCTTCAATTTGCTTATTATAATCTTCATAAAGCATTTTGTAAAAATCCAATTCTCCAGATTTTTCCATTTTCTTAAATTCTCTATAAGTCACATTGCTTACACCAAGATTGTTGATATCCCAACGCATTACATCAGTTAAAACATAATAAGTTGGAGCCCAAGCCATCGAACCAAATGTAAACACCAAGCTTGAAACACCTGCCAAATGAACCAAACTCAAAAAATATCCAACAGGCATAAGTACCATTGCCGCAGTTAATAGTGGGAAGAAAATCCAACTGAGAATTTTGCGTGCTTTTTTGTATTTTTTATATTTATGTTCTGGTTTGCCTTGAAAGTCACGTAAAAACAAAAATTTATTATACATACATCCTCCTAAAAGTTTGAACATTATAAAGCCAAAGTCCAAATTTGTCAATATGTAAAATTAAATTTATTTTTGCCATGCTTTTGTTATCTTATTTTTGCGTTATTTTTTTGATTTTTGCAAAATTTTATTGATATTTTTAAAAACTCAAAACTTGACAAAGATTTTATTAAATGTTATCATTTTTATATATGGAGAATTAATCTATGATGGACAACAAACAAAATTCAATTCAATCACTTGAATTAAAAAATATTAAAGCGGTTGTTTTTAAAGCTGCCGAAGCATACACCAATTCTGATTTAAAAATTGATTTTGACGGATTTTTAAACGAAAACGAACAAATAACCGCCGCATTCCTTGCTGCTGTTGGCACAAAGCTGTTCCGTAACGACAACACAAAAATAGAAATTCCGGATGAAATTGTTGATGATGACCTTGTGGATGCTTATGAAGACGGCGCAAAAAACTTTTACTTAAAACAAGAATTAAACAAAGCAAAAAAAGTTATGGCACAAATTGACCGATTAACTGACAAAAGGCGTGTTGTTGTTGATTTTTCAAAATACCAAGAATATGATTACGCAACAATTGCAATTGTTATAATGTATTTAAAAACACAAGGTTGGCACGTCAATTGGGAAGCTTTGAACCACAATTTTTCAACCATACACGAAGATTGGATCTGTAGATTTGAAAAAGGCAAAAAGATAAGCACAGAAGAATTAATCACTCCAACCATTATGAAATTAAGCACACAATATGATATTTTTAACAAAGTGCAAATTTGGGATAACAATTTTAAGCCTTTAACATTATAATCAACAAAAATCCGCAACAACTTGTGCGGATTTTTTACTGTCACAAACATGCTTAAACATTGAAACCAACTATTAGTTTGTTAAAATTTTACGATACTTTATCATTGGTCAACTCTTGTGTAGTTGTTTATAATATGGTCGGTTTGTTTTTGTGATAACTCTGTTGCTGATTTATTTTTTTTAAAAAGCCCATTCAGTCCCCCACCTTTAAACATAGTCATGATTGACTGCAAAATTTTTGGATTTTGAGCAACAACACCAATAATGTTTTTTAAGTCAAACCCAGATACTGCCCCGCCATTTGCCGGCATACTATTAAGCAACTTTACAAATTCGCCACTACCATTTTTACCAAGCATTCCTGCCAAAATTGGCATTAATGCCTTAAAGTCCAAATTAAATGGCACCCCCGGAAAACATGGTTTTGGTGGAGGTGGACAAGGTTTTGGTGGTTTTGGCACACAGTTGCAATTATGTTTTTTAAAATCATTGTCAACATAAAAATTTGGCAAACAATCATACGGCTCTGCAAAAACAACTTTTTTAATTTGCTTTTTTTCACAGCCCTGAATGTATGCATGCGGATCACAAAATATTGCATTTCTACTGTCTTCAAAGTCCATATATTTATTTATGCCAAATTTATATTTTTGTCACAATGTAAACACTTTTAAAATCCCACAAAACTAACCAATGCAAAAAATTATTATTAAAGCAAAAAAATTTAAGTCAATTTTTTACATCTTTTGACATATAAATTTTTAGTGAGGATATTATGCCAAGAGATTTTAAATCATTTGCAAACGAACACAAAGACACATTGGAAAAAAACAAAGATAAAGTTAATGAATACCAAAACATCATTGATAAATATAAAGATATGAGCAATGGTGAATTGATGCAAAATTTGTTTCAAGAAGCAAGCAAATTAAAGCAACAAGGAAAGTTGGATCATAATCAACTGGACAATTTATCATCAACACTTTCCCCTTTTTTAAACAATGAACAAAAGGATATGCTTAACAATTTAATTAAAGCTATTGACGAACAAAAATAAAAATATAATTAGTTAAATTTCAACAAAAATGCAATTTTTTTTAAAAAATAACATAAATAAAGCAAAAATCAACCCAATTTTATATAATAATGTGTCAATTTTGAAAAAAAATGAAATTGGCAATGTTTTAATTTCTTCCTTTAATTTTGAAAAAACAATAAAGGTTTTTGAAAAATTCAACTTAAAATATTCACCTTACCCTTTTGCAAATTGCTTTTGTGTTGAAGTTAAATTGAATGATTTAGCCAAACTTTCTCAAGAAAAATCAATCAAATATATAGACCCCTGTGTTAAGGTTTTTGCCGAGCAAAAACAGCAAGACAGCACCCGTTTGCTAAACTTAACCGAAGACGCTTTTAAGGGGCAAGGACAAACAATTTGTTTTATTGACACTGGAATTTTTCCGCATTTTGATTTTGTTTTTCCGTTTAACAGAATTGTTAAATTTGTTGATTTTGTTAACCGCAACACAACTCCATATGACGACAACGGACACGGAACTTTTGTTGCAGGCATTGCCAGTGGTTCTGGTTGTTTAAACCGCAACAACATTGGATTTGCCCCAAAAGCAAACATCATCGCCCTAAAGGCTCTTGGCGAAAATGGCTCAAGCGACAGTAATTTAATTTTAGATGCTATGCAATGGGTTTACGAAAACCACAAGCAATACAAAATATCAGTTGTTTGCATGAGTTTTGGTGCAGATATCATTAACAGTAACGACCCACTTTCTCGTGGCGCAGAAGCGCTTTGGAAGTGCGGAATAACAGTTGTTGCAGCAGCTGGCAACAGTGGACCAGAACGCGAAACCATTAAGTCCCCCGGAAACAATCCACACATCATCACTGTTGGTGGATATGATGAAAACAAAAATGAAATCGCTGATTTTTCCAGCCGCGGGCCGACAATCTTTGGTTTTAAACCAGACCTTGTTGCCCCTGCTGTTGACGTTATTGCGTGTTCAAATTCCTTATCACCATACACAACAATGTCTGGCACCAGCGTTTCAACACCTATTGTTGCTGGAATTTGTGCTGATTTAAAAAGCAAATTTCCAAATATAAAAAACACACAAATCAAACAATTTTTAATGAACAATTGTCAAAGATTGACTGGCGACAGAAACGTTGAAGGCTCTGGCTTGCTGCAATTTTAAAAGTCAATTAACGATATGTTATCTATTTTAAAACCAATTAAGTTAAAATGTTAAAAAAAACGACTCTATAAAAACCACAAAAACCTATTTTCTTATCATCGTTTTGCAATCTATTGATAAATTTTTGAAAATTTGCTAATATGTTTTTATGATAGAATTTAAAAATTTTTCAATTAAATACATAAATGATTTTTACTCAATTTTCAATTTGAATTTGAAAATTGAAAAAAATATTTTGCTTTTAGGAGATAGACTTGATGGCGGATTTGCATTGATGAGAACATTATCAAAAATTGACAAAACATATACTGGTGAAATTTTAATCAATAACAAAAATATAAAGCAAATCAAAGACAAAAATTTAGATTTAAGTTATGTTTCATATACTCCAACATTATTTAAATTTAAAACAGCAAAACAAAATATAATCTACCCTTTAACATTACGAAAATTTGAAAAAAAATCATGCGATAATTTGGCACAAAATTTGCTTGAAAAATACCACATAAATTTTGGAGAAATTAAGGCAAAAAATTTGACCATTAGCGAAGCAAAAATCACAACACTTTTGCGAGCAATTGTGCGCAAACCAAAAATTATTTTACTGGAACATTTTTTTGAAAATTTGGATGAAAAATATTTGGTTTTGGCAAACAAGATTATTGAAGATATTGACCCAGAAATTTTGACAATTACAACCGAACAAACAAAACAAATTTGCTTTGAAAATTTTGAAATACACACAATTAAAAATGGAAGTTTAATTGACTGATAATTAATAATTTATTTAAAATAGTTTTATAAAAATTATTAATAAATTGCAAAAAATAATATAAATTATTAAAAAATGCGTTAAAAATGGTATTTTTTATATATTTATCACATATTTTTATTTATTTTTTAAAAATTTAATTATTAATCAATTCTTAAATAATAAAAACATTAAAAAAAAGTAGGTATTTAAACCTACTTTTTTTATTGCAAAATTTATAAATGAACTCAAATTAACTATTTAAAAATATTTATTATTTTGCAGATGAATTTGTGTCAGTTTCATCGTCTGTTTGAGCGTCAGATTTGTCGTCTGCTTTAACCAAGAAAACGAGTTTATCGTCCTTGTAATCAACAACAACTTTGTCGCCAGATTTGATGTCGCCTTTAAGCATTTTGTCTGCCAAATCATCTTCGATTTTGCTTGTGATAAGACGCTTTAATGGACGTGCACCAAAGTCGTCATTTGTGCCATTTTTAACAAGGTAATTTAAGGTTGAATTTGTGAACTTTAATTCTACCCCACTTTGACGTAAATTTTTGTTGAGTTCGGCAAGCATTTTCTTTGCAATTTCCTTCATTACTGGAGCTGACAATTTGTTGAACACAACAATGTTGTCAATACGGTTGATAAGTTCTGGGCGGAAGTATTTTTTAAGTTCAGCAAGCATAACCGCTTGTTTGTCCTCTATTGCTTTTTCTTTTCCGTCTTTAAAGCCCAAATCAACTTTGTCTTTGTAAAGTTTGTCGCTGCCAATGTTGGAAGTTAAAATGATAATTGTGTTTTTAAAACTTACAACTTTGCCATGGCTATCTGTCAATCTGCCATCGTCCAAAATTTGCAAAAGCATATTAAACACTTCTGGGTGAGCTTTTTCAATTTCATCAAACAAAACAACGCTATATGGTTTGCGACGCACTTGTTCGGTTAATTGTCCACCATCATCAAAACCAACATACCCTGGAGGGCTACCAATCAACTTGCTGACACTGTGTGCTTCCATAAACTCACTCATGTCAAGACGAATGATTTTGTTTTCATCATCAAACAATGCTTCGGCAAGTGCTTTTGAAAGTTCTGTTTTACCAACGCCTGTTGGACCAAGGAACAAGAAACTGCCAATTGGACGTTTAGGGTCCCTTATGCCAATACGGCTACGACGGATTGCTTTTGCAACTTTTTCAATTGCTTCATCCTGACCTTTAACGCGTTCGCGCAAAATCTTTTCAAGGTTAAGCAATTTTTCTGCTTCGCCTTCCGTAAGTTTGGTTAATGGAATATGCGTCCACTTGCTTACAACTTCTGCAATGTCTTGCTCCGAAACAACAGCAGATGCCGTTTCTTTGGTTGCTGGCAAATTGCTTTGCTGCTCTATTTCTTGTTTTAATTTTGCAACTTGGTCGCGAAGTTTTGACGCACGCTCAAAATCTTCTTGATTTACAGCATCGTCCTTTTCTGCTTCAAGCTTAACAAGTTTTTCTTTCATCTCTTTAAGTTTTGGGCTGTCGTAATTTTGTTTTACTTTTGCTCTGCTGGACGCTTCATCAATCAAGTCAATTGCTTTGTCTGGCAAAGACCTATCTTGAATGTAACGGTCGCTTAAATTTGCAGCGGCACTGATTGCCTCGTCTGTGATTTTAACATTATGAAACGCTTCATAACTATCACGAAGACCACGCAAAATTTCAATTGTTTGTTCAACTGTTGGAGGGTCAATTGTGATTGGTTGGAAACGACGTTCCAAAGCCTTGTCTTGCTCAATATATTTGCGATACTCGTCTGTGGTTGTTGCACCAATAGTTTGCATTTCACCACGAGCCAAATATGGCTTTAACATATCTGCTGGGTTTGTTTCGCCTTTTTCACTGCCCGCTTGCGCCAAAGTGTGAATTTCATCAATAAACACAATGATGTTTTTGTTTTGAGTTATCATATCAATGGCGTTTTTAAGTTTTTCTTCCATGCTGCCACGATATTTTGTGCCAGCCATAAGCCCACCAATGTCAAGGCTATAAATGGTTTTGTTTTTAAGGAATGCAGGCACATCACCAGCAACAATTCTGCGAGCCAAGCCCTCAACAACTGCGGTTTTGCCCACACCAGCTTCACCAATCAAAACTGGGTTGTTTTTGGTTTTGCGGCACAAAATTTCAATCATACGCTCAATTTCGTTATCTCTGCCTATGATTGGGTCTATTTTGCCGTTTTTTGCGCGCAAAGTTAAGTCAGAGCCCATTTCAAGCAACTCTGCTGGAAGTTGACTTGTGTACTCTTGTTTTTGTGGCTTGCTGCCGTTTGACATGTTGCCAACTTGCACAAAACCATCGCTGTTAAATTCATTTTGTTGTGCATTGTTGTCGTTGTTGTTTGCAATCAAGCCAATTGCTTTGTTGCGCATTTCGTAAACATTAAGTTTAAGCACCCCTGCCAAAATATTGATTGCATAACTGTCGTCTTGACTTAACAATGCAACCAAAAGGTGTTCGGTTGAAATGTAAGCTGAGCGGGTACGCTTTGCAACGCTGCCAGCAATCATCAACATTTCCTTTGTGCGTGGAGTGAGTTCCACAACACTGCTTGGAATGCCACCCGGCATACTGTCAAGCACTTGTTTAATCAAATCAGCATCAACACGATATGCTTTTAACAAACGGCTGGATTTACTTTCCACTTTTGTTAAAGCATACAAAATGTGTTCTGTGCCAACTTCATTGCCGTATTCGCTTGCAATTTTTGATGCAGTTTGAATACATCTGTTTGCTAAATCGGTTAAATTATACATAAAATCATCTCCTTTTATATTAATTTTTTAAAATATCTTTAACTTTTTCTGCCAATTCAAGTTGTTCTTGTTTTGTTGTAAATTGGTCAAATTTTGAGTTTACAAGTGATTGTAAAGCATCAATTTGACTTGCTTTGATGTTTGCCAAACCCAAATTTGAGCCAACACGCAACAAATTTAAGTTTGTTTTTAATTCGTCAAACGACAGCATATAAGCGCCACCTAGCAAACTCAATGCACGATACACTTTGTCTGTGATTTCTTCAGTGTTGGTTGAATAAAGCATTTTTTCGCTTTCAGTTTCAAGTTCGGCAAGTTTTGTGAGTGTTTTGCCAAATTCCAAATATGTTTCGCTTGCGGTCAACCCCAGTGAGCAAATTGTGGAAACTTTGTAAGTTGTGCCATCAAGTTTTTCAATTTGATAGCCCAAATTTTTGATATTTTGGCAAACTTGACCAATTTTGCCCATTTCAACCAGACCAACCAAACTAATTGTGCTTTCAACTTGCACTCCAGAGCCAAGATTTTTGATGTTGCTCATAAGATAGCCATATTGGTCGCTATAAGCCATGTTGAGTTTACTTTCCATTGCAGACACAACAGCGGCAACTTTTTGGTTTAACTTTTCATCAAAACCCAAACATGATGCCACAACGCACAATTGTTCACCACTAAACAAATTGACTGCAACATTTTCTTTGTTCAAATAAACCGCTTTTGCATTTGAATTAAGCAATTTGTTTTGCTTTAAAAAATTCAAAGTGTGTTGATTTGTGTTGTTTGGATTGATTTTTGTTAAATTGCTTAATGCATCGTCCACTTTTTGCTCAATTTCAGCATACTTTTCTTGTTCCAATTTTGGCATAAATTTATAATCTTTCAAATTTCTAAATACTGAAATTTTAGTTTGAATTATACTATTCATTGTCTGCCTCCAATTTTTGGATTTTTTTCTTCAACTTGCCAGCGTCTTCATACCTTTCTTCCGCAACTGCTTGTTTCATCTCGGCACGCAGAGCGTCAACTTTTTCTTGCTTTGTTGCAGGTTTTGCTTGTTTTTCTGCCTTTTCTGGTTTAAAGCTAACTTCTGGTTTGTGGTGGTCAAGGCGAGAAATACGTTTGACCATATTGTTCAATTCTTTGCTAAAAGTTTCATAACAATTTGGGCAACCAACATTTAAGGTTGATTTAAACTCTCTTAAACTGGTTTTGCAAACTGGGCAAACCAAATTTTCCACTTTTTCAAATGGCAAGAAATCTGCAAACGGAGCAAAGAAATCATCAAAAATGCTTGTTGGTTGACTGTTAAAAACGCCTTCTTTAATGGCACAATCACGGCACAAATTTGTTGATTGGCTAACTCCATTTACAATCAATGTTGAATGGTAAACTGCTGGTTTACCGCATTTATCACAATTTTTCATATTAATCTCCTTTTATATTTTTTGTTTTGGTTAAAATTTTAAACACTAAACTTCTTTTTTTTATTTACCCCTTTTCATAAGTTCCAAAATAACACTGGACATAATATTGCTGCGCAAGGTGTTGTCAAAGTTCAAGGGATTGTTGAGTGCTTTTGTGTTTGTTGCAGCCTTAATCAAATCTGCTTCGTGCTCTGTTATGATGTTTTTTTCTGTTAAACTGGTTAAAATTTGGCTTGCTTGCAAATAAGACAACGGTTCGCCACAAATTTTTAAGCAATTATTCAAAAAGTTCCCATCATTATCTTGCACACGAGTAACTTTGATGTAACCGCCGCCACCGCGCTGACTTTCCACCACAAAGCCACGATTGACCGTAAACCTTGTGTTGAGCACATAGTTGATTTGGCTTGGCACACAAGAAAAGAATTTTGCAAGGTCGTTGCGGGACAATTCAATAAAATTGTCATCGTCCAAACTTGACATAATAAATTCTTCAATCACATCACTAACGCTTTTGTTCACTTTTCCCTCCTTTAACTATCCTTGTTTTTTTATTTTGTTATGTAAAAGCCTAACTTTGTTTGCTTTGCCTTTTTGATTAAGAACGCCAAACTTAATTGTTTGACTTTCTTTGACCTTTACGCTTTTATCATATCACTATTATATCCGTTTGTCAACAAAAATTGCAAACTTTTTTAAAAAAATTAGCAAACTTTTTCTCAGTCTGCTAATTTTATCGTTTTTATATAATTTTAAATGAATTTTAGAATTAAAATTAATTTATAATATCGCCAGTTGAATTTTCTTTTAAATATTTTTTAACATCCCAAACAAAACCAATTTTATCCAACCTTTGTATTTGATCTTTTGGCATCTTTGAATGTTTTGCTCTCAATTTACTAACTTGTAAACCCAATCTATATATTGAGTCATTTTTTTCTGTAATATTAAAAGTTTGAGGAACAAGCAAATCACCATATTTCGACTTATACAAAAGCAAATAATTAAACAACTTTTCAAATTTATTAGCGCTTATATCCCAAATAAAACCTTCATTGTCTAATTTTTGTTTTTGACCTTGATCGTCATTTAATTTTATTTTACCGCTCCTTATTTGAAGGGTAATTTTTCCTAGTTCATAGCCATCTGGACTAGTATAATTTTGATTTATTATCTCATTATGTTTAGGATCTAAATTATATTCTTTCAGATGTGCAAGATATTCATCAAAATTAAAACTTTTTCTCTTAACCCATATAAACCCTTCATCATCCAATAGCTGTTTTTGTGATTTTGTTAAGTAATATGGAGAGTCCGGATCACCTTCCCCCTTATTATAATATGAAGAGTCCGGATCACTTTCCCCCTTATTAGCCAACCTTACATAACTCACATATGCACCTAGTGGATATCCATCTTCTTCACAAACAAATGTTCTAACAACATCACAAGTTCCATGCTTTTTTAAGTGTTCATAAAATTCTTCAAATTTAAAATTGCTTTTTTTACTTGCATCCCATACGAAACCTTCATCATCTAATTGCTGTCTCTCTTGTTTTATAATCTTTTTTTCACCGGTTCTAAGCCTCATAACCTGATTACCTAAATTAAATCCGTCAGGTGAGACATAATCTTGCGGAACTAATAAATGGTTATATTCTGCTTTAAATTCCATTAAATGTGCAAAAATATCTTCGAACTTAACAACTGTTGATATATAAGATTTAAAGCCAATCGCTTTCAGTCTTTCCTTTTGTTCATTTGATATAGCTTGATTACCACTTCTTACATTCGCAATAGTCCTTCCAAGTCGATACACAATTTCGCCAGTTTCATCTTTAATTACATAAGACTGAGGAACATCTACACTGCCATCATGATCTTTTTTGTATTCCAATAAATAATTGTAGAATTTTTCAAAATCGAACACTTTCTTCGCATCCTGAACAAAACCAATATCTTTTAAACTTTGCTCTTGTTCTTCTTCTAACTTTATAATGCCTTGTCTTACATTGTGAACTTTTTCACCTAGTTTGTATCCATCTTTACATTTATATTCTCTTGGAACTAGCAAATCTCCAAATTCTGCTTTATAAGCAACTAGGCGGGAATAAAAATCTTCAAATTCAAAATCAAAGCGGTCGTCAAATGAGGAAAGGTTCTTTTTCAATTTTTCAATAAATTGAATTGTTTCCAAGTTCTCTATTTTAAGATTGAATTTTGGGGTTGTATCTTTTTCATTAGTGTATGTTTCACCATCATTATCGCTATTAATTTTGTTTGCCACAGCATTAACTTTATCTGCCATCTCTTTAATTTGATTTGTTTCAAGTGATTGAAGGTTTGCAACAAAGTCAAAAATCAAGCGTTGGTGAGTGTGTGATTTTGCAGAAAGTGCACGACCGATTTGTTGTGTGTAAATGGTTTGTGAGCCTGTTGGGCGCAACATAATAACGCCATCAATATCACCAGCGTGCAAGCCTTCGTTAAGCATATTTACAGTAAACATAAGTTTTAAGCCTTGTTTATTGTCTTCTTGAAATTCCTTTAAGGCTTGTTTATTGTGCTTTTTGCCATACAAGCTATGTATTGCGTATTGACGAATATCACTATTGACCAAACCAAACCAATCTTTGGCTTGTGCCATAGTTTGTTCCATTTTTATTTCGCTTGCATTATCTTCATTTTCATTTAAGCCAGCAGGACAAAACACGATATATTTGCCATTTTTAAGTTTTTCAGTGTTAAGTTTTTCTTTGATTGTTTGTGGAATTTGTTTTGTTTCTGAAATCATTCGCTTTGCGTGCTTTAAATCCGCCAAAAATTGCTTTATCTTCTCTTTGTCTATATCACTTGCTGTTTCATATTCTTGTTGAAGTTCTTTTACTGATTTGTTTATAAACTCAACATCCGCCCCAAAGTCTATTTTGCCCAAAACATAATCAGGTGCTTGCAAAATGCCCTGTTGCATTGCATCAATCAAAGTAATCTTGCTAACTGGTTTGCGGTTTTCAAAAAACTTTGTAACATCAATGCCATCTTGACGTTCCAATGTGGCAGTTACGCCAAGCACACTTGCCTGTGGGTTGTGTGTAAGCAAATCGTCAACAGCCTTACCCCATTCTTTTGCACCAATGTGGTGTACTTCGTCAATAATAATGAAATCATATTTTTCTTTTGTGTATTTTTTCACACTTGGATAAAGACAGCTTGTAAAATTAATTTGTTTTTTATAATCTGGCATATATTCTTTAAGAACATCATCAACAAAATAACTTTCAATGGCTGATGTTGGTGTGATGTATAAAACCTTTTTGCCTATTGCGTGGTCTTTAAGCAATTTTAAAATCAAATATGATTTGCCTGTACCTGTTGCTTGCACTACTAAAACCTTATTGGACTCGGAAAAACTTTTTACAATTTTGTTGTAAACTTTTTGATTGTGTGGCAAAAGCAATCCATCTTCATGGTTTGGAGAATAACCTAAAAAACCATCGCATTGATAATTAACTTTTTGTGATATTTTGGCAATTAAATTCATATTTTACCCCTTGACATTTAGTTTATTCTAACACAATTAAACGCTATTTGCAATAGGCTTGTTAGATTTTGTGGAAGTGTTGAAAGATGAGTTTGGCGGTTGGTTTGGTTACTCCTTGCGCCTGTTCCAATTCTTCTAGTGTGGCGTTTTTGATGTTTTCGATTGTTTTAAATTGGCGCAACAAGGCTCGCCTTGTGGCTGGACCAACGCCTGAAATACTTTCCAGCCCGCCACGGAATGCGCCTTTGCCACGTAATTGGCGGTTGAATGTGATTGCGAAGCGGTGGGCTTCGTCACGTGCAAGTTGCAGCAATCTGAGTGAATAACTGCCCTTTTGAAGAATAAATGGGCGTGAAATGTTTGGTTTGAACACTTCCTCTTCTCGTTTTGCAAGGCTGACAAGTTCGTTTGGATAGTTGTAGTTTGTTAACACTTCATAGGCAGAACTCAACTGCCCTTTGCCACCATCAATAACAATCAAATCTGGCATTGAACTAAAACTGATATCGTCGCTTGTTAGTTTTTCCATGCGGCGAGTTAAAACTTCTTTCATTGATGCAAAGTCATCAATAAAATCAACTGTTTCGATTTTAAATTTGCGGTACATTTGTGGTGCTTTTTCGCCATTTATAACCACAACCATACTTGCAACTGTGTAAGTGCCATAGGTGTGGGAAATATCGTAACACTCAATGCGTTTTGGTGCACGAGATAAATTTAAATCCTTTTGCAATTGATTTACCGCACCAATGCTTGCATTATTGTGTTTAACAGCGCGCTCCAAGTTTTTTTCCATATGAATTTGGGCATTTTTGGTGGCAATATCAAGCAGTTTATATTTAACACTGTCAATTTTTGGCTTTGTTATGGTGATTTTTTTGCCCGCTTTGTCCAATAAAAACATTTCAATTTCCGCTGTGTCTATTTCTGGCATAATGATTTCGTCCACATTAATTGGGTGTGTGGAATAATACTGCATAATAAATTGCGTGTACGCTTCGGTTTCGTCCAAAAAATTTAAAATGTCAAAAGTTTGTATGCCTTGCAATTTGCCACCACGCACAGCAAGAACACACATTGCAGAAAAGTCGCCAGATGTTGCCAATTTAAACACATCATAATCAACCAAACTGCCAAGGCTGGTGATAACCTTTGCTTTCATCTTTTCAAGCATTTTTAAGCGATCGCGCAAACTCAATGCAACTTCAAAATTTTCGCTTACGCTGGCTTGCGCCATTTTTTCGGTTAACACTTTTTCAACTTGTTTGGTGTCCCCTTTCAAAAAGTTGATAGCTTCATCTACAATTTTACGATAGTCTGCCTTTGAAACATTTTTTGCGCAAGGTGCTGAACACAAATGCATTTCGTAAAACAAACAAGGTTTGATTGGCTTGCCATGTTCGGTTAATGGAAGTTTGCATTTGCGAAGTGAAAAAGCGTAATCCATAATTTCAAGCACATCTCTGGCAGTTACACCAGCCAAATATGGCCCAAAATATTTGTCATTTTTGTTGAGTTTGCGGCTGATTGAAAAACGCGGATAATCTTCCTTTAAATTGACCTTGATATATGCGTAAGTTTTGCTATCTTTAAGCAATATGTTGTAATAAGGTTTGTGCTTTTTTATTAGGTTGTTTTCAAGTGCCAATGCTTCCATTTCATCATTTACAACAAAAAAATCAAAATCACGCACTTTGGCAACCATATTGCGCACTTTAATATGGTCTTGCTTGCGCAAAAAATATTGGCTGACGCGCTTTTTGAGATTTTTGGCTTTGCCAACATAAATCACATTTTCGTCAACGTCTTTCATTATATACACACCTGGGTCGTTTGGCAGGCGTTTAACTTTGTCCAACACAATATCCATAAAATTATTATACCACAAAATAGAACCTTTTTAAAATAATTTGCGTGAACTTTTCATAGATTGTTATATGAAAAACAAGTTTAAAATTAAATGTATTAAGGCGATTCTGCTTAAAATTGTTGGTGCTTGCTGCGTTTTGGCAATAAGCATTTATGTTTGTGCGTTTGGCATAAAAAAAGCAAAAGAGTTTGCTATATACAACAAAAAAACGGCGGAAACTGTTGTTTACACCATTTGGCATATAGAAACTTTTGAAGGTGGCAGCACTCCGCGCATCAATTACATAAAAAGCATTGCGCGAGAGCTGGAAAAACAAAACCCCGGGCTGCTTTTTAACATTCAAAGCATTGACCCAAACAAATTGACTGACCAATTGCTGGAAAGCGTGCCTGACATAATTTCGTTTGGACAAGGTGTTGGGAAATTGGTTTTAAATTATTTAAGCAAATTTGACACCAAAAACAACAATTTTAACGTGCGCGAGGAACTGCTTAATGCCGGTACATTTAATGGCAAAGTTTATGCGTTGGCGTATATTATGAGTGGGTATGCCCTATTTTCTCATGGCGAAAAGGAAACTTCAATTGAATATGGCACATCGGGATTCATATCCCCAGAAAAAGCAATTAATGCGCCACAAAAACCGCTTAAAAACTTTGGCACGCAATTTGAAACCTACAAAAACTTTGTTTATCATCACGACCACGCACTGCTTGGCACTGCACGAGATGTGTTTAGAATTGACAATTTAAACACCATTGGCAGAACAAACGCAAGCATAACCCCGCTTGGCAGTTACACAGACCTTGTTCAATATATTGCTCGCACAAAAGTTGATGATATAACCAACAAATTTTGTAGCCTTGTGTTAAACGCGGAATATCAAACCAAACTTAAAAACTATCACCTATTTTCAAGTTTAAACACAAAACTTTACTTTGACGGAATATATAGTGATATGGAAAACGCAATTTTAAATTGTCACGTCCAGAATGTGTTTGAATGAAAAAACTTGAATTTTATACCAAAATAAGTTTAAAGGGCTTTTGCACTTTTAAAATTGGTGGAAAAGCAAAATTTCTTTTTGTTGTGCACTCCCCCAACCAACTTAAAACTGCCATTGTTTGGTGCAAGCGCAAAAATGTAAAATTTAAAGTTATTGGGCTTGGTGCGAACTTGCTTTTTGATGATTTAGGTTTTGATGGTGCAATAATTGTGAACAAAACAAACAAAATTAAAGTTTGTGGTAATTATGTTTGGGCTTTTTCTGGCACAACTATGGCTGAACTGATTGCAAAAACAAAACAACACAATTTAACTGGATTTGAGCATTTTGCGGGCATTCCGTCAAGTGTGGGTGGTGGGATTGTCAACAATTTGGGGGCTTGGGGGTTCAACATTGGGCAAAATGTAGAAACTGTTAAAGTGATTGATGTCGAAACACTCAAAACGCACAAATACAATTTTAATCAATGTAAATTTGGCTATCGTTCAAGCGTTTTTCAAAGCAAAAAATGTGTTGTTTTAATGGCAAAATTTAAACTAAAAAAAGCACCAATAACTGAAATTGAAAACAATTTAAAAACTGCACTAATCAAAAAATCAACCACACAACCAATTGACAAATCTAGTGCAGGCAGTGTTTTTAAGCGAACAAACTTTATCCCAGCAAAAATGATTGATGAATTGGGGCTTAAAGGTACTACAGTTGGTGGTGCGCAAATTTCCACAAAGCATGCAGGATTTATTGTTAACATTGGCTCTGCAACAAGCAACGATGTTAAAGAACTGATTAAATTGATTGAAAATGAGTTGTTTTTGCACTATTCATTCACCCCAACAAAGGAAATTGAGTTTGTGGAATTCTAAATAAATCTTGGCAGAATTATGCAAAAAATTTGTTCAACAAAGAAAACTAACAACAAAAAATATGTTGTTTTTTTTGTGTTATAGTGATATAATAACAAACATAAGATTTTAGATAACAATTTTTATTGTTAACTATTTATTTGTTGCTTCTAAAAGGAGAATTTATGGCTATTTTAGCGGATTACCATACTCACACAAAATATTCACGCAACGGCCACGGCAAAAGCACTGTGGAAGAAAACGTGCGTGTTGCATATGAAAAGGGTTTGAGGCAAATTGCAATAACTGACCATGGTTTTAACCAAAAAGCATATGGCGTTAGGCGCAAAGATATCCCTCAAGTTAAAGCCGACATTGAAGATGCAAAAGAGCGCTACCCTATTGATGTTTTGTTGGGTGTTGAAGCCAATTTGATTGACAGCAAAGGCACAATTGATATTGTTGATTCAGATTACGACAATCTGGACATTGTTTTGTGTGGTTTTCACAAGCTTGTTAAATCCACAAGCGCGCGTGAACAATGGAAATTTGTGTTTAAAAACATTCTTTGTTCTTTCTTTCATCACACAAGCAAGCGCCAACGCGAAAAAAACACAAATGCTTACATCAACGCTATGCGTAAATATGACATTGACATTATCACTCACTTGAACCACAACTGCAAAGTTGATGTTGAAAAGGTTGCACGCGTTGCCAAGGAAACAAACACTTTGATTGAATTAAACGGCAAACGTTTGGGCATGAGCGACAAAGAAATTTTAACATGCTACAATTTGGGGTGCAAATTTGTGCTTGACAGCGATGCTCACCACTGCAAGCGTGTGGGAGATTGCCATTTGGGTTTGCAAGCAGTGCTTCGTTTAAGATTGCCAGAAAGTTGCATTGTAAACTACAACGACTTGCCAAAATTTAAAAAGGAAAAACGTAAGAAAAGGAGTTAACAAATGACTGGTTGCAAACAGCAAATACTAAATTCAATACCTTCAAACAGCTGTTGTAGCCATGCTTTTCTTGCTGTTGTTGTTGATTTTTGCGGATTTGTGGACATTGCAAATAATAGGCTGCTTATTAGTGCAGATGACTCTATTTGCGAAAAAACAATAAAAATAATAAACAACTTTTACCCCAACATGATTGTTAATAGTTGGAAAGATTTTTTGGCGATTACAGGAGATATTCGCCTTGTTTTGGCAGATTGCAACATTAATTTAGCCCCAGATTACACAATGTTTAACAGTGATTGCGACAAATTGACACTATTAAAAGCTCTATTTTTGATTTGTGGCAATTTTTATTGTGAATTGGACAGCAATCAAAATTCAAAGGGCTATCATCTGGAATTTTTTGTTAAGCCGGAAAGACAGTCTTTGCTTGAAAACCTGCTTGCAGAATTAAATTTTGATTTTAAACACAAACAAAGGCAAAATGGCGTTGTGTTTTACAACAAACATAGTGAAGTTGTGTGCGACTTTTTGGTTAAAATGGGTGCAACCTACACTGCCCTAGAAGTTCAAAACAGCCTTGCAATGCGTGAAATCCGCAACAGTGCAAACAGACAAAACAATTGTTTTGAATCCAATTTGGACAAAACCCTTTCCGCCAGTGCCGAGCAAATGAAAGCGATCAATTATTTTATTGATACAGACAATTTGGATTTGCTTGACGACAATTTAAAAGAAATTGCCCTTTTGCGCTATGCCAACCCATACTTGCCTTTGAGTGAGTTGCAACAAGCTTTGGGCAAAAACATAAGCCGCGCTGGAATTAAATATCGTTTGGACAAAATTATTGACATATACAAAAAACATAAAGGAGAAAACTGATGAAGCCATTTGTTCACTTGCATTTACACACAGAATTTTCATTGCTTGATGGTGCAACAAGAATAAAAAAAGTTGTTAAATTGGCAAAAGAATATGGTATGCCTGCCATTGCAATAACTGACCACGGCAACATGTATGGTGTTATCACTTTTTACGACGCATGCAAAGACGCTGGCATAAAACCTATTATTGGTTGTGAATTTTATGTTGCAGACGATTTAACCGTTAAAACTGGCAAGCAAAAGAACTCTCACCTTATTATTTTGGCAAAAAATGAGCAGGGTTACAAAAATTTGAGTATGTTAAACACCATTGCTTTCCGTGATGGTTTTTACTACAAACCTCGCATAGACTACAAAACTTTGGAAAAATATCATGAAGGTTTGGTTTGTCTTTCTGCTTGCCTTGCGGGCGACATTCCAAAACTTATTTTGCAAGAGCAATTTGACAAAGCGGAAGAATTGATTTTGTGGTTTAAAAACCTTTTTAAAGACGATTTTTATTTGGAAATTCAACACAATGGCTTGCCAGAACAAGAAATTGTTAACGCCAAATTGCGTGAATACAGCAAAAAATTTGATATTAAACTTGTTGCAACCAACGACGTGCATTATTTGTTTAAAGAAGATGCAGAAATGCAAGATGTTTTGATGTGCGTTGCTATGCAAAAGTTTGTTGACGACCCAGATAGGCTTAAATTCCCCACCGATGAACTTTACTTTAAAACCTACGACCAAATGCTTGAAGGCTTGCCAGAAGATGAACAAGCGTTGGATACAACAATTGAAATTGCCAACAAATGCAATGTTGAGTTTGAATTTGGCAAATATTTGTTCCCTCACTACACCCCAGAAGGTGGATACAACGACGAAGTTGGTAACACTCCAAAAGAGTTTATTACGAAACTTATCGACAAAGGCATCAAGCAAAAATACGGCGAATACACTGATGTGATTCGTGACCGTATTGCAACTGAAATGGGCGTTATTGAAAAACAAGGCTTTATTGAATATTTCCTTATCGTGTGGGACTACATCAATGCCGCACGCAATATGGGCATTTCAGTTGGCCCTGGGCGTGGTTCTGGTGCTGGTTCGCTTGTTGCGTATGCTATTGGCATCACTGACATTGACCCACTTAAGTTTGACCTATTCTTTGAGCGATTTTTGAACAGTGAGCGTGTTACTGCGCCCGACTTTGATATCGACTTTCAAGATAACCGCCGAGATGAAGTTATTGCCTATGTAAGGCGAAAGTATGGCGATGACCACATTGCCCGTATTGTTACATTTGGCACAATGAAAGCAAAAAATGCAATCAAAGACGTTGGCCGTGTTTTGCGTGTGCCATACAATGTTTGCGACAAAATAACAAAAAATATACCTATGTACAAAAGCCCAATTTTGCCAAAAGCGTTTGGTTTTCACATTCCAAAAGAAGGCGACAAAGATTTTGGCACAGTTTATGCCGTGCCTGAATTGATTGAAATGTACAATACTGACCCACAAGTTAAAAAAGTTGTTGATATTGCAATGAAAGTGGAAGACTTTCCACGCCAAAGCAGTATGCACGCATGTGGTGTTATTATTGGTGCTGATGTGCTTGATAGGCATGTTCCTTTGGCACGCAACCAAGAAGATATAACCACACAATACCAAGGCGCGGATATGGAACGTTTGGGGCACCTTAAAATGGACTTTTTGGGCTTGCGAAACCTTACTGATATTGTTGAAACCAAAAAATTGGTTAAGAAAAATCATGGGATTGACATCGACTTTAAAAAATCCAATTACGATGACCCTAATGTTTTCAAACTAATTTCAACTGGCAACACAGAAGGTATATTCCAAATTGAATCTGCTGGTTTTCAAAAATTCATGAAGGAGTTGCAACCAACCTGCATAGAAGATATTGTGGCTGCGGTGTCCCTTTATCGCCCCGGCCCAATGGACAGCATTCCTCAATATGTTCACAACAAACATCACCCAGAAGACACTCAATACGAGCACCCTATCCTTGCCCCAATTTTGAACGTTACATATGGCTGTATCGTTTACCAAGAGCAAGTTATGAAAATCTGCCAAGAGATGGGCGGATTTACACTTGGGCAAGCAGACGCAATCCGTAAAGCAATGGGCAAAAAGAAACTTGACCAAATGCTAAAATGGAAAGAGGCGTTCTTGCATGGGCGTGAAGCAATGACTGACGACCATGGCAAATACAGTGCTGCAATTGATGGTGCTGTTAAGCGTGGCGTGCCAGAAGATATTGCTTTGAGCATTTGGAACAAAATGGAAACATTTGCGTCATACGCGTTTAACAAATCTCATGCTGCTGCTTATTCCCTTATCACCTATCAAACAGCGTTTTTAAAAACTTATTATTTGCCAGAGTTTATCACAGCAACATTAAACAACCGCATAACAAATATTGATAAATTAAAATATTATATTGCTTATGCAAAACGAGAAAAAATCAAAGTTTTGCCACCAGACATTAACTTGAGTGAAACCTATTTCAGCACGGACGGCAAAGTTATCCGTTTTGGCTTGGCAGCGCTTAAAAATGTTGGCATTGGCGTTATTGACGACATTATTGCAGAAAGGCAAGCAAATGGCCCGTACAAAGATTTGGCTGACTTTATTTGGCGCAGCAACTCGCAAGCACTCAACAAGCGCTGTATTGAATCTTTGATTAAAACTGGTGCTTTTGATTGCTTTGGCAGGCCACGCAGCCAACTTATGGCAGTTTTTGGCATAATGGTTGACCGTGCTTTGGAACGCAAGAAAAAATCAATGAACGGTCAAATGGACTTGTTTGGCGATTTGATTGAAGACACAAATTTGATTGAAGAAAATGAATATCCAAAAATCAATGAATACGTTAACACTGTCAAATTGCAATACGAACGTGAAATTTCTGGCACATATCTTTCTGGCCACCCTCTTGACGGGTTTATGGACGCAATCAAAAACTTTACTTTTGATTCAAGTATGATTCCTAGCGAATCATTGGAAGATGAGAGTGAAATGCAACCATCAAATGACAATGCTGATGATTTTACTCAAGACGAAGAACTTTACGGCGGATTGAAAAATGGCGATGTTGTTACATGTGGTGGTGTTATAACCGAAATAAAAACCATACAAACCAAAACTGGCAGCAAAATGGCATTTTTAAACATAGAAGATTTAACTGGCAATTTTGATGCAATCCTTTTCAACAAAGCATACGACAAATTTAAAGATGTTATTCAAGAAAACAGTTTGGTTGCAATCAAAGGTAGATTTTCAGTTAGAGACGGCAAACGTCCTTCTATCACGGTTGACAACATTGAACCACTTTCTGACTCAACAGAAAATGAAGAGCAAACAACCGACGAACCAAAATTAAAGGAAGCTGAAATTGAAATTGTTAAACCAAAAAAATTATGTTTGCGTTACAATATGAGTGATGGCGTTTTGCACCAAGCGGTTAAGAAAATTCTGGACGGCTACGCTGGCATAGACACTGTTTACATTAAGGACACAAGCACCAACAAAGCGTACAAACTTAACCAAGGTGTTATGATACGTGAAAGCTTGAAATTTGAATTGGAAACAATTTTAAACAAAGAAGATATCGTTGTTATTGAATAATATAAAAATATTATTTAATTACAAAAATATCAAAATATTTATAGTATTAATAAAAAATATATTGAAATAATAAATTTTATTAATAAAAAACAATAAATTAAAAAATTTTATTTAAAATATTAAAAAAAGACTTTATAATTTGAATAAAGTCTTTTTATTTACATTTTTTTAAAAATCATCATCAATTTTTGGCTTTTGTTGTTTTGGCTTTTTGTAACCAAAAAGTTTCAATCTCCCTTTGCCAAACAATGTTACAAACATAATATATGCAGAAGCAACACCAATAAACACATAAATTATCCTGCTAAAAATGTTTGCTTGAGAGCCAAAAAGTCCTGCTATAAAATCATATTGCAAACTGCCAATCATAAGCCAATTTAGCCCACCAATACATGTTAAAATAAAAGCAATCAATCTAAACATAATTTATCCTTTAAAATATTTTGCTTTTAAATTATATTTTTATTCAAACAAATTAATTGTATTAAATTAAATGTATTAATTTTTTTATTTTTTTAATTTTAAAACAATTAAATTAATTAATATTCTATATTGATTATTTAAATATGTTTTAATATTTTATTTTTTAAATAATATTAATTATTAAAAAAATTAATAAAATTGTTATTTTGCATCAAAAAAACGCATATAAAATGCGTCTTTTAATTATTTTCATCAAATTTTTCAAGATTGTTTATTATCATTTTATATCCTATTGGTGATTTTAAATCAACAACCTTGTATGGACACGCCGTGTAACATTTGTTGCAAAAAATACATTTTGAATAATCAATTTTTGCAAACAATTCTCCATTTTTATCATACTTCATCATTATGGCTTTTGCCGGACAAATGTTTGCACAACGAGAGCAACCTTTACACTTACTTGGACAAATAACCACATGTTGTTGATTGCGATTGAAAAACCTTTTTTGCTGACCTTTGTTTTTGTGTATGCTTGAATTGTTTGTTTGCTCACCAAAATTAAAATCTTCCAAACAAAATTCTTTCAAACTTCCATCAACTATATTATACGGATTTGCAAAATTAACCATTCCACGATTTGCTGCGGTTTTAACAATTGTGTCATTAAGGTCGCGTCCAATAATTTTGCTTATCACCGCATCAAGGCTAAACATATTTTCGCTTACAGCCAAACAAGAAAGCATGCGTTGACTGTTGTTTGCTTCCAATGCCACAACACCATCAAAAATGTTAAGCACAATCTTTTTTTGCAGTTTTGACACAAGGTCAATAACATAATTGTTAAAATCTTCAACAGTTGTAAGCCTGTTTAAAACAAGTTGTTTGATATCCCCTGGAACTAAACCAAAAATACCAGTTGCAACTCCCAATGCACCAAGATTGTCATCAACACTTAATTTGCCAACATTAACAATCAAGTCCGCTTGTTTAACAACTTCAAGCAAAGTTGCTGATTTTGTTTTAATACCATTGGCAATTTCCGTTTTGCAAACTGCCAAATTGTGATTAAGCGTACATCTGCAAGAATTTGCCACTTCAAGCATGCCAGTGTCAAAATAAATTTTATCAAGTCCATTTTGAGAATATTGTTTAATTGGACTATCTGCAATAATACACTTTGCACCAAATTTTGTTAACAAATTAACAACTGCTTGCACCACCGCTGGATGTGTTGTTTGCGCCAAATCTGGGTTTGCATCAACGCCCGCATTGATTTTAACCAAAACTGTTAAATTTTGTTTAAACAATTTGCTTGCGTCAATGGAAGCAAAAAGTTCGGTTAATGCGTTTTCAACATTAACAAAATTGTAATTGTCAATTTTTTTTATTGCAACATTGTTTGTCATAATAAAATACTACAACTTTTAGCCCGTTTTGTCAAACAAGTTTTGTTAACAATAGCCATCAAAACATTTAAATTTGATGTTTTGCAAAAATAATTAAATGTTTTAAAATGTTTGCTTTTTTTTGCCGTTTCTAATACAATAGGCATATGATAAAAATTTGGGGAAAGTTAACCACTAACGATAAAATTATAAAGTCTGCAACAATTGAAGTTGATGAAAAATCAACCAGCTTTTTTGATATGCTTAAAGATTTGTGTGGCAAACTAAACATCTCTACCCCAGTTTTATTGGACAAGCATGTTTACGATTTCAACCTTTTTCATATGTGCATCTTCAAGCCAGATGATTTTGTTGAACCAGTGATTTTTGAAAAATTTATATTGCAGCACATCGCTAAATAGAAAGTTTTTAACTGTTGATATAAACAACAAAATTTTAAAATAATTTTAATTTTATAACTAAAAAATTAAACATTGCATATATTAATGATACTGCAAAAACTATTTAAAAAACCTTGACAAACAAATTTAAATAATGATATAATCGTGCTATTGTGATGAGAAATTATCGCAATTTTATGTTTTTATAGCAAAATTTGTGCTATTTAAACAAATTTAGACAAATTTTTTTTATGGAGTGAATTATGGACGAAAAAGTTTTTATGACAGCAGAAGGGCTTAAAAAGACCCAAGAAAGATTAGAATATTTGAAAACAACAAGACGCCAAGAAGTTGCAAAAAAACTTGCAGAAGCTCGTAGTTATGGCGATTTGAGCGAAAACAGCGAATATGATATTGCTCGTGGCGAACAAATTAGTGTTGAAGATGAAATTTTTGATTTGGAAAACAAATTAAAATCAGCAGTTGTTATTGACCCTAAAAAGGTTAACACAAGCAAAGTTGGTGTTGGTTGCACAGTTACAGCAACAAATATGAAAACAAATCAAGTTGTTGAATACAAAATTGTTGGTGACACAGATAGTGACCCATTTAAAGGTTTTATCAGCAATATTTCACCTATCGGTGCAGGCTTGATGAACAAAAAAGTTGGCGATATTGCACAAATCAAAACACCAGCGGGCATTATGTCTTTCAAAATAACAAAAATAAAGTTGTCTTAATGACAACTTTTTTTTGTAAATTTATGCAAAACCATTTTTAACAATATATTATATTTAACAAAAAAAACTGGAGTATCCCCCAGTTTTTTGTTGCAAAATTATTATTCTGCTGTAACAACAACATCTTCTTGTTGCTTTTGTTTGTCCTTCAAGCAAAGAGCAACAATCATAAATGCTGCTGTAAGCACATTGCAAGTTAACAAACTTAAAACCAAAAGTGTGATGATATAACCATTTTTGCATTTCTCTGTGCATGCATTAATCAAAACCAAGATTGAGAAAACAACTGAAGCAATAGCCATTGCAACACCATACACGCCAGTTGTTGTTAAAAGTGATTTAGCCATTGAAACAATAGTATCCACATCTTTACTTGACAATTCAGTGGTAATGCCGTTTTCATTAACATATTTGTAAGTAAAACTGCCATCAAAGTTTTCAATTGTTGTATATTCGTTTTCTTTGCAATTAAATGTTGTTTGAACAACAAAATCGCGGTCAACAATTGTTTGACCAGCAAAACAAATCATACCCAAAATGCCAATTAATGCAGCGGCAACAATGCCAATAATCGCACCGGCCTTTAAAAAGCCTTTTTTAGTTCTTGTCATACCTTCCTCCTATTTAAATTTTATCACACACAAAATTAATATGTCAACGATTTTGTGTTTAAACTTGTTTGTTTAGTATGCAATAACTATCCAAATTTATATAAAACCAAAATAAATTTAAAACAAAATTTAGGCAACAATTATTGTGTTTAATTTGCGATTATGTTATAATAAAATTGTGTTAGAAACCATAAAAACAACTTCAGTTTACAAAGCGCTTGATTTGCAAAAAAATTTAAATCATGCTTATCTTTTTTACTCTAACGATGCAAAATTAAATAATGAAGTTGCTTTAACTTTTGCAAACTCAATTTTGTGTGAAAATCACACTGCTTGTGGTAAATGTAAATCATGCATTCAATTTAAAAACAAATCTCACCCAGACTTTTTTTTGATTGACAACAAAAGCATAAAAGTGGAAGACATCAACAAGATGTTGGACAAAATGTCAACTCTCCCAGTGTTTGCAAATAACAAAGTTTTTGTTGTTTTAAATGCCGAAAACATCAATGAGCGCGCACAAAACAAAATGTTGAAATCTCTTGAAGAGCCAAATGAAAAAAACGTTTTTATTATGGCAACTTCAAAATTGGACAAAATTTTGCCAACGATTTTAAGCCGACTTAACAAAGTGCGTGTGCCTTATTTGAACCAAACAGACAAAATTGCAGTTGCGGAAGAATTGAAAAAGACTGGTGTTGACATTTCGCCCTACCTGAATTTTGAAACATTAACAGAGATGTTGAATTTTACATCTAAAAACATCACAGCAACTTTGCAATGCTTAACAAATATTTTTGACAATTTAAACACTTCTGCTGATATCCCAGTGCTGGCAAGTTCAATTGGCGCGGATATTGACAAAGACGCATTTTTTCCTATTATGCAAGAAATGTTTTTATGTGTTTTGAAAGGAACAAACCAATTTAGCAAAAAAGAAATTGGCTCAATTGCCCTTCGTTTTACGCCAAATGTTATTGCAAAATGCCTTCCATTGATTGATGAAGCTTTCAAAAAGTATAAAGCAAATGTCAATTTTGGATATGTGCTTGATAACTTATTGTTTAATATTTTAAAGGAGAAATTTTATGCAACTAAATAATGTGCAACTTTTAAACAATTCTGCAATTGTTCACACAAAAATTTTTGGTGAATGCAAACCAATGCAAAATGTTGTTGTGTCTGTTAATGGTGTGCTTGAATTGGGCGTTGTAAAAGGAACAATTGAAGCTGATGAAGAAACAGCAACCTTTGTTAGATTTGCAAATAAAGAAGATATGCTTGCAAAATGTGACAACTGTAAATTGGCACGCAAAACATTAACTGAAGTTAAACAAATTGCAGAAAAATTGAACCTTGACATGAAAATCAGTTTTGTTTCTTATAGTTTGGACAAAAGCAAACTTACAATCAACTACACTGCTGATGAGCGCGTAGATTTTAGAGAAATGTTGAAGATTTTGACAAGCACTTTTAAAACCAAAATTGAAATGAAGCAAATTGGCAACAGAGATGAAAGCAAAGCTGTTGGTGCGCTTGGTGTGTGTGGACGTGAAACTTGCTGCAAGGCTTATTTAAAAGATTTTGACAAAGTTTCAATCAAAATGGCAAAAAATCAAGGCATCGCGCTCAACCCAAACAGAATAAATGGTATGTGTGGCAGATTGCTTTGTTGCTTGAAATATGAAGATGAGTTCTACGAAAAAATGCAAAAACTAATGCCAAAAGTAGGATTTAAAGTTACAACACCAGATGGCGTTGGCACAGTTGCAAGCACTGACATGCTTAAAGAAATTGTTACCGTAACATTTAAAAAAGATGAGGACACAAGCGAAAATAAAACTTATGCTTTGGCTGACATTAAGTTTAACTTGAAGGACAAGGCATCAAAAGAAAACTAGTATGAAAATTGAAAATTTAAAACTGGAACACTTTGAAAACGGAATTTCCATCATTCAAAGCGACAATTATTATAAGTTTACTCAAGATGCCATTTTGTTGGCAAATTTTTGCAATATTAAACATAGTGATGATGTTTTGGAACTGTGTGCTGGCAGTGGCGTTATAAGTTTTTACGCTTACTCTCTCTGCCCTTATAATCGCTTATATTTTAACGAAATTCAGCCAGAAATGTGCGAAATAATAAAAGAAAATATAGCGTTTAACAATTTTAAAAGAAGAAGCAAAATTTTTAATTGTAATTTGAAAGATTTGAAATTGAGCGATTTTCCAAAAAATGTTGATGTTGTTATTTGTAATCCACCCTATCAAAAAGTTAATGAAAAAAGCAAAATCAATGAACACCCAGAAATTGCACTTGCTCGCCACGAGATTGCTGCAACACTTGAAGACATCATTTGCAAATCAAGCGAATTGTTGAAAGACAAAGGAAGATTGTATATGGTTCACATTGCTTCACGTAGCGCAGAAATTGCATACTTGTGTGCAAAGTACAACATGCAAGTTAAGCAAATGAAGTTTGTTTTTACTAACGAAAGAGAGGCATATTTGGTGCTAATTGAAGCAGTTAAAGGTGCAAAACCAGGAGTCAAGATTGAATATTTGAAGCCAAATCAAATGACAGAAAAATAATTTAAATTAGGAGTTTTATGTTATATTTTGTTGCAACACCCATTGGAAACTTGGAAGATATAAGTTTGCGTGCAATAAATGTGTTGAAAAGTTGCGATGTTATTGCCTGTGAAGACACAAGACACTCAAAAATATTATTGGACAACTATCAAATTAAAGCAAAAACAATTGCTTACCACAAATTTAACGAACAAAACAGCGCCGATGGCATAATTGCTTTGCTTAACGAAGGAAAAAATGTGGCTGTTATAAGTGATGCAGGCATGCCTGTTATAAGCGACCCAGGCAATGTGCTTGCCAAAAAGCTTGTTGAAAAAGGCATAAAATTCACTGTTATTCCTGGCGCAAACGCAGGTTTGTCCGCTTTGATTTTGTCTGGATTTGATGCCACACAATTTGCATTTTTTGGATTTTTAAGTGAAAAAAATAAAGAACTAAAACAACAACTTGATTCAATAAAAAAATTTAATGGAAGTGTTATAGTATATTCATCTAAATACAACTTAAACAAAGATTTAAAAAGTTTGCACTCTGCCCTTGGAAATGTGAGAGTTGCAATTGTTAGTGAAATTACAAAAATGCATGAAAACTGTGAAATTGTTGAGTTGCCTTTTGAAATCAATGAGCCAAAAGGTGAGTTTGTGCTTGTGATTGAACATAAACAAGAAGAAGTTGAAAAACCAACCGCCAAACAGTTGCTTGATGAACTTAATGATTTGTTAAAGACAAATAGTAAACAAGATGCATTTAAAATGCTAAAAGACAAATACAATTTAACAAAATCATACATCTACAATCTCTACGAAAAGAATAAATAAGATAATAAAATATATTTTTATAAAAAATATTCATAAGAAATAACAACAAAACATCTTAAAAAGATAATCTAATAGTTAAATAACATTTTGTTGTTAAAAAAATGGCATATATCTGTGCCATTTTTTATTATAATATTAACAATATAAAGCAAAAAAACGGATATAAAATCCGTTTTTTTTGTTATTCAACATCACCTGTTTTAGCTTCGTCATTTGCTGCTTGAGCTTGATCAGCGCTTTCAGCAACTTCTTCTTTAACTTCTAATGTTGCGGTTTCTTTTGAATTGTCTTGTTTAGCTTTTGGTTGTTTAACAGCTTTTGATTTGTTTGAACCACCTTTGCCCTTGCCTGTGAATGTGAAGAACAAAATCACGCCAGCAAGAATAACCAATGACAATACGATAAGAACTACACCAACAACAGTGTCTTTTTGTTTTTCAACTTTTGTTTCACTCTTAACATTAAATTCTATTTCTTTTGTTTGAGTGTTGCCATTGTCGTCTTTTGCAGTGATAACCAATTTGTAAGAACCAGTTGCACTGATTGTGTAAGTTTTTGAATAAGTGTCTGTTGAACTTGCAGACATTGTTGAATTGCCGTTTTTCAAAACAACTTCAAGGTTGTCCCAACTGATTTCTTTAATAGTACCAGTTTCATCGCGGTCTTTAAGCACCAAGTTTGTGTTGTAAGTTTGTTTGTTGTCACCATTAGAGATAACGATTTCAAGTTTGCGTTCACGTGAAGATGTCTTTCTTGGAACTAAATTGATTGTATATTCGATGTTTGTGCTGCCATCGTAAGTAATGTCTTGTGCCAATTCATCTTCGTGGTCGATGTTGATTGTAGGAGCAACATTGTCGCCAACTTTAATTTTGAATGTTTTTGTAAGTTTTGTGCTGCTGCCAATTGAAGCTGTATATTCAACTTCATAATCGCCAGTTACATTGCCTGTTTCAAATTGCCAAGCAGAGAAATCACTGTTTTGAGAAACTGCAATTTTGTCACCTTTAAATTTAACACTAACTTCAACTGTTGCTTGTTCTGTGCCACGTGAAGCTGTTAATTTAGGAAGTGTTACAACACTATTTTTTGGTTTATAAGCAAAGCTTGAAGCGTCAAAATCTTCATCGTCCCATTTAAGTTCTGGAGCGGTTACATTAACTGTATATGCAAAACCGTCTGTTTCAACTGTTTGAGCAACGCCACCTTCTGTGTATGTTGCAACAAATTTAACAACGAAAGTGCCTTGTGAATTGAATACAAAGCTATTTTCGTCCGCACCTGTTGAGTAACCTTTACCTTCAACATATGCATAAGCATAGCCTGTTGATAAAACGTTGCCATCATTATCTTTAACCACTGGATTAAATTTAATTTGAGTGCCAGATTCACAATTAATAATTGAACCTTCTGGTTTTGCTCCAGTCATTGTAACATCAAATGTTGGTTTTGTTTCCAAAACAACTGTAAATGTGAAGTAAACAAATGTTGTGTTGCCAGCATCGTCTGTTGCTGAATAAACAACATGATATGTTCCAACAGTGTCAGCCAAAATTGTGCCACCTTCGATCCTTGATTTGCCAAGACCGAGATAGTTGTTGTACAATCTCATATTATTTGTTGACAAATATTCTGTAGGCATTTTGTTGTCGTCTGTTGCACGATAGTAGTAAACATTCATTGCCAAAGTTTTGTCATCATCAACAAATGAAACATCTGGCAAAGTAACTGTTGTGCCACGTTTTACAAAAACGTCTGTTGTTAAGTTTGCAACTTCAAATGAATGAGCGTTTTCAATTTTTTCAAATTCTGGAGCTGTTGTGTTATTGATATCTTTGATTGCCAAAGTCTTTTTAGCGTAAGCGATGTGAGCATCGTCATCAACAGAGATTGCAACGATATTAACATAACCACCGCCAAAATTGTCATAGTTTTTGAGAGTTAACTCATAGTTTTTGCTATCGTTAAGAGTTGCGTAAGCAAAACCATTGTATTTATCTTTCATGATTTCGATAAATTTAGCACTATCGAAAATATGTTCTGTGCCATAGTGAGTTGTTCTTGCTTGAGCAGCCAATTCAAACGCATTGTCCAAATCTGTTTGAAGGTCTGTTGAAGAAGTTGTGTAGTAATAGAAAACTGCATTTTTAAGGCGTTTGTCAACTTTTTCTGTTGATTCTCCAGCTGAAGTTGTGCGTTTTGTTTCGCTTGCGCTAACTTTAACTTCAAGTTTGCCATTGCTTTCTATTGTTTCGCCATCAGAAATATTGCTGATTTCAACTTTGTGGTCAACGTTAGAAGCTTCTTCTCTAAGAGCTGTAGACAAGATTGTGAATTTTAACAATGAATTGTCAATTTTGTAAACACCAGTTTGTTTTGTGATATCTTTTGCGTAAACTTCGTAACCCAAAACATATTCACCAGCCATTGAACTTGCATCTTCAACATTAAATTCAAATTTAACAGCTTTGTTGTTTGCACCAGCATTAACTGTGCTGCCTTCGATTAATGTTTTGTTAAGATTTTTTCTGTAAGTTGTTTCATCATAAGAGATTACATGACGTTCGCCATCTTTAATCATAACGTTGTCGATATAATATCTGTTTTCTGGCAATGATGTGTTTGTGTTTGTTTTTGCGATATAACGAACAAATACAAAATCTTCATAAGATGTAACATCGTCTGTTGCGTAGATTGCTGGGAAATAGAGTTCGTTGTAGCCAAGTTCTGATTTAAATTCGGATGCAATTGTTGCATTGATTGCGCTTGCATTCTTCTCCAAATTTTTCATTGTTTCTGCATTTGTTGTGTCATAATCATAAGCCATGTAAACTGTTGGAAGTTTTGTGTTTTTAACGTTGCCAAGGCTAACTGTTTTTGACTTTTTGTTGCCATAAGCGTCAACAATATTGTAAGTTACATCCCATGAACCCAACATGTCTTCTGTGTATTTTTCACGGCCGAATGTTGATGGAACCATGCTGAATTTGCGATTGTTGTTTTTAAGTGTTGCTGTAAGAGTGCCGTTTGTGATAACAATAGATTCAATATTTTTTGAAATGTTGTCTTTTGATTTTGAGTTAACAACAACATCTTTCAAAACAACGTCTTTTTGACCCAATTCAACAGAATCAAGGCTTGGTGCTTTGATTGTTAAATCTTCGCTTGTTGGAGCTGTGAAATCGTCCTTAACTTCGATTGTGATTTGTTCTGGCAATTTTTTGCCATAGTTGTATGAATATTCAATGGTGTATTTACCTGCTGTAGTAGGTTTAAAATATGTTACGCCATTTTCAACTTGAATTATACCGCTTGAAGCGTCCAAAACAGTGCCTAAATCATTAAACACTTTAATGTTTGCAGTTACTCCATCCAAAACTGTTTTTGTTTTTGTGTTTTTGATGTAAGCAACAGGCAATTCAATTTTGGCATCTTCACTATCTGATTTTTTAACAGTTTCAGGCACCAAAACTTTTAAGCCCTTTTTGTCGCCAGATTGAATTGTGTAGTCAAATTCATATTTAGCATTTTCAACTTTGATTGTTGTTGGAGCTGAATAGTAAAGTTTTGAATTTTCTTCAACAATGTACATGATTTTGTAATAGCCATTGTTTAAAGAACTGATTGAAAGATACTCGTCACCAGTAGCAGCAGAATAGCCTGCGTCTGTTGACTTAACAATTGTATCTCCATTAATTTTGATTTTTGTAAAATAATTTGCGTCTGCTTCACTGGTTTCTTCCCCAGATGCTGCGCCAACCTTGTAGTCATGTGTTGTTACACCGTCAACATCAACCACACGGATTGTGTATTTTGCAGTGTCTTGCCAATTTCCTTTAAGGAAAGGTACATGCAAAAATTGTTTGCCTTCGCTATCAACATAAGTTGAACGAGGCATTTTAACTGCTTTAATGGCCATGTTATAGCTATCTTTTGTTGTGTTAAGCGCTGCATAACTGCCAACTGATGGGGCAAATGCAAATAAGAAGCTTGCAACAGCAAAAGCCATAAAGCATAAGATTACTTGAAAATACTTCTTTAATGATTTCATTGTGTTCTCCTATTTAATAAGTCTAGAAAATTATATAAAATATATACAATTTTGTCAAACGAAAATACACTTGTTTTTCAAAGTTTACTGCAAATAGTTTAAGAGATAAATTAAAAATTAAACCAAGAAAAAAAACTAGTTATGTCGAATAAACAAACTAACCAGTTTTTTGTGTGAGTTATCTTGTCGAAATGCGTAATCATCACATAAATTTTACCCTAATTTTAAATGAAAAAAGTTAATTTGATGATGATTAAAATTGAACAACACAACCTAAATTTGCACATAAAAAACTGACTTAAAAAGTCAGTTAATATATGCTTGTTTTTTGCAAAATTTGTTTTAATAAAACTTATTTTAATCACAATCTTGCAAGTTGCTCGGTTGCATATTCTTTGGTGATGAAATTGAATTCATCGCTGCTTGCCAAAAAGTATTGTTTTTCACGATGCTTGTTGAGCATAGACAAAAATTCGCTATCCAACTTTTTGTATTGCTCAATAAGCAAGGCATTCAATTTTTCAAAGTCCAAAGTTTTTGCGTCTGCAAGTGTTTTGGCAGTGGTTAATGCCCATTCGTTTGGTTCTTCCCCATTTGGATTGTCAAAACCACAAAGGATGTTCATATTTTCTGGTGAAGTAACCAATTTGCAGATTACTTTAATTTTTTCCATAACTGTGCGAGGCAATTCTTTAACTGCATTTGCGTCCATATAATAGAATTCGTAAAGCCTGTCAGTTTCCCCCATAATTGCTTTGGCGTGCAACGGACGTTTTAAAATAACTCTGTCGCCATAAACTCCACGACCACGTTTATATTCAACGATTTCGTAAAAATTGTTAATTAAAAAGTCAAGTTGCGCCCAATTTTGAACGTTAACTTTTGTCATAGGCAAACTTCCTAATTTAATGCATCAATAAGCAAAACAATGTGTTTTTTGTTTGCATTGTAGATTGTTTCAAAATCGCTTGGTGCCTCTAATTCGCAATCGAATTTAACAGCGCATTCAATAGTTGCACAAAGATATTCTTTTGCTTTGATGAAAGCATCAACCACTGTTGCGCCCTCTGTTACAATGCCCAAATCTTGAATTGAAATTGTATACCAACCGGTGTTTGATCCTTTTTCGTCATCTTTGTACAAAACTGCTGGATAAACTAAATCTTTCATATCTTCCCCTTTGTTAAATAAGTCATGGCATATTTGACATCAAATTTTGCGCGCAAAAATGCCCATATTAAAATGATTATAATTTATAATAGCATAAAAAATTTTTTAAGTAAAACAAATTTGAGAACTTTTTAAAAAGAAAAAACCGCTGTGGTTAAGCGGTTATTGTATCTTCTTGATTAGAGCCAAGATAATTTAAATATTCATTGTCTTTTGAAAGTTGCTCAACACGTTTGGCAACCAAGTCACGAAATTGTTTTTGTTTTGAGATTATCTCTTTTGGATTTATTGGAGAACTGGGAGTTGCAGTTTTCTCACGTTTTTTTGCAAGCTCGTTAACAAGCTTTGTTGTTTCTGTTTTAAATTGTTGCCTAGCGTTTTCGATGATTTTTTTGTTGATCATAGCAACACCTCCTTTAATTTATGACCATATAATATCACAAAATATTTAATTTGTAAATAGTTTTTTGCAAAATTTTTTAATATTTTTAAAAAGCCTTTAATAGCCTATATTATAGTATTTTATCGGGGTTTTTGAATTAATTTAATTTTTATTTTTTTAATTTTTTATTAATTTAAAATTTAACAATTTATTGGTTTTAGTTTTTTTCATTAATCTAGTTAAAATTTTAAAATATACTTTTATGTTTATTTAGAAATTCTTCGACCACGTTCATAATGACAGTTAAAGTATATTGAAAAAGATACACTCGAAAAACAAGTTTTTCTCGGTATGACCACAATAGTAACTAATTTAATAATAAAAAAAGGTAACTCTTTCGAGCCACCTTTTAAATGAAATTCTTTTAAAGTTCAATTATTCCTCATCGTCAATGTCGTCAAATTTCATGTCAACATTTTCGTTGGCAAAACTCAAACTATCTTCCTTAACTTGTTTTGGAAGAATGTTGCGGTATGCTGGAGCCCCAGTACCTGCTGGAATCATTTTACCGATGATGATATTTTCTTTCAAACCTTGCAAGTGGTCAACTTTACCCTTTAATGCGGCTTCAGTTAACACGTTGCTTGATTCCTGGAAGGACGCAGCTGACAAGAAACTTTCTGTTGTCAAGCTTGCTTTTGTGATACCTTGAAGTTCACGTTTTGCAGTTGCAGGAATGCCACCTTCAGCCAATGCTTTTTGGTTTGCGCGTTCGTAAGTGCGGATATCAACAGTGTCGCCCGGCAACAAATCTGTGTCGCCTGCGTTTTCAATTTTAACCTTGCGGAGCATTTGACGGATAATAATCTCCAAGTGTTTTGCGTTGATTGCAACAGATTGAGATTTGTAAACTTCAAGAACTTCGTTAAGCAAATATTCTTGAACAGCTTTAACACCACGAGTACGGAGCACATCTTTAGGGTTCAAAGGACCTTCTGTAAGTGCTGTACCCGGAGTGATAACTTCACCTTGTTTAACTTTGATTGTTGAGCCGAAAGGAAGAATGTAACTTTCTTCTGTTGTGCCTTTTACAACAACTTCAAAGCGTTTGTCAATTTGATTGATGCTAACTTTACCACCGATATCGCTGATAACAGCAGCACCTTTAGGATTACGTGCTTCAAAAATTTCTTCAACACGAGGCAAACCAGAAGTAATATCGTTTGATGCAGTACCACCGCTGTGGAAGGTACGAAGCACCAATTGTGTACCAGGTTCACCAATTGATTGAGCAGCGATAACGCCAACTGCTTCACCAACGTGAACAAGGTCATTTGTTGACATGTCGCGACCATAACATTTTGCGCACACGCCATTTGCTGCTTTACATGTAAGCAAGCTACGGATATTAACCTTTGTAACGCCCGCATTAACGATAACTTTTGCAAGTTCATCGCTGATGTAACAATCTGCACCAACAATTTCTTCTTTTGTTTTTGGATTGATGACAGGCATTGCTGTGTAACGACCAACGATACGCGCTTCCAAAGTTTCAACAACTGTGCCATTTTGTGTGATTTCTGTAACATCAATACCTTTAACTGCTTCACCAAGATTTGCAAAGCAATCTTCTTCTGTAATTGTTGTGTCTTGTGCGATATCAACCAAACGACGAGTTAAGTAACCAGAGTCAGCAGTTTTAAGCGCTGTATCCATCAATTGTTTACGGCTACCACGCGCAGCCATAAAGTATTCAAGTGGTGTTAAACCACGGCGGAAGTTTGATTTAACAGGTGTGTCGCTAACTGCACCAGAAGCAACAGCCATGTTACCAACAACACCACAAAGTTGTTTCAATGTGTCTTCACCACCACGTGCTTTTGATGTGATGATAACTTTAATTGAATTAAATTTGTCAAGTTCGTTTGAAGTAACTTTAATTACATCGTTAACTGTTTTATCCCAAACTGCCATATTTCTGCTGTATTTATCAGCATAGCTCATCAAACCTTGCATATACATTGCATCGTTTGCTTCAACTTGTTTGTTTGCTTCATCAATCAATTGTTGACGTTCGTCAGCTTCACGCAAGTCGAAAATTGAAAGTGATACACTTGACAATGTGCTGTATTTATAACCCATGTTTTTGATGTTGTCAATCATGGTTACAGTTGTGTTTGTGCCATGTTTACGATAGCATGTTTCAATCAATTTGCTGTAAGTACCCTTTTTAACATCATCTTCAATTTCAAAGCGAAGAGCATTTTCCTTAGTGTCACGAGTAACAAAACCAAGGTCTTGAGGGATAATGCTGTTGAAAATGATTTTGCCAAGTGTAGTTTCAATACGTCCAGTAACCTTTTCACCATTAAAATCAACAGTACGACGCAATTTGATTTTTGCTTGTAAACTCAATTTGCCATTTTCATGAGCAAGTTGTGCTTCATCTGCACTGGCAAAGTACATACCTTCACCCAACGCACCATCGCGAACAACAGTTAAATAGTAGTTACCCAAAATCATGTCTTGGCTTGGAACCATATTAGGGCTGCCATCACTTGGTTTAAGCACGTTGTTTGATGCCAAAAGCAACATACGCGCTTCTGTTCTTGCTTCCACTGAAAGTGGAACGTGCATACTCATTTGGTCACCATCAAAGTCGGCGTTAAAGCCGCCGCACGCCAAAGGTGGAAGACGGATTGCTTTGCCTTCTACAAGGATTGGTTCAAATGCTTGAACTGACAATTTGTGAAGTGTAGGTGCACGGTTCAAAAGCACTGGGTGTCCTTCAACAACTTCTTGCAAAATATCGTAAACGATTGGACGTTCTTGGTCAATCATACGAGTTGCTTTTTTAAGGTTGTTTGTTGCGTTCATTTCAAGCAAACGTTTGATAATAAAAGGACGGAACAATTCAAGAGCCATCATTTTTGGCAAACCACATTGATAAATTTTAAGTTCTGGACCAACAACAATAACTGAACGGCCAGAATAGTCAACACGTTTACCAAGCAAGTTTTGACGGAAACGACCATGTTTACCTTTTAAACTTGCGGTTAATGATTTCAAATCTCTTTGGCGGCTGCCTTGCACTGCTCTGCCACGTTTGCCATTGTCAAACAAAGCATCAACAGCTTCTTGCAACATACGTTTTTCGTTGCGGACAATAATCTCTGGAGCGCCAAGTTCAATCAATTTTTTCAAACGATTGTTACGGTTAATAACACGACGATACAAATCATTTAAGTCGCTTGCTGCAAATTTGCCACCATCGATTTGAACCAATGGACGCAAATCTGGTGGAATAACTGGAATAACGTCCAAAATCATCCAGCTTGGTTTGTTGCCAGATTTAATAAACGCTTCAATAACTTCCAATTTTTTTGTTGCTTTAAGTTTGCGTTGACCTTTTGTTGTGCGCATGATTTCTGTAAGTTCATCACGCTCTTTTTCAAGGTCGATATTATTTAATAATTCCTTAATAGCTTCTGCACCCATACCAGCGCGGAAACCATTAGGACCATATTTTTCAATTGCTTCACGATATTCTTTGTCACGGATAACTTGTTTGTAAGCAAATTCTGTGTTTTTAGGGTCAAGCACAACATAACTTACATAATACAAAACTTCGTCCAAAAGTTTTGGGCTCATATCAAGAGTGATACCAATACGGCTTGGAACACCTTTGAAAAACCAAATATGGCTTACTGGACAAGCAAGTTCAATATGACCCATTCTTTCACGGCGAACTTTGCTGCGAGTTACTTCAACACCACATTTATCGCACACAACGCCTTTGTAACGAACGCGTTTGTATTTTCCGCAATGGCATTCCCAGTCCTTTTTAGGTCCAAAAATACGTTCACAGAAAAGACCATCTTTTTCTGGTTTTTGTGTACGATAATTGATTGTTTCAGGTTTTGTAACTTCGCCACGAGACCATGATCTAATCATTTCCGGTGATGCGATTGCTACTCTGATTGAGTCAAAATTGTTTAATTCAAACATCTAATTTTTCTCCTATAAAATTTTACAATGGATAAATTAATCCAAGGCCACAACTGGTTCTGCAACCATATTTGAATATTTATAACTTTTATTGTGGCTTTTTAATTTTTCAAGGCAATTCATAATTTTGCACCATGTAGCATAATCCACTGGTTTGCCTTGAAGAGAGGCATATTCGTCTTTATTGTGACGTTGCAACAACATGTAATCGCCCCTTGTTAAATCTAAATAAATTTGATTGTCGTTTTCTTTATCCATTGTTTACTCCTAATTAAAACATCTAAAATTGATATTTTCAATTTTTTGAATATAAATTGTTGATTTTGATGGCTTGATTTATTTTCAAGCCACCAAAGCATCTAAATTGACAAAGTTCTTTATGAACATTTGGACATATTAGATTAACCTAACGATTATTCATCTAGGTCATCAAACAATTCAGGTCAGCAGAGTTTTATTGCAAAACTCTGGATTCGCTGAATTGACTTTAGACAAATTATTCATCTAGGTCATCAAACAATTCAGACTCATCAAAAGCGGTTGAGTTAACATCATTTTCGTAATCTTTTTGGATATCGTCAAATTCAAGAGTGATATCTTCAAGCGCTTGTTTATTAACTGGTTCAACTGCACTAACTTCCTCGCCTTCTTCACTAACTTCGTTGATAGTAAGTTCGTGATTATCAGCGGTTAAAATCTTAACATCAAGGCAAAGACCTTGCATTTCTTTAACCAAAACTTTAAATGATTCTGGCATGCCAGGTTCTGGGATAGGTTCGCCTTTAACAATTGCCTCGTAGGTTTTAATACGACCTTCAACGTCATCGGATTTAATTGTAAGCATTTCTTGCAACAATCTTGATGCACCATATGCTTCCAATGCCCAAACTTCCATTTCACCAAAACGTTGACCACCAAGTTGGCTACGTCCGCCAAGAGGTTGTTGAGTGATAAGTGCATATGTGCCAATGCCACGAGCGTGGATTTTGTCGTCAACCATGTGGTCGAGTTTTAACATATACATAACACCAACTGTTGTTTTGTTTTCAAATGGCAAGCCTGTGCGGCCGTCATAAAGTTGAGTTTTGCCGTCTTCTGGCAAATTGTTTTCACGAAGTAATGCTTTGATATCTTCTTCACTTGCACCATCAAATGCAGGGGTTGCAACTTTCCAATCCAAGTGTTTTGCAGCCCAACCCAAGTGAACTTCAAGCAATTGGCTCAAGTTCATACGAGATGGGATACCCAATGGGTTAAGCACAATATCAACAGTTTCGCCGTTTGGCATGTAAGGCATATCACATTCTGGAAGAACAACTGATACAACACCTTTGTTACCATAACGACCAGCGAGTTTATCGCCCACTTGAAGCACACGTTTTTGTGCGATGTAAACTTTAACACACATATTTACGCCAGCGTCAAGTTCGTCTTTGTTTTTACGAGATAAGATTTCGATGCCAACAACAACACCTTCTTCGCCATGTTTAACTTTCAAAGATGTGTTTTTAACTTCTTTTGTTTTTTCACCAAAGATTGCTTTTAACAATCTTTCTTCTGGAGTTAAGTCAGTTTCACCTTTAGGGGTAACTTTACCAACCAAAATATCGCCAGGACGAACTTCAGTACCGATACGAACAATACCATTTTCGTCCAAATTCTTTAATGCTTCTTCACCAACGCCAGCGATATCACGAGTGATTTCTTCATCGCCGAGTTTGGTTGTTCTTGCTTCTGTTTTAACTTGTTGAATGCTAATTGATGTGTATGCATCTTCACGAACTATACGTTGGTTAATCAAGATAGCATCTTCAAAGTTGTAACCTTCCCAGTTCATAAATGCAACTGTCATGTTTTTGCCAAGAGCAACTTCGCCTTTATCTGTTGAAGCACCATCAGCAAGCACATCGCCTGCTTTAACCTTTTCACCTTTCTTTACAATTGGTTTTTGGTTGAAGCATGCTTTTTCGTTTGTACGTTCAAATTTACGGAGTTTGTGGTTTACAATGCTGCCGTCTGCATATTCCATTGTGATGTAGTCTGCAGAAACATATTTACAAACACCATCTTGCTCTGCAAGGATAAGTGCACCAGAGTCAACAGCAATTTTGTGTTCAACACCTGTGCCAACAATTGGGCTTTCTGCACGGAGAAGTGGAACTGCTTGACATTGCATGTTACAACCCATCAACGCACGGTTACCCGGGCTGTGTTCAATAAATGGAATAAGGTTTGCAACGATTGACAAGCTTTGTTTTGGGCTCAATTCCACCAAATCAATCATGCTGCTGTCAATGTGCTCTGCTTGCCCGTTGTAACGACAATCAGTCAAACCTTGTTTGATTGTTTTGTCGTCATTCAATTCAACTGTTGCTGGAGCAATGTAGTGGCCATGTTCTTCATCAGCCATCAAGAAAACAATATCATCAGTAAGTTTTTTGGTTTTAGGGTCAATTTTCCTAAATGGAGATTCAATAAACCCATACCTATTAATACGTGCGTAAGAAGCGATGGAAGTCATCAAACCAATAGGTTGACCTTCTGGTGTTTCAACCAAACAGATACGGCCATAATGGCTTGGGTTGATATCACGAACTTCAACTGTTGCACGTTCCTTTTTAACACCGCCCGGGCCAAATGAACTTAAACGGCGTTTATGTCTTAAACTTGCTGCTGGGTTGATTTGATCCATCAATGCAGAAAGTTGGCTTGTTGCCATAAATTCTTTAAACACTTTGTTGATGTGGCGAGCGTTTACGATTTGGCTTGGTGTGATGTCTGTTAAATCACGGCTTTGCAAACTTTCACGCACTTGTGCTTGAAGTTTTGTCATGCCACGACGGAATTCGTCCCTAAGCAATTCACCACAAGTGGCAACACGACGCATTGACAAGTTATCAATTTCGTCTGTTTCGCCCAAACCATCAATAAGGTTCAAGTGATAACTAATTGTTGCAACCATATCGTCCAAAGTTACTTGGAAATCTTCAAGTTTGTGAGCGTTTGCTTTGATTGCTGCTTTCAAACCTTCTTCATCACCCTTGTTTGCTTTCATAAGTTCTTGAAGCAAAGGAAGGTAAACAAGTTCAGTAATGCCAAATTCTGCTGGGTCAAGTTTTGCATATGCTTTAAGGTCAACACGTTGGTTGCCCACAACACGCACAACTTTGTCGTTAACCAAAACGTCAACAGAGTTGATACCTGCGTTTTGAATTGCCACAGCTGTGTCATGGTCAATCATTTCACCTTGGCTTACAAAAACTTTTTTGCCAAGTTTAACATCTGCTGCTGCAATTTGGTCTGTGATACGATTTGCAACAGACAATTTTTTGTTAACTTTAAAACGACCAACTTTTTCAAGGTTGTAATGTTGTTGGTTAAAGAAACGGTCGTTGATATAGCTCAATGTGTTGTCTGGATTTGGAATTTCACCTGGGCGGGTACGTCTGCCAAACTCAATGAGAGCATCTTCTTGAGTGATTTGAGGTTCTTTTTCAAGAGTGTTAACAATAAATGGGTGATGACCATAAATTTCAAGCAATTCTTCGTTTGTGTAACCAAAACATTTAAGCAAAACGCCTGCGCTCATTTTGAATTTACGTTCAACAATAACACGCAAAGTGTCGCCAGCAACTTGTTCTGTTTGCACCCACATGCCATAACTTGGTTGAATAGCACCATTGTAATCCATACGGCCATATTTGTTGATTTCACCACCAAACACAACACCAGGGGATTTTAACAATTGATTGAGCACAACTCTTTCAACACCATTGCAAATAAAGCCTGCATCTTTGCTCATGTAAGGGATATCACCCATGAAAACTTCTTGGTCCATGATTTGACCAGTTTCCTTAACAAGCAAACGAACATTAACTTTAAGTGGAACTGTGTAGCTCATTTGTTTAACTTTGCATTCGTTCCAAGAATACTTTGGTGTGCGGTCGATAGAATAACCTAAAAAAGACAACTCGGCTTTGTTCGAGTAGTCTACAATAGGGTTGTATTCGTTCAACACTTCACCAATACCCTCATTTAAGAATTTTTCATAACTCTCTTTTGCAATGCCCAACAAATCTGGCATAACATAAGGGATTTCCTTTTTGGCAAAACTCATACGTTCTGCTTTGCCTTGTTTTAGTTTTTTGATGTTCAGTGTGTTTGAATTCATCCATTAACTCCTTATTCAGTTGTACACTCGCCAATTTATACTTTGTATAAAGGTGCGCGCTACACCCTAGCGAGATTTATTCATACTGGCTGATTTTAACACAATAAACAAGTTATGTCAATAGATTTTAACCAACTTTTTGCACAAATTAAAAGTAAATTTTTACCAGTTTTCAAATTTTTACACCGCCATTTTGGATTTTTTTGCAATTTCTTGTTCTGCATATTTCAATATTGAACTCTCAAATATTGGAATTGTTGCACTGCCGTAATTTTAAAGCAAAAAACAATCGTTTTTAGTGTTTGTTGAAAAATAAAAGCCACTCAATTATTTGGGTGACTTTGATTTTTTAAGATTTAAAAACAATAGAATAATTTAAATTTTTGGCTTTTTAAAATTAACACAAAATTACGCAATTTTGTCAAAATTTGCAAGGTCTTGGCTGGTTACATTATAGTCAACAACAAATTTAACTGATTGCTTTGTTTCAATCATTGTGCCTTCGTTTTGAATTGTCAACTTTTCAATTGACAAGATTTTTTCATCGTCAAAATTGATAACAACATAAACTGTCTCGCTGCCCAAGCCAACATCTTCTTTTGAAATCAATGCGGTTACATAGTAGAGATTTTTATCCTTAACTTGTTCAACCAAAATTTGAGGTGCAGATTGCTCGCTGATTGTTGCGATAAATGTGTCAACCATATAATTATCCGTTGTGCCATGCAAAGCGTAGTTTAATGGTGCTGTTTCCATAAACTGATGATTTGTTTTTTGATTGTCTACAACTGTGTATTTATCTTTATTTTCAACCAAAACAGTTTCAATTTGAGAATTTTCATTTGCAGTAATCAGAGATTTATAGCTCATATAATCAGATGCAACACCTTCAATGTCTTGCAAACTGACATATTGATAAAGCGCTGAAGCTTCATTCTTAATATCTTCCAAAGATTTGTCAGCAATGGCGGCAACCTCTTCTTGCCAACTCCTATTGGTTGAGTATTGATATTGTACATTATCACCATGGCAAATATATGTGCCGTCCTTAATACCGATTATGCGGTGTACGGTTGGCAAAGATCTTGTTTCAGATATATCAAATTTAATAATATCTCCAACATTATATGATGTTTTTGGTTCAATAACAACCTTATCGCCAGCCACAAAAACTGGGGACATGGACGAAGTTAAAATTGTGTAAATATTGTTTGAAGTGGCATTTTTGTTAACTTCGGCGGTATACAAAATGTTCAATTGTTCGCCATTAAAATCTGCCGTGGTTTTGTGGTTGTTGGTTGCGTAATAATCTGCAACTGAATTAAGTTTGGTTAAAACCTGCTGATTTGTTAATGTGGATTTCACTCTAATTTCAGTTGTTGTTCCAGCATCGTTAGATTTGCAACCTACCACAGTTATGGCACACACCACAAGAAAGAGCGAAAGGATGATTTTTGACAAATTAAAAACTTTTTTCATATCTTCTCCTATTAATAACAATAATACACTCTCCCATAAACTTTGTCAACTCTTCTGGGATTGTTTTAAATGTATTTTAACCTTGTTTTAGATTTTTAACAACAATTAAAAAGAGAGCAAACGCGCTCTCTTTACATTAAACCAGTATTAAATTATTAATCTTTTGTGTGTCTGTCGATAAATTGCAAACTAACTTGTTGGTGTGCTTTTAACTTTTCCGCCTAAATGGAAAGGATAAACAAGGGAAAACACAATTCGTGGTGTCCCTTGTTAACAGAAATTAACCGCCTAAAGGTTTACGTTTGCCAAAGTTTTTTGACAAACTAACTTAAAGGCGTGTTAATTTCTCCTAGCACCCTTGTGGGCCTTTGCCACCGCAGCCACAGCCGCAAAGCAACAACAAAATGATAATAAGCAAGCATGGGTCAATACGGCAACCGCAATTGCAAAGCAACAAAATAAGGATAATAATCCAAGCAAAATCACCGCAGCCGCATGTGTTGTTGTTCATACCCTCATTGCAGCCACAATCGTTGCCACCAAAGAATTTGTTGAACATAGTTCCTCCTAAATGTATTTGAATATGTATTACAAAGTGTTTCTTAAGTGCCTTAATTTCCTTTGTATAGTACATACTACGCAAAAGGTTAAAAAAAAGTTACGGAAAATTTAATTTTCGCAAACTTTTAATATATTAACAAAAACCACAAATTATAACTTTTGACAATAAATTTATCAAAAATAATAAAAATTATTTACTTTGTTTGGGTATTCTTGTGGCAATCTTCTTTTAAATGCTTTTCATATTCCAACCACTTTTTTGATTTTTGTTGTTTTATGTTAACCATTTTGCCATCTATTTCTTTAATAAATGGGTTGATATAATTTGTGTTATCATCTGGCTCCCAATAATCGTGTTTACGCTGCAAATAATTTGACAAAATTTGTTCATTAAACAATCTAAAGTGATTTAAATCAATTGAAACGCACAAACCATATGGGTGATAAAGCCCACTGCACAAATGTGTGTGCCCAAAAAAGTTGCACATATTTTTTTTGCCGTCTTTAATTTGGTGCACCAAGTTAACTTTTCTACCACAGGCATCAACAATCAAACTGTCGTAAACTTCTTTAACGCCTTTTTGTTTGCAATATGCCACAAATTTGTTAAAATCGCCATCAAAAAAGTATTTTACAACTCTTTCTTCGTTGTTGCCCATAATCAAAACAATGTTTGCTTTAACCTTTTTGATTAACTCCAAACCTTGTTTCCACTCAAATGTGTTTGGCCCGTTGCAATCAATCATATCACCAACCACGTAAATAGTATCACCCGCTTTTGCGGTTTTGTTCCAATTGTTTATAACAAATTTGTCATAAGCCTTTATATTTTTAAATGGGCGATTGTCCTCTCTCATTGTTAAGCTATCACAAAAATGTGTATCTGCGGTGAAAAACTTCATTTGTCCCCCTAAAAATCAATAACTATATGATTGCAATTTTTCAACAATCATTTGTTTGAGTTGAACAATATTTTTGCCAGTTTTTGCCCCAATGTAACAAGTGTCATATGGATAAGGTTTGAGTGCTTGAATTTGTGCATTGTCAAGTTTGTCAATTTTGTTGTACACCAAAATTACGCGCCCTGGGTCAATTTCCATACGTTTAAATTCACGTTCAACAACCGCAATTTGGTCGTAACAATGGGGATCGCTTGCATCAACAACAAGCAAAAGCACGTTGGAGTCCATTGTTTCTTCCAAAGTGGCAGAGAACGCATACATGAGTTCATGTGGCAAATTGCTTACAAAGCCAACTGTGTCAACAAGCACATATTCAGTGCCATTGTCCCAAACTTTTTTGCTTAACACATCAAGGGTTGCAAAAAGCCTGTCATCCGCATAAGTGCCAGCCTTTGCAATGGCGTTCATGAGTGTGGACTTGCCGGCATTTGTGTACCCCACCAAAGCAACACTTTTCATGCGTGAAAGGCGCTGCTTACGCTGTGTTTGGCGATTTTTTTGAATTTCTTTGATTTCCTTTTCTAGCCTATTAATGTCTTCTTGAATTTTGCGTTTGCTTAAATCTCGCAACTTTTCGCCAGCGCCCTTGCCTGCTTGACGCTCTTGATTCATCTCCAAACAACTCAATCTTGGCAAACTATATTTAAGTTGTGCCAATTCAACCTGCAACTTGCCTTCACTTGATTTTGCACGCCCAGCAAAGATATCCAAAATCAGCATAGTGCGGTCAATGGTTTTAACATCAAAAATTTCACTTAAATTGCGCAATTGACTGCCGGTTAGCGGGCAATCCAAAATAACAACAGTTGCTCCCAGCTCCTTGATTTCATCACGGATTTCTTCCGCTTTGCCACTGCCAAAATATGTGCGGGCATTCAACTCTTTTGGTTGAAAAACATTGCATTTAACAATTTCGTACAGCGCACTTTCTGTTAATTGTTCCAACTCTTTTGTGCGATACTCAACATTTTCAACATCAACATATGGGCAAACCAAATAGGCTTTTTCTTTTATAATTTCATCATTAACAAACATACAATTCTCCTTTAAACTTAAATTTAGGCAACAAAAGCGTTTCCGCCACCGATTATACTCAAAAAAACAATGCCAAATTTGGCAATTTTACATTAAAATTCTGCCTAAAAATTTTAATTTGAGTTTAAAGATTTATGCTCATTATTTTTTCACCTCAATTTTTATTTTACTTTTTTTTCATGTTATTGTCAACAAAACTATTAAAATTTAGCACCAAACAAATTGCTGATTGACATAAATTTTAACAAAAAAATTTTGTTGATTTTAAAATAAAAAAGTGAGCAACAATCAAATTTATTTCAATTCAATGCTTTGATGATTGAATGTTGACAAATTTAACCTGCCCACTATTTGCTATCTTTTAAATTTTTATAAAACTTTTGTATTTTGCTTGTAATCTTTTATTGCTTGTTGCAAAATTTTGTTGTTTTTTAACATTTCATCTATTATTGGCAAAGACTCCAAAACTTTTTCTAATTTATGTTTGTAATATACGCCAACAATCAATTTGTGTTTTTTGATTGCATACATTGCTTCGTAAAAATCTTTATCTTCACCAAGCCTTTCTTTTATCATATCCAAAAAGATTTTGATTGAATCAGTTTTTGACAATATTCCATCAATATCTGTTTTGTACAATATTTCAGTGTACCATTCTTTAATCTTTTGGCTCATTGCCATTTTCCCATAAGGTTTGTTAAGATTAGCAAAAACAAATATTAAATTTAAATTTTTGTTAGCCAAGTTATAAAGAGCTGCTTCAAATTTATACTTTTCATGAATCTTGTTATTGAAATTGTCAATTGTCTCCATTAATTTTCTCCCGTTGGCTATTATACTCCAAATTTATTATTTGTCAATACAACAAAAAAAGCACCAGTAGATTGGTGCTTGTTAATCTTTTAAACATCATATTGTGTTGCGTTCATAAACTCAATAGTATCCAATAATGTTTGGTTTATTTTGATTGCATCTTGCACTGCCAACAAAAGGCTGTCTTCCATTTGGATTTTTTTGTTGTTTACATAATTTGAAATAATGCTCTTTTTGTGAGCAAGCATGCAGATTTTATATGTGCTACGATTAAGAGTTTCATCACGATTTAAAATTTTTAAATTGTGCATCACTTCTTGCAATAACATTTGTTTTTTTGCAAATGATTGTTCTTCCAAAACGCGCTTAAGAAGGCAATAAACAATATTCAAACTTGATTCACAGTCAGATTTTAAATCGTAAACTTTGTTTAAATTAAAAACAATTTTTTCCACATAACTAAAAACCACACTATCTTTAGGTGTTAAGTTTGGGGTTTGAGACAGTACATATTTTTCTTTCATTGCGCTCTCCTTAAGCATACATATTAAATTTATTTTGATTATATCACACAAATGAGTTTTGTCAATATCTAATTAAAAATTTAAAATCTCCTTTTTTGATTTGAATAATAATTTTTTAAATTTGTTGCAAAATGGTTTGTTATTTGCTAAAATGCGCATATGCGTATATGTAATTTAGCAAGTGGCAGCAGCGGGAATTGCACTTATATTGAAGGAGAAAATGCCAAAATTTTGATTGATAATGGCAAAACTTTTTCATATGTTTTTAACGCGCTGAACGAACTACAAATTGCACCAGAATCTATCTCCGCAATTTTGATAACACACGAACATAGTGACCACATTAAAGGTGTTGAAAAATTTGCCAGAACATACAACACAAAGATTTATGCTCACAAAAATATTAAGGAAATTTTGTTGAACCAAATCCACATTGACCCAAACAATTTTGTGTTTTTTGATTTTGATTTTGATATAGGAGATTTGCATATTCAACCTTTTCCATTGCCACACGACAGCAAATTTTGCGTTGGTTATAGGGTTAATCAGCAAGATGCAGTTGTTACAGTTTGCACCGACTTGGGCGAATTTTCCGACGAAACATTTGAAATTGTTAAATCAAGTGCGCTTGTGTATTTAGAAGCCAATTACGACCCAGAAATGCTTATGTCCTACCCTGGTTATCCTCCATTTTTAAAACGCAGAATCAGTGGCGGGCATGGCCATTTAAGCAACCTACAATGCGCCAAAGCAATTGAAAAATTGGTTGCCACAGGCACAAGATTAGTTGTGTTGAGCCATATAAGTGAACACAGCAACACAACAAACCTTGCTGTTGGCACAATTGCAAGTTATTTGGAAAGCAAAAATATCATTCCAAACCGAGATATCCGCCTAGATATCGCTCATCATGAGCAAAGAGGCACAATATTTAGGATAAAACCTTCAAATTCAAAGTAACAATAATTTTAAAGAATGTGAGCAATGATTTTAGGGCTCCCACAAAGGCAACCTGTTGGCTTTGAAGGGAAAAAGGAAAAACCGAGCAAAAAGCCTACAATTGCATAGTTTACTAGCAATTTGGCTTAAGCGAGAGTTTTGACGCCGCTCATCATGAACAACGCGGCACTATTTTTAGAATTACACCAACCAACAAAAAACAATAAAAATACACTTTACACAAAAAATTGTTAAAGTGCATTTTTTATAATTAAATAAAATTATTGATTTGGTTTGGTGCGATGTTTGCCATTGCCAATCAAACTGAAATCTATGCGATAATATCCTTGTTCCATGTTGCAAAGTGGGCAAGTTTTTGGTGCTTGTTTGCCTTGAATAATTGTGCCACACTCATCACATTTAAAGCATGCTTCCCCACAGTTGCATTTATACAAACAATTGCACTTAAAGCCCTCTGCCAACTTTTCAAGCGTGCGTTGATGAGTTTTTTCCACTTTGGCAACCATATCAAACAATTCTGCCACATCTTTAAAACCCTCATCACGCGCAATGTCTGCAAATGTTGGATAAATAGATTCAGCGCTCATCTCTTCATTGTGCGCTTCAAGTTTGAGAGTTTCACACAAATCTGCGCCCTTTTTAAACGGATAACCTGCAGCAATTTCTATGTTTTGAGTGTCCTGCCCACCATATTCATTAATCTTGTTAAAAAACTGTTGAGCATGTGCCATTTCGTTGTGTGCAAGTGTCCTTATCAAATTGCTCATATACTCATATCCTTGCTGCTGTGCCATTTTTGCCAAAAATTGATATCTTGCACCTTCCATACATTCGCTGGCAAACGAACGAGCCAAATTTTCCTTTGTTTTGCTTTGTTGAAAATCCATATTCCCTCCACTTAAAAATTTTACCCAAAAAATTTTAACTAAAACTAAATTTGAAAAAAACTTAAATATTTTTTAAAAAATTTGTAAAAATTTATTGACAAACAATTTCAAAATTGATAATATAAACTTGCATTTGCTATGAATGCAACCAAAAATTTTGGGGGATTAGCTCAGTTGGCTAGAGCACTTGCCTTGCAAGCAAGGGGTCATCGGTTCGAATCCGATATTCTCCACCAAATGTTATAGGAAGACGGCGAACATAAACTATGTGTTCGCCAAATTCATAGAACATTTATGGTAGAATTCTGTTTAAGCAATTTATTGCAAACAGATATTCTCCACCAAAAATATTTTGAGATGTGAAAATTCATTTCAAAAATTCCACACACCTTTTACAAAAGGGGTTCACAAAGGGGAAACCTTGTTGCCACTTTGTAAGAGGAGCAAACGCCTAACAAGCGGATGTTTGCGACAACTAGAAGCAAACCCGCCAAAAGGTGAATTGCGACGAAGAGATGTAGCTCAGCAGGTTAGAGCACCACCCTGTTGCCGAGCATGTTACAGAGTTTCATGCGAACGCCAAGGCATAATCGCTTGCGATTGCCTTATAAGTGGGTTCCCACCTTATCTGGGTGAATTTGAGAGATGACACTCATAAAAACATAACAATTTAATATAGAGATGTAGCTCAGCAGGTTAGAGCACCACCCTGATAAGGTGGGGGTCGGTGGTTCGAGTCCACTCATCTCTACCAATGTACAGCCAATTCAGGCTGTATTTTTTATATTTAGCCAATTGTAAGTGTTTGATGTTTTGCCATTTTTGTGATATATTGTTAAATAATAATATATTGGAGTGCAAATGAAAAAAGAAATTGGAATACTTTGCCACATAACATCTTTGCCAAGCATTTATGGAGTGGGTGATTTTGGCAAAGCAGCATATAAATTTGTGGACTTTTTGGCGAAAAACGAGGTGTCTATTTGGCAGATCTTGCCTTTAAACCAGACAGGTGAAACAAATTGTCCATATTATTCTAATTGCAGTTTTTCATATGATGAAATGTTTTTTGATGTTGATGATTTGATTGCAAGGAAATTAATAACAAAAAAAGATGCAACAAACTTGCTTAAATTGCCAAAACAAAAAAAGGTTGTGTACGATGCAACAAAAAAAGAAAAAAGCAAACTTTTTGAAAAGGCATACAACAACATGTCAAAAGAATTGGCAACAGAATTGAATGATTTTTTAAACAAAAATGAAGAAGTTTACAATTACGCCATTTACAAAGCTTTGTTGGAAAAATTTAACACTCAAGATTGGAGAACTTTTGACAAACCTTTGCTCGACCATGATTCTAAAAAATATTGTCAATTTGTAAAAAACAACAAACATTTAATTTTTAAATATGGTTTTTATCAATACATTTTGGATTTGCAATGGAAAAGATTAAAGGCATACGCAAACAAAAAAGGTGTTAAAATTTTGGGAGATTTGCCAATCTACCCTAATGTTATGTCGTTTGATGTATATTGCAATCCATCTGCTTATCAATTGGACAACAAATTTAATATGTTGTGCACTGGTGGCGTGCCAAAATCATCTCCCGATGAAAACGAACAAAATTGGGGGTCGAGTGTTTACGATTGGAACTATTTGAAAAAAAACAATTATCAATATTTGATAAATAAAATCAAATTATTGTTGGACAAATTTGATGTTTTGCGTTTAGACCATTTTTATGGTTATGTTGAACACTATGAATACTCCACTATTGACAGCAAAAACAACAAATGGGTTAAAGCTGGTGGAAATGACTTTTTTGTGCATTTAAGCAAACAAATTGACATGAATAAAATTGTTGTTGAAAACCTTGGTTTTTCCAAAAAAGAATGCGACAAAGTTTTGCAAAAATTCAATCTAACAGGCATGTGTTTGTTGCAAGACGCACTTAAAGATAATCGTTACTTGCCAAACAATGTTGAAGTTAACAATATTTACTATTTGGGCACTCATGACAATGACACTTTTATTGGATATTTTAACCACCTAAACGAACAATCAAAAAATAAATTTTGTACACTACTCAATTTAAACAAAAATGCTTGCAATAAAAAAATCCTTTTGTCTGTTTTAAGGCAAGTTTACTTCAGCAAAGCAAAATACGATATTTTTCAAATTCAAGATTTGTTAATGCAAAATAGTTTTTACAGAATGAATGTTCCAGGCATTGCCTTCAATCAATGGGAATATAAAATGCCAAAAAATTATAAAAATATAGCAAAAAAAACATTAAAATTGATAAAAAAATAAGATAATTTAATAAATTTTTTGTTTTTTTATTAATGTTTATATTATTATAACATACCATTTTAAACAACAAGTTGAAAACAATATTCAATATATTTTGTTGTTTAATATTCAACTATGGTTGACAAATTCAGTCAAAAGTATTATTATACTTCAACTGTTATAAAAGGAAAAATTTATGAAAATTAAAGCAGATGAAATTAAAAATAAAGATGTAAAATCAATGAATAATGAACAACTTATTGAATTTAACAACCAACTTAAAACTTTCAAAACACAAACAAAATTTTTAAGGGACTTGCAATTGCTTAAAATTTTATATTGCGTATTTGGTTACGCCTTTGGTTTAGGTCTTGGTATTTGTATTGCTAAAGTGATAATCCCTTACATTTATTATGGAGCATTTAATGTTAAATATATTGTGTTGAGTTGCATATTGTTGGCTGTTTGCATTGCACTAGAAGTGCTTTATAGAGTGGCAAAACATTTTGGCAAAAAGTACTCAGATATTGTAACTGAAAAATCAATCGAAATTCAAAGCCAATACAATTTACTCAACCAAAAAAAAGAACTTAAAAATCCAAGTGAAACACAAACACAAGCACAAACACAAACCGAAAACAAATAAAACAATTGGTCTTAAAAAAATATAAAAAAATTCAACAAACACAAAAATTTATTTAATTTTTACAAATTTATTTAAAAAATAGGCATTTTAGCCTATTTTTTTGCTGTTTTTAATTTTTTTCATCGTGGTCAGCATGACAGCAACACGCACCAGTTGAACAAAATTTTGCTTTGTCGTAATCGATGTTATGTTTGTCGTAATAATCTTTAATAGCAGCTTTTATTGCTTCTTCTGCCAAAACAGAACAATGAATTTTGTGTGCTGGCAAGCCATCCAAAGCCTCAACAACCGCTTTGTTTGTCAACTCCAACGCTTGGTCAATCGGTTTGCCTTTGATAAGTTCTGTTGCCATTGAACTTGTTGCAATTGCACTGCCGCACCCAAAGGTCATAAATTTGACATCAGTTATTATTCCATCATCAACCTTAATATACATGCGCATAATGTCACCACATTTTGCGTTGCCAACCTCCCCAACGCCATCTGGGTTTTCCATTTCACCAACATTGCGTGGATTGCGGAAATGATCCATAACTTTTTCACTATATAACATGTTTAATTTCTCCTTTTTTAAGTTTGTCCCAAACTGGACTAATTGTTCTTAAATATTCAACAATTTCTGGCACAGCCTTGATTGTTTCGTCAATTTCTTGCTCTGTTGAAAATTTGCTCAAAGTCAAGCGCAAACTTCCGTGCGCAATTTCATGCGGAAGCCCGATTGCCAAAAGCACATGGCTTGGATCAAGTGAACCACTTGTGCACGCAGAGCCACTAGACGCACAAATACCTTTATCGTCAAGCAACAAAAGCAAACTTTCCCCTTCTATACCTTCAAAAGACATATTAAAATTGTTTGGCAAGCGATTAACCAAATCCCCATTGATTTTTGAATGTGGAATTTTGCTTAACTCTTCAAACAACTTGTTGCGAAGTTTAATTTCATGAGATGCCGTTTTTGCCATTTCCTTGCAAGCCAAATCTAAAGCAACGCTCATACCAACAATACCTGGCAAATTTTCTGTGCCCGCCCTATGGTTGCGTTCCTGTGCTCCTCCATGAATAAAACTGAACAATGGTGTGCCCTTTTTGCAATATAACGCACCAACACCTTTTGGCCCGTGAAATTTGTGCCCAGACATACTCAACATATCAATATTCATCTTTTTAACATCAATTGGCAAATGCCCAACCGCTTGAACTGCGTCCGTGTGAAAAATTATCTGTTTTTCACGGCACAACGCGCCAATTTCACTTATTGGCTGAATGGTGCCAATTTCGTTGTTTGCAAACATTATGGTAACCAAACATGTTTTGTTGGTTATAGCATTTTTTAAATCTTCAAGATGAATAATTCCATTTTCGTAAACAGGCAAATAAACAATTTCAAAACCTTGTTTTTGTTTCTCTTCCAATGTGTGCAAAATAGCATGATGCTCAAACGCTGATGTTATAATTTGATTTTTACCAGTAAGTTTGCCAAACTTGCACGCAGTTTCAATTGCCCAGTTGTCACTTTCACTGCCACCAGATGTAAAATATATTTCGTCATCTTGTGCATTTAAACAATTGGCAATTGTATGACGAGCTTGTTCCAAATGTTCTTTGGCAATTTGCCCAATCGTGTGAAGGCTGCTTGCATTGCCGTAAATTTCATCAAAATATGGCAACATTGCATTTTTCACTTCTTGCCTAACCTTTGTTGTGCCAGCGTTGTCCAGATATATTGTTTTTTGTTTCATCTATTCTCCTTTTTAATTCATACTGTTTTGGTGTGAATTTATCACTTTTAAAAAGCGCCTTATCGGCGCATTAAATTAAAATGTTTTATTAAGCAAGTTTTCAAGAGTAATTTTGCTTAAATAATCAACTATCATTGCATTGAGTTTTTCCCAGCAGCCAATGCTATCACATTTGTTGGACATAGGGCAATTTTTGTTGTTTTCCAAACATGGTGCAATGCACGGCAAATCGTTTGTTGCTTTTAAAATTTCTGCAATAGTATAATCGTTTGGTTGTTTTACAAGTTTATAGCCACCATCAACCCCGCGTGAACTTTCAATCAACTTTGCCTTGACGAGCATTGAAATAATTTTTTCCAAATATTTTGGAGATATGTTTTGCTTTTCGCTCAACATCGTAACCGACACAAATTGGTTTTGATGTTTGCCAAGTTCTGCCATAACCCTCACAGCATATCTGCCCTTTGATGATATTTTCATAAATCCTCTAAATCAAATAACATAATTATTTGTTTTGCCTATATTTTATATTCATACCAATTTGGTATGATTTTATTGTAGTATATAAATATATGTTTGTCAATGATTATTTTTAAATTTTTAAACAAATTTTAAATTTGGTGCCAAAAACAATTTTTGCATTGTAAAATTGACAAAACAGAATTGAAAAGATAATATATTAACATAAATTAATGGAGTTATTGTGATTAAAATAAGAAAATATCAAGAAAAAGACAGAGAACAGGTTAGAACAATTTGCAAAGATACTGCAAAAGGCAGTTTTGCTGTAAAGCCCAAAAAAAGAGAAGCGGTTGCAATGATGTATATTGACTATAACATAGATTACGAGCCTGAAAACACACTTGTTGCAGTGGATGAAAATGACAAGGTTTGCGGGTATTGTGCTTACTCTTGCGATATGGACAAACTTAAAACCATCACCAATAAAGTTATTGCAAAAAAAGTCGCAAAAATAAATTTGCTTTATTCTTTGTTTTTAAAAGGATGTGTCAAAACTTCTTTAAAACTTTCCAAATATTATTTAGGTGGGGGATTTCATCTCAACATCGACAGCAAGCATCAAGGTCAGCACATTGGAAATATGCTTTTGGACGCAATGGGCAAACATCTTAAAAATCTTGGATATAAATATATGTATCTTGTTACTGAAAACAGAAAAACAAGAGGTTACGGCTTTTATATGCATTACGGCTTTGAAGAAGCAAAAAAATGTGCTTTGGGCACTTTGTGCTTAACTTATGATTTAAGCAAAATTAAACAATAAACGTTAAATTAAAAATCTTTTTAAAATTAGGCACGCAAAAAATGCAGTTTTAAATTTTGTGATTAAACTATTTTTAAAACTGCATTTTTATTGACTATTTAAGTTGTTTTTAACATTTTTATGTTTAATTTTTGTCACATAAATATGTTAATTTTGTGCCATAAGTTTTTTCGTAAATATTTTTCCATATTGTGTAATTTTCTTCTTTCATTTGTTCAATATTGGTTTTTACATCAATGTCTGAATTTGCATAAATTGGTTTTTCAATATGCATTGTGTAAATTTGCACAGGAAAACCATCTGGGCCAATTTTATCACTATCCTGCATTGTTACAAAGCAAGGGATAACCGGCACATTGTTTTTAACAGCAAAACGGAACGCTCCATTTTTAAGAGGCTTTGGTTTGCGATAATTCCACCACATACTTTCTTCTGGGTAAAAAAGCACAAAATTGCCTTCTTGCAACAATTCGTTTGTGCAACGCAAAAACTTTTTCATTGTATCCTTGTTTTGGCTTAATGGCAAAGTGTCGCAATATTTAAAAATTGGTTCAAATCCCCTTGGCGGGTTGGTATAATTGCCTTCTCTAACAACCTTAAACAAGCGTTTGTGTTTATGCTTTGATTGTCTAAATGTTTGATCCATAATAAAGCTGTCAGCAACACCAAAATGATTGCAGGTTACTATTGCACCAGTTTTAACAGATTGCATGTTTTCAATGCCAACAATTTTATCAAATCTAAACAAACCCGCTTGTTTTAATTGTTTGAGCATTTTGCCTGCAAGTTTGTAGGTGAAAAACCTTTTTATTTTATTAATTAATTTTTTGCGTTTATAGTCAATTTGGTCTGGAAAAAGCTCGAAAGTTGGAGGGTCATTTTCAACATCTTTGTCAAAAACGCCATTTAACTCCAACTCTTCAATCTTTTTTAGCACATCAAGTCTGTCCTGTGCTTTTAAAATCTCTTCCATTATTGCTCCTATTAGCTTTTTTGCTTACGTGGTTTTGCAATTGTATTATCAATAACATCAAACAAATCTTGTTGTTGCAATTCTTCCAAATCACATGCAACAATTTCATTTTTAACAAGTGGTGATTCCTTTTCATCAAAGATAGCATCAACAATCTTTTTAATTCTAGCATTGTCAACAACATCGTTTGCTTGTTTAACGATATTTTCACAAAGCGTTTGTGTTTGTTTTTCTGCAATTTTGATTGATTCTTCTGTTTCGCTGTTTTTGGCTTGCATGATTTCATCATAATATCCGCTTGTCTTTGCATATTCCCAAAAATATTTTTCGTACAAAATGCCGTCTTTCTTCCAAGGTTTTAAGTCAAGGTTGAAGTGAAATAATTTTATATCCTTTTCCTTGATTGTTGTGCTTGGGAATGGTTGCTTGTTCCAAACTAGACTAATATATTTAACTTTGCCACGGCAAATGCAGTTCAAATAGTCTTGATCTTGTGCAACTTCAAATTTAACTTTGCCAAGCAAATCAATAAATTTGCCTTCAAAATCAATTTCGCGCAAACGTTTTGTGTTCATAAGCAAAATGCCTGCATTAAAATATTTTGAATGATTACCCTTGCCAAGTGGAATATGATTTTCAACATAATCCCAAGCAAGAGGTGTGTTTTGAACAAAATTATCTGGAATTGCACCAACTAAATTGTCTCCAAGGTCTATGTTAAAAAGCTCACTAATATCACCTTTAACAACGATATCACTGTCAAGATACAAAACTTTGTCATATTGTTTGTACAAATTTGGGATAAACAATCTGTAATATGTTGCTTTTGAATAATAGTCACGTGTGTGCAACTTGTTTGCAATCAATTCAACATATGAAGTGATATCTTCAAAGCTGATTTGAAAATTTTGATTGGAATATTTTTGTTTAATTAATTTTTGATTTCTCTCATTAACATTGTTTGCGTGTAAAATTTTGATGTCATACTGATAGTTTTTTGAAGCATTTTCTTCTAAAGACTCCAAAGAAACTGCTAAATATGGTATATACTTGTCATCGCAAGTAAAGATAATTGGTATTATGTTGTTTTTGTTTTGATTATTCATATTAATTTTCTCCCTTTAAAAAATTGTTTTCGTAATATTTTTTTAAATAAATGTATTCGTATAAAATGTCATCAAATTGATAATATTTGAATACTTTGTGTACTTTGCTTACATTCCACTGTTTTATATTTGCTGTGTGTGGATATGGCTTCCAGAACAATCGTTTGCTGAAATGCCTAATCACAGTGTTTTTGTGGCAATATTTTTGATCATTAAACCTTTGTGGCAAAGTTTTGTATTTGGTTGTTGCATGCCAAACCGCATCTTGATCTGCAAACAGCCATTTCTTTTCTCTAATTAACTGCCTTGCTTTTTCAAACAAACCAGTTTCCTTAATCTTTTTCATGTTCAAAAGCAAAACACCAGCATTGATATATTTTGGATTAATTGCAAATTTGCCATAATGGTCAGTTGCGGCGGCGTACTCATACTCATCAATGTCTTGATTGTAAAGTTCAGTTATATCTCTATTAAACAAAAGGTCAATATCTAAATATAACAACTTGTCTGGAACATTTGGAATTAAGTCTGCAAACAATCTTAACAATGTGTATGGTGAGCAATAGCAACTTTCGTTTGGGCTATTTTCAAATTCTGCCTTATAATATTCTCCACAATCAATTTTTTCCACATCATTTTCTGGATTGTAAGATTTAGCAACATTATTAAGGAATTCAATCATTTTATCATCAATTGCGGTATATTCTGGTTTAATTCTTGTTATATCCATTGTGTAGATATAAAACTTAAATGGTTCTTTGGTTGTTGTACGTTTGAAAATTGAAAGCATTGTTGTTAACACACCATCAAACACTTTTGAGTTTCCTGAAAATAAAATGTTAATCATTTTCCTCCTTTTTTATGTACTTAATAAATTCGTAATCACTTAATTTGCTTCTTTCAACCATTGTGTTGTAAACTCGGTCGTGCAAGTCTTGAATACGCTCCTTGCTTGGCATTTCCTTGTTTGGATAAAATGGACCATCAATATAAGTAATTATCTGAACTTTGCCATTTTTGCGCTTGTGATAAGTGTTGGTAAAACAAAATGCAGGCACATCATATTTAACTGGATATCTAAACGAAGTTGACACAAATGGTCTAATTTTTGTGTAATAAGGCCAAATATGTGCTTCCGGATAAATTAAAATTGATTTGCGCTTTTTTATTATTTCGTCAACAGCTGTAACAAACTTTTTTGTTTCGTGAACATTTGTTGGTACAGGCAAAGCACCCAAACGTTTAACCAACCAACCCAAACCTTTGATGTTAAGATTTTTGCGGTTGACCATAACATATGCTTCGTGATAACTTATTCTTTTTGGCATTGATGCATCAAAGAATTGTTGAGTGTGATTGCCATAAATAAAATAACTTGTGCGTTTAACTTGTTTGAAAGCTTTTTTGTTTACAATCTTCCAAGCAAATTTTGTTTTTGCATAAATCATTGAAACCGGCCATGCAATGATATTATTCCAAAAGAAGTGTTTAATTTGCCAAAACAAGTTATTGCTGTAATAAACATATTTTTCACTAACAGGCTTGTCTTGTTCAACATCTTCAGAAAAATCTTCATTAAATTCATCACTGAAGTATATCGTTTGCTGCTCCTTCATTTATCCTCCAACGACAACATCATACTATTTGTTTATTCGTTTTTGCAAGAGAATTGTCAAATTTTGCTCTAAACATTAGTCTTAATTATTAGAATACTATCTATCAAATAATAGAATCATTTTTTACATCTCTTTAAATTGGAATTGTAACTCTACTTACTCTACTGATAGTAGATTTTTATAGTTTTTGCTGTGTTTTTAGCAAAAAATAATTATTGTTAGGCTTGTTTTTAATAAAAATTGCCATTGTGATTTAATTTGCCCAAAACGCAAAAATTTTTGATTTTATATCGCTTTTCCCTTTTATTTTGATTAAAAAGCCAACAAAAACAAACAATTTTGTTATTAAAACAACTTGAAAAAGCAGCAATAAACGCAACAAAAACAGCAATAAAATAAAAACTAATTTACTTTTAAATTTGATTTTTTAGCATATTTCGTTGCTTTTGATGGCTATTTTTTGTATAATGCTAATAGAATATAAAAGGAGTTTGTCTATGGAAAAAACAAAAATGGATCATGAAAAACTTTATCGTTTAATCCAAACAATCGCAGTTATTGGAATGTTTGCATCTGTTGCGTTAGCAATTATGATGTCATTTAATGTGCTCAAATATTCTGCTGCCATGTTGTCTTTGGTGTTGGTTATCTTGGTTGTGAGTATTTCTTGCATGATGGTGTTGCCTTGGGTTAAACAACTTTCAAAAGGTGAATTTAAAATTCTTTGTTATGTAATGTTTGGCTTGACTGCTTTTAGTTGCGTCCTTTGGGCAGCAGACATTATTGTTGGCGTTAAAATTGCAGACGCCGTTAAAGCTGATAACGCAGCACAATTGCTTGGGCAACTTAAATTTTTGCAAATCAGTTTGTTTTTAACTTTTCAAATTGTAGTGGCAAATTCGGTTGCTAGTTGTGTGGTTAAATATCGCAAAACTATGGTTGCTTTTCAGGTTATCACATACATCAGCAATTTGTATATAGACTTGTATGGCTCGATTGCCTTATTTTGTGTTAAAATTAGCAACGATGGCTTGAGTTTTGCAAACAATGTTAGTTTTATTTCAAACAAAATTTCAATTATGTTTGCAGTTATGGCTCTTGCTTTTGTTATCATTTCAAACTGGGTTGTTAAGCGCATGGACAAACGCCGTCAACGCGATGCCCTTGCCCCAATGTTTGAAGATAACAAAAAACAAAATCAAGCTGGTGAAAAAACAGTTCAACAAAAGTTGAAAGAATTGAAAGAAATGTTGGACAATAATTTGATTTCTGAAGAAGAATATGCAAAAAAACGTGATGATTTAATTAATCAACTTTAAATTTTTAAAAAACCGCCAAAAAATTTGGTGGTTTTTTTCTGCATATTAAAGCAGCGTCATAATATTAATTTAAATATCAACTTATATTATAGCATTAAGTTTAATTTACTAGACAAAAACATTATCTTTTGATAAAATATGGAAAGAATTTTAATTAAAGGATTTATTATGGGATTATTTTCTTACTTATTTGCTTCAGACAACAAAAGAAGTCTTATCAAAATTGAAAAAATTGTAAAACAAATTGAAGACAAGGCAGACATCTACTCTGCCATGAGCGATGCAGAATTGCAAGGTCAAACCGCCATTTTAAAAGACAGGCTTAAAGCTGGTGAAACAACTGATGATATTTTGCCGGACGCGTTTGCCGTTGTGCGCGAAGCTGCAACCCGTGTGCTTGGCATGCGTCACTTTCATGTTCAACTTATTGGTGGCGTTGTTTTGCACCAAGGGCGTATTGCTGAAATGCGCACCGGTGAAGGTAAAACTTTGACAGCAACCACTGCAGTTTACTTAAACGCACTCACTGGCAAAAATGTGCATGTTATTACTGTTAACGAATACTTGGCAACAACACAAGCAGAAATGATGGGCAAACTTTACAAATTTTTGGGGCTTACTATCGGTTGCACTCTTGCTGGTCAACAAGCACCAGAAAAGAAAAAGGCATATGAATGCGACATCACTTACGGCACAAACAATGAATTTGGCTTTGACTATTTGCGTGACAATATGCAAGTTAGCAAAGACTACAAGGTGCAACGTGGGCACAATTTCTGTATTGTGGACGAAGTGGACTCCATTTTGATTGATGAAGCACGTACCCCACTTATTATTTCTGGTGCAGGTGGCAAGTCAACAGACCTTTACGCAGTTGCTGATAGATTTGCAAAAAGTTTGAAACCAGAAGATTACGATATCGACATCAAACATAAACAAATCCGTTTAACTGAAACTGGTGTTAGCAAGGCAGAAACTTATTTTAAACTTGAAAACTTGAGTGATATCCAAAACCTTGAAATCAACCACCATATCAACAACGCTTTGCGTGCAAATTATATTATGGAACGCGACATCAACTACATTGTTAAAAACGATGAAGTGTTGATTGTTGATGAATTTACCGGCCGTATTATGCAAGGCAGACGTTATAGCGACGGCTTGCACCAAGCAATTGAAGCCAAAGAAGGCGTTAAAGTGCAAGAAGAAAACAAAACTTTGGCAACAATCACCCTTCAAAACTACTTTAAACTTTACTCTAAATTGAGCGGCATGACTGGTACTGCAAAAACTGAAGAAGGTGAATTTAACAAAATTTACAACTTGGATGTTGTTACCATTCCAACAAATAAGCCTGTGCAACGTATTGATGAACAAGACCTTATCTTTTACACTGAACAAGCAAAATACAATGCAATTGTTGAAGAAATTAAGGAAAAATATGAAAAAGGTCAACCTATTTTGGTTGGTACTGCTTCGGTTGACAAATCTGAACGCATAAGCAAAGAAATTAAAAAATTGGGCATTCCTCACAACCTTTTGAATGCAAAAAACCATGAACTTGAAGGTCAAATTATTGCGCAATCTGGTCGTGTTGGGCAAGTTACAATTGCAACTAACATGGCTGGTCGTGGTACAGATATTTTGCTTGGTGGTAACCCAGAATTTTTGGCAAAACAAAAAATGCTTAACGAAAACGTTGAACCTGCTGTGATGGAAAAAATCACTTCTTACAATGCAGATTTAACTGACGAAGAAAAAGTTTTGAAAGACAAATACAACAAATACTACACCGATTTTAAAAAGATAACCGACGAAGAAAAGAAAAAGGTTATTGAGCTTGGTGGTCTTCACATTTTGGGCACTGAACGTCATGAATCTCGTCGTATTGACAATCAGTTGCGTGGTCGTGCCGGACGTCAAGGCGACCCAGGCTCAAGCATATTCTTTATCTCTCTTGAAGACGATTTGCCACAACGTTTTGGCGAAAACAGAATGAAAAACTGGTTCTCTATTGTTTTCCGTGGAAATGAAGATATGCCTTTGCAATCTCGCATTTTGACAAGGTTCTTTGAATCTGCACAAAAGAAAGTGGAAGCAATGAACTTTGGTGCACGTAAAAATGTGCTTGAATATGATGATGTGCTTAACAAACAACGTCAAATTATTTACGGCGAACGCGACAAAGTTTTGGACGGAGTTGACATTCACCCACAAATTTTGGAAATGCTTAAAGAATTCACTTTTGAAACAACTGCAAATTATTTGGACGAATCAAAACCATATTATGAATGGGACTTGGAACCTTTGAACAAGGAATTGGAGTCAAAGATTTTAAAACCTGGCACAAACCTTGTTACCGCGGATTTTGTTGAAGGGCTTGACTCTAAACAAGTTGCCCAAAACATTTATGAAAAGCTTTTGGAAATTTACGAAGCAAAAATTGCAGAAGTTAAAAAATTGAATATAGATTTCAGCATTATTGAACGCAGCGTATTGCTCCGTGTGGTTGATAAGTTCTGGACAGACCATATCGATGCAATGAACACCCTTCGCAACGAAATCGGCGTTATGGCATATGGTCAAAAAGACCCTGTTGTTGCTTACAAAAACGAAGGTTTTGAAATGTTTGACAAAATGATTACTGATATCCGTGATTACACTGCCGAAACATTGTTTAAATCACAACTTAAAATTGAAGTTATCCCACAACGCCCAGTTGGCCCAGTTAATGCTGGCAACACAAATAAAGGTGAAAATGTGCAAGCACGCAAACGCGACACTCACATTGGCAGAAACGACCTTTGCCCTTGCGGAAGCGGAAAAAAATATAAAAACTGTTGTATGATTAAAGACATGGCAAACAAATAAACCTATCATTGTTAAAAATTAAAATTATCGTAAAAAACTGTAATCTACATTTTAATTTAAACATTAAAATATATTTACAACAAAAAACTCATCAAAACGACGAGTTTTTTTGTTTTTGATTTACATTTCGCGGCGAGATTGAAGTGCTTTTGACAATGTCATTGCATCAGTATATTCCAACTCGCTGCCCATGCTAACGCCTTGCGCAATACGTGTAACTTTAACACCAAGTGGTTTAAGCAAATTGGCAATATACATTGCTGTTGCTTCGCCTTCCACATCTGGATTTGTTGCCACAATAACTTCTGCAATATTTTCAGCTTGAACGCGTGCCAAAAGTGATTTTATGTTGATGTCATTTGGGCCTTTGCCTTCAAGTGGGTTAATCACTCCATGAAGGACATGATATGTGCCATTAAATTCACGCACCTTTTCAAGTGCTGTAACGTCTTTTGGCTCTTTAACAACGCAAATGATATTATCCTTTTTGGGACGAGAACAAATATCACAAATTTCTTTATCCGTAAAGTTTGCACACACTTTGCAATAATGAATGGTTTGCTTTGCATTAACCATTGCATCGGCAAAATCTTTAACCTGATTTTCGTCCAAAGTTAACAGATAATAAGCATATCTTTGAGCAGTTTTTTTGCCAACACCCGGCAAACGAGAAAATTCGTTAACCAGCCTTTCCATAGAGTCAATTTGGTTCATTACATCAACCCGCCAAGGCCGCCCATTGCGCCCATTTTGTCTTTGCTTAATTCATCTGCTTTTGCAATAGCGTCGTTAAAAGCAACAACAAGCAAATCTTCCAACATTTCAATATCGTCTGGGTCAACTGCATTTTTGTTGAGTTTAACAGACTTTAATTCCTTTTTGCCTGTCATTGTAATTTGCACCATATCTCCACCAGCCTTGCCAACAACTTCTGCTTCTTCCAACTCTTGTTGCGCTTTTTCCATTTGCTCTTGCATTTTGCGTGCTTGTTGCATGATTGCGTTCATGTTCATTCCGCCACCAAAGCCGCCATTAAAACCACCATATGCCATAATTTTATCTCCTAATTAGATTTATTCTTTAAACTTGATTTTTGACTTAAATGCATCTTTTAAACTGTCCTTAACATCTTGAGTGGACACATTTGTGTTATCATATTCCACTTCGATATCTTTAATGCTTTCGTCAAACAAATTTACTAACTCCAATATTACATTAATTCTATCTTTATTGTCAATCATTTGATATGCACCCAAATCATTTGTGTGGATAACAAGGCGATTTAACCTTTTTTCAACTTTAACAACGCTTAATAATGCATTGGAAAGTGCAAACAAATTGCGTTCCTTTGCCTTGATGAGCACATTGCCCCAAACTCTGTCAGTTTCGTTGGAACTAACTGCCGCTGGTTCAGCTTTTGGTTGAACTGCTTGCACCGGTTGTTGAGCATTTAAAACAGTAGGTTGAGCTGGTAAAACGGTTGGCGTAACAACCAAATCTAGGCAAGTTGATTCAAACAAATTTTCTGGATTAATACTATATTTCAAATCTAATTCAACATCTGCAAAACGGCTGAACGCTGTTTTTAAATAATTGATGTCAAACATTGCAGCAATGTCGCTGTATGATGCAAATTCACCCGGCAAGATATCCAAGACTGAATAATCTCCAACACCAACTTTAATCATAATCAAATTTTTAACAAAATCTGCCATTTCCTTGCAAAGCACTTGAATGTTTTTGCCAGTGCCCAAAGCACGTTTGATTGAAACAAACAATTTGTTGATATCCTTGTTTGCGATGCTCACTAATATATCTTTGATGTTATCCTTGCTGGACAATCCAATCACACTTTCCGCTTGAGCATAAGTTATTTCGTTGTTGCAATACGCTGCAACACTATCCGCAATTGAAAGCATATCACGCACGCTGCCTTCCCCTGCTTTTGCAATGAGATGCAAAGATTTTTCATCACACTTAATGCCGCGTTTTTCAAACACATTTTTAAGATGTTCACTTAACAAATCAACTGGCAAAAGTTTAAAGTCAAAGCGCATGCAACGGCTTAAAATTGTTGCTGGCAATTTGTGAATTTCGGTTGTTGCCAAAATGAATATAACATGTTTTGGTGGCTCTTCAAGTGTTTTAAGCAATGCATTAAATGCACTGTCGGTTAACATATGCACTTCGTCCACAATGTAAACTTTGTATTTGCCAATAAGTGGTGGATATGCAACTTTTTCACGCAAATCACGGATTTCTTCCACGCGGTTGTTTGATGCTGCGTCAATTTCAAAAATATCTGTGTTTGGCTGGCTTAACGCAACACACTCTGCGCACATATCGCAAGGATTTCCGTCAACACTGTGAGTGCAATTGACAGCACGAGCAAAAATTTTGGCTGTGCTTGTTTTGCCAGTGCCACGAGGCCCACAAAACAAATAAGCATGCGACAAATTGCCAGTTTTAACCTGATTTTTTAATGTTTGAATAATATAATCTTGCCCAACAACATCATCAAAATTTTTTGGTCTAAATTCACGATACAATGCCAAACTCATTAAATTTCTCCTTTAAGTGATTTTAATATCTTTTTTATTGCTTGCAAATTGTTGTCAATTTGCTTGGTTGAAACATTCATTGCTTCTGCCATTTCAACATAACTTTTACCATTTAAAAACATCTTTAAAAGTTTAAATTGCTCATCTGTTAAAAGTGACTTAACCTTGCTCATAACCACAACATTAAGTTCTTTGTTGATATAATTTTGCTCGATATCACTATCATCATCAGCAAGCACAAGTTTTATGTTTTCTTCATCATCATCTCTATCATCAAACTGGCTGATTGAAACATAACTATTGAGTGGTGAATTTTTTTTGCGATTGGCGTTTTTGATTGCTGTTTGAATTTGACGCTCTATGCAAAGCGTTGCAAACGAACCAAAATTGTGGTTTTTTTGTGGATTGTAAACATAAACTGCTTTAAACAAACCAATCATGCCTTCTTGAATAATATCATCAAGCCCAGCACCAACCAAAAAGTATTCACGAGATATTGCCGTAACCTTGGCACGAAAAAGGTTGACGATGCTTTCCATTGCATTTTCATCGCCTTGTTGTGCTTTTAAAATCAAATCATCAACTTCCAACAAAAACCTTATTCCCCGCGGCGTTGCCTTACAACTTCATATATTGCAATTGCACCTGCACATGACGCATTTAAACTGTTAACCAAACCATACATATCAAGTGAAAGCACTTCATCTGCAGTTTCTTTAACCAAACGTGACACACCTTTGCCTTCACTGCCAATGATAAGTGCGGTTGGATATTTAAAATCTGCATCATAAATACGTTTGCTGCCTGCTTCCAATGCGTAAGTCCAAACACCTTGCTCTTTTAAATATTCAATTGTGCGTGTTAAATTTTTAACCAACGCAACTTTGATATGGCTAACCGCACCCACACTGGTTTTGTAAACAGTTTCATTAACCAAACAAGCGCGATTTTCTGGAATAATCACTCCATCAACGCCAGCACATTCACAAGTTCTAATAATTGCGCCAACATTATGTGGATCAACAATGCTGTCCAAAATAACAATAAATGGTGCTTTGCCCTTTTCCTTTGCAACATCCAAAATATCGTCTACATCGGCATATTTAAAGTTTGGCACATACGCCAAAACACCTTGGGTTTTGCCTTTGTTGATTTTTTCAAGCAATTCCTTGTCCACAATTTCAACCGGAATGTTTAACTTGCGTGCAGCATCCACAATATTGTTAACTTCAAAATTGTTGCACTTTTCCGCCAAAATTTTATCTATATGTGAGCGAGAACTAATCAATTCTCTAACAACATTAATACCTTCTACTATCATAACTTTTGCTCCACAAACCTTTTAAACATACTTTTTAATTTTTTTTGCTCATTTTTCAAATGCCAAAATCCAACAAGAGCTTCAAATTGGGTTGCCAAACTATACTCTTCGTAACTAGAATTTTTTGCTTTGTTGTTTGGATGTGCATTTCTTGCACGCATGGCAATTTCTGTTTCTTCTTCCGTCAACTCTGGTTTGATATCTTGCATAATCAGCGCTTGGTTTTTTGCACAAACAATTTTGTTGGCAATTTTGTTTAATCCGTTTGCCTTATATTCTGTGCTTTTAACCAAAAACTCTCTCACCATAAGTGAAAACACTGCATCACCAAGATACGCCAAAGTTAAAGCATTTTTTTGAAAAATATCTTTTTCTTCACTTTGCATAAGTTTATAATAACATAATTAACCAATTTTGTAAAGAAAGTGCAAAAAAATAATTTTATTTTAAAACATTGATAAATGCGTTAATAAATCAATATTGGTTTGCGCCACTTAGCGACAAAGAAAACGGTTTCAAACTATTAAGTTTTCCGCTTGTATTAAAAGCCTATAAAAAAACAAATTTATTTAAACACCAAAAAATGTCGAAAATTCTTTGACAAATGAGCAAAAATACTTTACTATTATTATAATAAAAGTGAATTTTTGTTTTGATTGCATGTTTTTTTACAGCAAACTGCAAGGCTAAACATTTTATTTTGGGGAGAATTTTGTTTATGGAATTCATTAAAAAAATGAAGAAACGTGAATTTATTGAAATGGGGCTTAAAACTCTAATTGCATTTTTTGCTTGCTTTATTGCTGTTGTTTTGATGTGTGGAATGATTTACTCTATCGGCATCAAATCTTATATGAAATATGGCAAAGGCTCAATTTCAACATCAACTGAAACAACTGCTTACTGCATCAAAGTTAAAGAAGACCAATATTTTGTTTTGTACTACAATCCAAACAGTGAAGGTTCAAAATTAACTGCAAACGCAATAACAGATTCCAACTTAAAAACAAAACAACAATGTGAAGAACTTACAAGTGTTAAAGACACTGTGTTTGGCGCTCCAAAAGCATCAATCATTTTGGACGAATTTGTTGAAGGTTGGCACATTGCAATTGTTGCAGTTATTGTTGCAGGCGTTATGGGTTACTTTGTTTACAGGTTTATTAAACTTGCCAACGATTACAAAAAAGTTGAAGACAAGTTTGAAAAAACTGGCGTAATTGAAATTGAAAACGTTTAACAAAAAAGGCATTATCAAATGCCTTTTTTTGTGCGATTATCTTCAATTTTTACATTAACTTGATTGATTAATGGAATGTAATCTTCCCACATATATTCTCGAATTGGTATTGGTTTGCTAACATCAAAATACAAAACCATTGCAGGATAAATATGATGATATTTTTCAAAGATGGTAACAGCAATTAAATGATTTGTTTTGATTAAATTTTTTGCTTTTGCGTGGTAATTAAAATATGCCATAATTTATTATGAGCATTATTATTTTAATTACTCTCACTCTTCTTCGTACATCTTTCATATGAGCTAATTAAAATATGCCATAATTTATTATGAGCATTATTATTTTAATTACTCTCACTCTTCTTCGTACATCTTTCATATGAGCTAATTAAAATATGCCATAATTTATTATGAGCATTATTATTTTAATTACTCTCACTCTTCTTCGCACATCTTTCATATGAGCTAATTAAAATATGCCATAATTTATTATGAGCATTTTTATTACACAAAATTTATAAGCCAAAACTGGGATTATGTGCGTTAAAATATTCATAAATTTTTGCAACAACTTTTGTTTATGTTTTGCATAAATTTTATGTATGATTAACTAGCCAAATTAATGTTGACTTTTGATTTTGCAAGTTTTATCATATCGATATGGAAATAATAAATGGAAAAGAAGTGGCATCAATAATAAAAAAGATGATTGCCCAAAAAGTTGAAAAAAATTATATTAAATTAGGCAAGCCTGTGCCAACTTTGGCATGCGTTTTGGTTGGCGATGACCCAGCCAGCAAAGTTTATGTTGCAAACAAAGAAAAAGCCTGCAATTTTGTTGGTTTTAATTCTGTAATCAAAACTTTGCCAGCAGATGCAACACAAGAGCAAGTTGCCAAAGTTATAACTTTGCTTAACAATGACAGCAACATTTCTGGCATATTGCTGCAACTGCCATTGCCAAAGCATTTGGACGAAAATGCACTTGTAAACTTGATTTCTCCGCAAAAAGATGTGGATAGTTTGACCGACCTTAATTTGGGCAAATTGTTTGCAGGCAAGCATATTGTTGCACCATGCACAGCAACAGGAATTGTTGATTTGTTGGATAATTACAACATTCCTATTCAAGGCAAACGCGTGGTTGTTGTTGGCAGAAGTTTGTTGGTTGGCAAATCTGTTGCAAATTTGTTGGAGCAACGCAATGCAACCGTTACTGTTTGCCACAGCAAAACCCAAGATTTGGCAAGCGTTACAAAGCAAGCTGACATTTTGATTGTTGCAATTGGCAAACCAAATTTTGTAACAGAAGACATGGTTAAACAAGATGCTGTTGTGATTGATGTTGGCATAAATCGTTTGCAAACTGGACTTGTTGGCGATGTTGATTTTGATGATGTTAAAGATAAAACATCTTACATCACTCCTGTTCCCGGCGGCGTTGGCCCAATGACTATAGCAGAACTGATGAAGAACACCCTCACTTTGCATGAGTTAAGTGAAAGCGAAAATGAAAACACAATTTAACAAAAAAACCACACAATTGTGTGGATTTTTTTATTGCTTTAAACAAAACATATTTTGGTTAAAAATTGTTTTATTATTTTTGCTTTTTTGTATGCTTGCATTCATAATTATAACTGGTTTTGCACATATCTTCAAGATTGCGTGTTGCTTGCCAATTTAATTCCTTTTTAGCCTTATCTGCACACGCATAGCACTCTGCAATATCGCCTGCCCTGCGTGGAGCAAACTCATATTTAACTTTGCCACCACAAACCTTGTTGTAAGCATTGACCATTTCAAGCACAGAAACACCATTGCCTGTGCCCAAATTGATGATTTCATAACCTTTCATTTTGCCAAACATTTTAAGTGCAGCAACATGCCCCAATGCCAAATCGCAAACATGGATATAATCACGAACACCAGTTTTGTCTGGCGTTGGATAATCATGACCAAAAATTGAAAGTTTGTCAAGTTTGCCAACCGCAACACGAGCTATAAATGGCATCAAATTGTTTGGTCTGCCGTTTGGATCTTCACCAATCAAACCTGATGAGTGCGCCCCAACTGGATTGAAATAACGCAAAATCACGGCTTTAAAATTTGGATAAGCGCGGCAAGTATCTTTAATGATTTCTTCAATAAACAATTTTGTTCTTCCATATGGATTTGTTGCTCCTGTTGGCATATCTTCTGTGAAAGGCACTTTGTTGTTTTCGCCATACACGGTTGCAGAAGAACTAAAAATCAAATTGTTAACATTATATTTAAGCATACACTCAATTAAATTAAGTGTGCAAATAAGATTGTTTTGATAATATTTAACTGGAATTGCAACAGATTCCCCAACTGCTTTTAATCCAGCAAAATGGATAACTGCATCAATTTTGTGGTTTTCAAAAAATGCCATCAATTTGTTTTTGTTGCACAAATCAAAAACACACAATTCAATTTTTTTGCCAGTAATCTTTTCAATGGCTGTTTTAACCGAACGTTTGCTGTTGCTCAAATTGTCAATCACAACAACTTCATGTCCCTTATTCAACAATTCAACTGCTGTGTGTGAGCCAATGTAACCCAAGCCACCTGTTAATAAAATATTCATAAACACCCCCTAAACTTTTAAAATAATTATATCATGTCGATTTTAAAATTGTTATCAAATAACAAAGATTTGCAAAATTTTAAATCAACTCTCCAGTGTTGATTGAATATATGTACATATGCTCAACCTTTTTGCCGTAAGCATTTTCAACTGCCAACTTATATAATCTCAATTGTTCGGCATATTTTTGTTTTAACACGTCTGCTTTTAAATTTGAAAATTTGTAGTCAACAATGTCAAAATGGTCTTCAAACTCAATTAGCATGTCAAGCACACCTTGCACAAGCACTTTTTCGTTTACCTTGCTTTCCGCCACCAAATCATTGTACGGCAAATACATCATAAAATCGGTTTCTTTATGGATTGATTTTGCACCTTTTGCCAACACAGACAATTTGCTGTGTGCCATTTTTATTTTTTGATAATCAACATCGTCAAAATTTGTGTTTTGTTGATACTCTTGCGTTAAATCAAGCAATTCAAGTGCCTTGTGATAGTGCGTGCCAACAATGGCTTTGTCTTCATTAACTTGATATTGAACTTGTGGCGTTAAATATGCTTTTGTGCTGAATTTTTGTGCTTCACTTTGTTTTGAGTTTATGCCAGTTACTGTGTTTTTGATTGGAATAGCAAAACTATCATTTGAGTAAACAAAATCTGGATTTTTAAAGTCAATTTCCGGCACAACTTCAGTTGAACTAACCGTGTTGTTTTTTACATCATCAAAAAAGATAAATTCGCACAAATCAAAATCTGTTTTGCCCGCAACGATTGCCGACTGATAACAAGACAAAATCATGTTTAGGTAACTGGTTTTTTTAAGTTTTTCTTCCAACTGCTTTGGCGAATATTGCCCAGTTATAATGAGTTTGTTTTTTGCCCTTGTTAATGCAACATACAAAAGGCGCAATTCTTCTTTATACCCTTTGCTTGCGTTTGCAATTTTGATTGCATACTTTGGCAAACTTAAGCTTTTTGTGCGGTTGATTGTGTCGTAATCATTTATGCCCAAACCTATGTTTGCGTTAAACGTGATGTCATCATGCTCGCGTAGATATGAAAATGTTTTGCTTGCGTTGTACAAAATCACAACAGGATATTCAAGCCCTTTGCTTTTGTGGATAGTTTCAAAAGTTACGCTATCTTCTTTGTCCATATCCAAATAGTCATTGCCACGGCTGATGTTTGTTTCAATGACCGCAACAAACTCTGCCAAACTTAATGAATTTTCAACAGTGAGAGATGCAATAAATTGCTCAATCAACTTTAACTCTTTATTTCCAAATAGTGTTGCAAGCAAATAGTTTTTAACACCCATATCGTTTAAAATATATCTCACCAAATTTGAATTGGAACTTGCCAAAGATTGAAGTTTAATTTTGTTCAATTTTTCAAACCCCAAAGCAATATTTTTGTTTTGAGTGTTTAAAAGCAAATCATCAAGCAAACTATTTTCTGAGCTGCGCAAAGCCAAAATTTCATCAAATTGCAAATCAGTTAGTGCCAAAAACGCCGCCAAATAATCCACATCATCCGCTGTGTGTGCAACGCATTTTAAAATTGAAAGCAGCAATTTTACGCCTTCGCTTGTTGAAGTTTCAAGTTTGTTGTTCAAATTAACTGGCACTGCATTTTGCCTTAACATTTCAATCAAAATTTGAGAGTTTTCATCATTTGTGGAGCGTGTTAAAATTGCGATATCACTGTATGTTAAACGGCGGTTTTGTTTTAAATTTGCATCGTAAAATTCCGTGCCAATCAACTCTGTTATGGTTTTTAACACCAATGCAGCTTGATAAACTTTTGGGTTGTTTTCTTCCGTTTGTTTATCGTTTTTAACGCTATATAAGCCAGTTGCAACAACCTTTTCGTTTTCATTTGCAACAAGCAATATTTTTGTTTTTTCGTCCAGAATATCATCACGACGAGGCTCAATAACAGAACTCTGCTTGTAATCTATATCTGCTGTGTGGGTTGTCATCAACGAACAAAATATTTCGTTGATAAATTTTAATATTGTTGGATTGCTGCGGTAATTGATGTTCATGTCAAACGCTGTGCCAATTGCTTGGTTTTGTTTAAAGCCGTTGTACTTTGACAAAAACCATTCTGGGCTTGAGCCACGGAAACCATAAATTGATTGCTTTACATCACCAACAGTGAACACTTTTGTGTCCTTGCCTGCAATTTGCTCCATGATGTTATCTTGCAATGGATTAACATCTTGATACTCATCAATAAAAATGTATTTATACCTTTGATTTAATTCATTTTTTACGCGGTCAATAGACAACAACTCCAACATTTTGCGCGACATATCGTTAAAGTCCATAAGGTTGTTTTTTGTTTTGATTTTTTCATAGTTTTGCATAAACAATTCCAGCAAATCCAAAACATAAGAAAAATATTCTGCAATTCGCTCGCTTTGCAAGTCGTAATCTTTAGTTATGCCGTTTTCTTCCAACTGGTTGATTGTTTCGTTAAACGATTTTATTTCACTGTTTAAATTTTTAAGTTCTGCAAATTCTTTGGTTTGTTTTGGTGTAAACGCACACAAATCTATTGTTTCCAACGCTATCAAATTTGCTTTTAGCCCCAAAAAGTTGTTGATTTTTTTTAGTTCATCAATGTTTGATTGGATGCGTTGTTGAATATCTGCTGGATAAAATGAATAATTGTCTTGCAACAATTTGGTTAAATCTTGCGCTTTTTTGATTAAAAATTGATTTACAATTTGCGTGCTTTTTTCGTTTGTCAAATATTCATTTTTTGCGTCCAACAAAAACGCAACATAATCTTCCAAATTGATTATATCGTTATACATATCAACAATTTGTTGTTCCAAAGTGGTTAAATTGCGTGCATTGCCGCCAAAAAGGTCAAGCAAAACATTGATTTTGTTTTTGTCCGCGCTCAATGTTTCAACTGCGCGTTTCATTGCTTTGTTGATGTAATAATCGCGAGTTGTGTCTGAAATAATTTCAATATTAGGGTTCAAGTTTAATTCATAAAAATATTTTTTTATGGTTTTTGAGTTAAATCCGTCTATTGTATCAATGCTGGCAGTTTGCAATTGGTCAATTTTGTCCAAAATCAAGCGTTTTTTTTCTGCTTTTTGTTGTTCGTCTGCTATATTGTCACATTCTGCAAGTTTTTGTTTTAATTTGTTTTCCAAACGCTGTTTCATTTCAGTTGCTGCAAGCACTGTGAATGTTACAACCAACAAAGATGAAATATCTATGTTTTGCTCAATAATCAAATTGGCAATTTTTTCAATCATAACTGTTGTTTTGCCACTGCCTGCCCCCGCACTAACCAATTGATTTTTTGCTTCACTGTTGATTATGTTTAATTGTATAGGTTCAAAATTCATTGTTCGCCCCCTAAAAAGCTGTCTATGCCAACTTGCTGTGCACTGCGCTCTTGCTGTGCGTTGCTTTTTTTCAAGCATATTTGCACATATGGGCAACTTTCACACAACAAGCTGACACCACTTGGTGTTGGTTTGATGAAACCCGACTTGATTTCTTCAATTGCCAACGCTGACACTTGTTTTGAATAATCTTTTAGTGTTTGCATTTCACTTGGTTGTAATTCTTTGTCCCCAAACTTACGGGCAAGCCCAGTTTTGGCAACTGTTAGGTTCACGATGTCGCTTTTTTCTCCCGGTTGCAAGCGATTGTCCAAATTTTTTACATTCTCTTCTGTATTTTCAAAAAAACCTTTAAGAGAATATGTGTTTTTGTCGGTTGTGTAAGCATTGTGCAGCGGCAAATAAAACTCGCCAACAACCCTTTGTTTGCTGGCATTTTCCATTGCGCAAGCATACAAAAACAACTGCAACTTGTTGCCGTAGTAAAGTTCTTTCAAACTTGCTTCTGCCTTGCCTGTTTTGTAGTCCACAATGCGCAAAGACGAGCCGTCGGTATCCACACGGTCAATTTTACCTTTTAATTTTGCCTTGCCCAAATTTAATGCAGTTTTGTCCTTAAACTCATATTCAAACTTAACTGGCTTAAAATTGCAATTTTTGTCGATGTAATCAACACCATTTAAAACCCTCACCGTTTCATCAATAAGGTTGGTTAAAACTGGACTTTTTGCATTGAGTTTTAATCTTTCATCTCTTTCTATAATCTTAAAAATCTGCGTTTTTGCAAATTCATACAAATCGCCAACTTGCTTGTTTAAAGTGTAATAATTAAACAATATTTCATGCAAAATGTTACCAGTATCAAGTGGCATGATGTCATTTTTAAGGCGTGGTTTAACTTTTAATGTGTAATTCAAAAAATGATTAAACGGACATTTAAAATATGTTTCCAACCTTGAAGCAGAAATTGTGTTAAAGTTAAAACATTCATTTGAACTGTTCACTTGTTGCAAGTTTTTTGTGTTGATAAATTGATTAAAAATGTGAGTTTTATTTTCCAAATTTTTTTCAACATAGTCTTGTTTTGACAACGCAACAAAACCACCAAACAAATTTGAAATTGGCTTTATGTTTTGATTGTTTTGAGTCAATCTTAACAAAAATTCTCTTATCAACTCGCTTTGAGTGCGTGAGTACAACAATGTTAAGTTTGTGTTGAACAACAAGCAACTGTTGAACAAACGCAACCTTGCCAATTTGTTTATATGTGCAATTGTTGGCGCAAGTTTATATTTAAAATTAAGTTCTTCAATTTCGCTGTCCACAATCACGCCGCAATCGTTTTTAAAGTTTGGTGCATTTTCTGCCGAGCAACCAATTATATACAAATTTTCAAATCTTTCACAAAAATTGTTGGCGTCAACCACTTTAACTGCATCCAAAGTTAATGGCAAATTGCTGATGTTTGTGATATCCCCCAAATGAAAAAACATATCTGCAACCGTTTCCAAACTTGCAGTTGGGTAAAACTTTTCAATTTCATCAAATATATTTTTGATTGTTTCAATGGATTTATTAAGCAAAATTTGCTTTGAAAACAACTCTTCTTTTGCTTGCAAATCTGCCAAAGTTTGCTCAAATTGCAAATTTTCAAAAGCGGTGTTTAACACTTGTTTGATTTGAGTAATTCCAGTGTTTGCCAAATTGAAGTTTGCCAAAAATTTAATCAATTCATCTCTTGCGGCATTTAAATCAACTGCTGCAAAAGCTTTGTTTTGGTCTTTGAATGTTTTGGAATTTAAATCTATCTTTTTTGTTAAATTGCCTTTAAAATCAATTTGAATTAGCCTTAAAATTAACGCTTGTTTTGCAATTTCGTCAAGCGCAAAAAATGGTGAATTGATTATGTCGATATAATGGACCAACTCATACGGCTCAAGGTTTAGGCGGAAAATATCGTTTAAAAATTTGTAAACAGTTGAATCGCTTAACCTCAAATTTCCGTCCAAATAAAAATTGATTTCATATTTGCCAAAAATTTGCTTAATTTGTTCTGTTAACCCATCAACGCCAAAAACAGCAACACCAAAATTTGAAAATTTGCCACCATTTAAAATTTGAGTGCGAATATCGCGCGCAACTGTTTCAATTTGTTCAAAATTGTCGCGGCAAGCAAAAATTTTAACCCTGTTGTCGTTGTTGACTGTATTGCTTGCTTTTATGCCAAAAAGGTTTTGTTTTAAATAATTTTTTAATTGGTCAGCTGAATTTGAACTGTAATTTTCAACTTCAAAAGGAAGTTGATTGATGTATGCTATATTTTTAAGTTGAGTGGCAACTTCATCATTGTACAAATGTTGATTGTTTGATTTTGCAAAATAGTTTGCCACAACAAGTTGGTTGAAATATGCCAATTGTTCAATGGCAGTGTACTCCACCGCAGTAAAATCATCAAAACCAACAAAAACAAGTGTTTGATTTTGATACTTTTCCTTTAAACTAAAACAGCACATCAAAAATTGGTCAGTTATGTCAAGCAAACCTGCCTTTAGTTGCTCATATTGGTCAAAAATCATTGCCAAATCATGAATTTTGTCTTGCAATTGAGTGTTTGTGTGTTTAAATTTAAGCATTTCTTCAACTGTAATTTTGGACGCTTTAAGTTGAGCAAGAGTGCTAAAAATTTCTTCTGCATAACTGAATGAATATGTTTTGTTTTTAAGCACTTTAAGTTGTGTGCCCAAATCCATCAAAATTTTGTGCACCAAAACAATGCACCCCAATTTGCTTATTTGTTTGGATTTGTCCAGTGCCAAATCTCTTTTAACAAGCCTATCCAACGTGCTAACTTTTATGTTGAAACTTGCCTTTAAATTGAGTTTTTCAAAAATGTGTTTTTCCATAAACAAACTCAACTTATCTGGCACTATAATGGTTATGTTTTGAGTTAACTTGTCCGCACAAAAACTAGGCACAAAATCCAGTGCCTCATCAAATGAATTTAAGTTAACCAATTTTATCATATGAACATATTAGCATATATTTTTTTAATTGGCAATCTTTTTGTTTTTGCTGTTGTTTTGGTTTTTGCCAAATATTGTAAAAGCAAATTTTGCATATAATTTTTGCAATCGCACAACATACAATTGGAGGTGCTAGATGTCTAAAACAAAACAATGGAAACCTGGTGAAACAGTTCCACAATCTGCATCATACACAGCGTATGACAGTGAAGGACACAATGGCGGAAGTTTGTACCTTGAAAAAGGCAAAAGATTTCCTGCCACACAACATTCAGGTAGCTATTACACTTTAGGTGAATAGTACTCTAACGAACATCAGTTCGTACTCAAACAAAAAAAACGAGCAAATAATGCTCGTTTTTTGAATTTTGTTGGATTTAGAAAATATCTGCAATTTCAATCAATTGATAATCAGCCAATTCAGCATCTGTTGGGATTTTTGTTTCATCAAATGTTTCTGTCATTGAAACTTCAAGGTTGATATTAACATTCATAATTTCAACACCAGCAACTGATTGTTTTGCTGTTAAAACAACTTTAATTGTGCCATCATTTGAAACAACAAGTTTCAATTCATTAACACTCATAACACTCATATTTGATGACACTTGAGAAATTGTCAGTGTTGCGCCATTGCTGTCTTTGGTTGAAGAAATTGTTGCACCAGCTTGTTGAATTTGCGCTTTAAAGCTGTCGTAATCTTTTATGCTTTGAATACCATCAATAACATCTTGAATTTGCCCCATATCAACACCTGGATTTGATGAACCACCACTCATATTTGCAAAAGTGTTTGCAATGATTTGAGTTGGAATATCTAATGTGTATTTGCCATTGATATCATCTCCATAAATGTCTTGCGCTATCATTTCTGGCAAAGTGCTAACCATTTTGTAAAATTTGCCTGCTTCAAATGTTGGTTGGCTGTTGCTTAAATAAACTTCACCATCAAATGTGTAATAATTGTAATATTTTGTTGACCAGTCTGCTGGTTCGGTTGTAAGCAATTCAAATTTGATGTATTGGTTTGTGTCTGCATCAAAGTATGTGTAAACAACATCACTCAATTGATAATATGTTTCTTTTTCGTCATAAACAGGATTTGTGTTTGCAACATACGCAAAATCCATCACATAATAATTTGCATAGTTTGTGTCCCAATCTTCTGGTATGCCAAAAATTTGTGTATATGTTTCAGTTGAAGCATCATATGTGTAGTATAATTTGTAATAATTATATCTTGCAGCTGTGTTTTTAACATATTGGCTGTTTTCTGTGTCAACAAGATAGTAGTCGCCATAGTTTATTGCCCAGTCCGCTGGTGCACCATCTCCATAATATGCAACATACATATCATCGTTTGCTTGAGTTTTTAAATATGCGCGCACCCATTGTGTCATTTCACCATCAAAGTTTTTGGTGTTAATGTACGCATAAATGTCATTTTCAGCACCGGTTCTTGCGCCTAAACCTGCCTCAAAATTCAAGTCAAACATTGTTTCCATGTTGCCTAATTGTGTGTCTGTAGCATTACTCCTTGCTTGCATATTTGCACCAAACTTAACTTTAAATTCAAATTGTTTTTGGTTTGTTGCATCATTTTTTGTTAATGCTTGCAAATTGTCCCCATAAGTTGCAGCAGTTGTGTAAAAAGAGTTAAATGTTTCCTTGTTTTGTGCTTCAATTTTGGCAGCATCATCATTGCCGCAAGCTGTCAAGCTCAAACATGCAACGCCAGCCAAGCCAAACGCCAACGCATTTTTTAAAAATTTTTTCATAAACCCTCCAATTTTTGTTTATATTCATATGGTATATAATTTTGTTAAAATTGTCCAGTTATTTTATTATCAAATCTTAAATTAACAAAAAAAATCATTATTCAACAATGCTCAATTTAGAGGCAAAAGTTATAATCAAAGTATTTAAAACAAAATCGTTTTAATTTGTTGACACACCCTTTTTGTTGTGCTATACTAACAATGTTTTAACCAAATTATAATTTGATTGAAATAATTAATATTTTTATTTTATAATTCAAATGGAGAGTTACTCAAGAGGTCGAAGAGGCGTCCCTGCTAAGGATGTAGGCGTCGAAAGGCGCGCGAGGGTTCAAATCCCTCACTCTCCGCCATAAACATTGCAAGTTCGGACTAAGTGATTTAGCCCGAATTTTTTATTTTTAAGAGTTCGTATCCCTTGTGGTCTACCAACATAAAAACAAAACAAACTCCAAAAAAAGAAGTGAACCTAATAAGTTAGACAACTTCATAATGTTCACCTCAAACTTGGGGTTTGGTTTGTTTTTTTATTAAACTCTACAACGGCATCTTTCTTGACCTCAACCAAATAACAAATCCGACCAGCATCACAACTGCTACCGAGCCAATTACAATACCCGCTACAGCTTTGCTCGAAAGCCCTTTTCTTTGTTTTGCAGAGGCAATTAAAAATCCGCACTTTGTACATTTTACAGGGTTGTTTTTGTCTGGCGATTTTCTGTCGGGAATATGCTCTTCAAAATTCAACTTGTTATTGCAAGTAGCACAGGTGTCCCAATGCCCCGTACTATCTTTTCCGCCGTATTTTGTTATGTTGTGTGCAACAGTTGTTCCATACTCTTTTTTGCAACCTTCGCAAACCGCTTTTGTTGTGCATGTTGCCATTCCGCCAAAACAATTTGCTGTTTGGGTGTGGCTACTATCTGTTTTGCAGGTACGGGTGTGTGTGCCGTTTCCATTGCTTATCCACTCACCCCAATCGTGTATATGATTATCAACTTGCTTTGTATAATAGTATGTTACAGTATGACCGCTATCATTTACAACTTGATTTAGCCCCTCTACCCAACTTAATGTATGTCCATAAAAGGATTGAGCAGGCTCCCAGTTTAGATTAGTTCCAACAGCCATAGGAATTACAGCTTTTGATGCGTTAGGAATTTCACTGCCGTCTTCAAACTTGTACTCTATATTAACATTTGCGTACGACTGCGTTTCGGTATTGTCGTGCGATAAAACATTTCCTTTTTCATCAGTTATTTCAAAGGCAATGGTATCGCCCACTTTTAGGTCGGCATCTGTGGGAATTTGATAAATTATTGAGCAACTTTCTAGTCCTGAATCAAAAATACTGCCCTTATATTCCAGAGCACCCTTTGGCCAAAACTTGCTTTTTTCCTCCCATACCGGAATAGTAAACATCTGTGAGATTTCGAGTCTTTGACCGCTCATTGTAGTTGCCACACTTCCGTTTGTCCGCTTTATCCAAACCCTCATGGTAATGTAACGAGTTGTACTATCTGAAAGATTTTGAACAATTGTGCGTAGTTCAATTTTGTTGCCAGCCATGGTTGTGTTAAATTTGGTTTTGTATGCACCGCTGAGCAATACCGTGTTGCGATAATTTACAAAATTCACATATCCGTTATATGTAGTATCCGTATAGGCAGACAAATCTGAATATTGATCAGTGCATTTTTTTACTTCGGGGTCTGCAACATATAGACTTTTGCCATTTACAAGTTGAGACAATCTCTTGTATCCTTGCAATTTGCATACTTCACAAAACTGGTAGTTTGTATCGCGCATAAGACACTCATAACTAGAATTGTAAGTAGTATTAGTATCCGCCGTTTTACAAGTAAAAGTTTTTCTAAATCCTAGCAACTTTTTCCACTTTACTTGCTCTGGGTTATGCGTATATGACACATTTAGCGAAGTATAGTCCGTTGTTGGTGCGGCACTGGTCATATATTCATCGCCAAGACCTAGTAATCCGTGACCAAACTCATGTGCAAAAGTCTGCTGAGCACGATAACTATCCGATGGAGTTATAAAATAATGAAAGCCTGATTTTAAATTATTATATGCATCTCCAAAGTTTCGACTAGTATTAACCAGCAAAGCAAACTGATTTATATAACTATGTACATAGTCAAATTGTCGGTACATTTTTTCATCGTCCCAATACATTGTGTTGGGGTCTGTATTGTTGGGGATATGAGCATCATGGATTTGCTCTATAAATGTAGGACCAATACACCTTTCAAAAATATGGTTCTTCCAAGGATTGCCAAGATTAGTTGATATAGACGAAGAATTATTAGAACCTACAACCACATCGAAAAATGTGCTTCCGCCGTTTTCAAAACTGGACTCCGACGCCGTGCAAAGAGCATACACATTAAACCTATCTGCAAAACTGCGGTAGGGTTCGTATTGCATTGCACCGTTCCACACTTTTTTTACATCGCTTATAAATTTTTGTTGTTGACTTTTGGTGTATCCTTCGCCACAAATAACAATTACCATATTTTCTGTGTCGCTTCTTGTTTTTTGAATGGTGTATATAGGAATTGTTGGATTCGAGTATTTGCCATCTTTAGAATAATATGGTCCAAGGGCAAGCGTTAGCTTTTTGTAGGTGCTTATGTCCCACTCTTGATTTGGGTCATCTACTGGTTCTGCAACGGTATAATCGTCCTCAACCTTATTAGGAGCAGAGCCCACATATGGACTTGCCTTAGTTCCACCACCCGAAGTTGCCACATAATAGTCTGTATCAAGATAAAAGGCAGGCCTAACTCCAATATAACTGCGCTGTGGCGACTCTCTGCCTATTGTTCCATTGTTGTGAACATACCGCATATCGTGATTACAATCGGTTACCGGAGTTCTTAACCAATATGGCCAACTTGCACCTTGCTCATTTATTCCGACATAATAACTGCCAAAGTTTTTCCAAACGGTATTTACCTGCTTAACATCAAGCAAAAAAACCTTTTCGGTTGAATTTTCGCCATAAACACTATCATAGTTTTGGACAACATTTTGAATATCTGTATTTATTTCTAAATCTGAACGACCATCTCCATCATAAATTCCTTGCTTATATTCTGGGTGCGATACAAGCGAACGCTGGGTAATTTTTTTCATTGTGGCAATTTCCGCCTTTAAAAAGCCATTTAAAAAACCCGCTTTTTGGTCGTAAGCATTTCCGTCCACATAGTTCTCTTTTGGAGGATTGCCACATAGCCACTTTACCTTACCTGCTACGGCAGTAGAATTTAACCACGAACGCATATTGCTATCCTTCCAATAATTAGAGCCATAGGTGTCACGCATATAATTACGACTATGAGATTTTGAACGGCTATTGTCGCTTGTAATAGCGTCATACGGAAGCATGTCTATTATGCTGTCGGCAAGCATAAGCGTTCCACTGTCATCAATGCTTACACATCTCCATACAATGTCTTTGCCATTGTATTTGCCAAGAGTTATATAGTCGCCAAGGTTTACCTGTGTTGTTGTTTTTGTAACATTTTCTGACAAAAGACCATGAGCATTTGCAACTTTTTGGAATTTTAAATTGTTTATGTTAGCACAAAAATTTACCATTCCGGCACTAAAAAAGCTAAGAACGCACATTATGGCAATTATTATGGTGTTATTTATTTTTTTTAAAAAACTTTTCATTAATTTTACCTCATTTTTGCTTTTTACTTGTGTCCATTTTATAAATAATTTTTAATCACAAAACGGCTTTGGGGTTGCATTTTTGCGTCTTGCAAAAGCAAAATTGTGCCACCAACAGAGTGCCGAATGTAATTATGAGTTTTGTTGAATTAATCCAAAATATGACAAATTTTTGGCTAATTTTAGGTGGCTTTTTATATAATCAATTTGGCTACCTTTTCTATATTTTGCAAATTTTTATAGATCTTAATATTAGGATGTTTAATCTTTTTTATGTTACTATTTTTGTCTTTTATATGTTAGCATATTGTTAGCAAAAAAATCAAACGGTTTGCCAGACCTAAGTGTGAAATCTTAAACCAAAGAATTTTTGCAATCAATGGCAATATCTTCTATATCCGCTATTTAGGAGCAGTCCTAACCTTGTGGTCGGGTTGCTCTTTTTTCTTGCTTATTTTCAAGATTTGGTTCAGTTTTATAAATTATGGTGCTTACATTTCTATCATCATTATGTGGTAAAATGCCAGTTTTATGTAATTTATTAGCCAATTTTAGACTAGAGAGCAAATAATTACAGCCCTATCATGAGAGAAAAAATAAAGAAAATTAAGATGCATTTTCTACCAACCAAAACTTTTGTTTATAATGATTATTAAATTTTTGTAAAATAAATTGATTGGATATGATTTATGAAAACAATAATATTGATAAACTTGTAAATGACATTTACAAACCACATCAAAATGAATCACAAAAAAGTTCAGTAATAAAATCGTTACAGAAAAAAGAGCCTAGACACTTAAAGCTTCAAACAACTTAATATCTGCGATTGAACAAGGTGTTGTAACCGAACAAACAAAAATAAGATTAAAAGCATTAGAAAGTCAAATATCTCAATACGACTTTGATATTGAACAAACAAAACATAACGCCTTAAAGTTTTGGTGTTTTGATATTATTAATTTAGTCTAGTAACATTTGAAAAGTTTTAAGCATTATAAATTTAAAGGTGAAAATATGAAATATAATATTGCAATAATTGGTTCAACTGGTTTGGTTGGGCGCAACACTTTGCAAATTCTTGTTGAGCAAGGTTTGGTTGAACACAACTACTATTTGTTTGCAAGTGCTAGGTCTGTTGGCAAAACACAAAAAATTGGAAAAAACAAACATATTGTGCAGTTGCTTAACAAAGAAAATTTGCTTAATCGCCATTTTGATTTTGCGCTGTTTTGCACAAGAGAAAACATCAGCAAAACATATGTAAAATTGCTTGCAAAAAGAGGCACTAAAGTTATAGATTTTTCTTCTGCTTTTAGAAAAAACTATCCACTTATTGTGCCAGAAATCAATTTTGATGATATTGGCAACAGCAACATAATTTGCAATCCAAACTGCTCCACCATTCAAAGCGTGGTAGCATTAAATAACATAAGCAAAAAGTTTGGGCTTACTGATATTGTTTTTTCCACATATCAAGCGGTTAGCGGGGCTGGCAAAAATGCAATTGATGATTTAACGCAAACAAACCCACGCAAATTAAAAAAATTAGATTATCCAATTGTAAACAATGCTATACCTTACATTGGCGATATTGACAAATTTGGCTACTGCGTTGAAGAAAACAAAATGATGTTTGAAACTGCAAAAATTTTGCATCTTTCTAACACAAACATCATTGCAAATTGTGTGCGCATACCTGTTAAAAATTGTCATCTTGTAAGTGTTGTTTTTAAAACGTACAAGTCATCAACTTTAAAACAAATTCAATCAATTTTAAGCAAAAGCAAAGGAGTTTGTTTTGCCCAAAACATTTTGCCCATGCCAATCAATGCAAACAACAAAAATGATGTTATTGTAGGCAGATTGAAAAATCACAAAAATTTAAAAAATTGTTTTTCGTTTTTTGTTTGCGGCGACAATTTGCGCAAAGGAGCAAGTTTAAACGCTGTGCAAATTTTGAAAAATTTAATACAAAAAAACAATTAAAAATTATTAGTATCAATTTGTAAAATAAACAAATAAAAATCAAAAAATTAATATTTTTTAAATTTTTTAACAAAAAAACAGCAAAAATTAAATTATTTTGTTGTTTTTTTTAAAAATTATTTAATTTTTATGATTTGTTTCTCAGTTACAATCAAATCCATTGGCACATCAAAAAGCATTGATTTAATATTTTCAACAACCTGAAAATCATAGCATATTGCAATTTTTATTGAAGTTTTTGCTTTTAAAAATTTGTCATAAAATCCGCCGCCATAACCCAATCTGTTTCCTTTTTTGTCAACTGCCAAGCAAGGCACAATCGCAACAAAATCATCAATATTTTTAGGCACACCAACTGGCTCATTTATTCCAAATTTATTAGTTTTAAAATTGGTTGTTTTTTCAATTTTGATTGCAACCATATTTTCACCTTGCACTTTTGGCAAAAACACAAGTTTGTTGTTATCAATCAAAAACTGAATAATTTCATCAGTTTTAACTTCACAATTAAAACTATTGTAAACAAAAAACTTGGTTTTGTTTACTTTTTGCAAAATTGGTTTTAAATTTAAAAATATTTGATGAGATAGCTTTTTTATTATCTCACCACCCAACTGGTTTCTTAAATTTTTAAATTCAACTCTCAACTCATTTTTCATTTAAAGCAGTATATCAAAAACAAAAAAGATAGGCAATTAAATGCCTATCTTAAACAAATTGTTTAATTTTATAATTATTAAAGACTTTTTGTTGCAGTGTCAACCAAATCTTCAAAGATTGCGATTTCACGTTTTGCGCTGTCCACACTATCTGATGCATGAACAACATTTTCAGTTACACGCAACGGAAGGTTCATGATAACAGGTATATCATATCTTATTGTGCCTTTAACCGGATTTTTTGTGGATCCAACCAAACCACGGATTGTTGCAATTGCATTTTCACCAACAACAATCATGCCATATGCTTTGTCGCTTGTGATATATGCTTCCAATTCTGGATAAAAACCTTTGCCTACGTGTTCAGCATAATGTTGTTTTGCGTGGTCAGCATCATAATTAATGTAATCCGCTTGTTCAATTTTTAAACCTGCTGATTCCAATCTACGTCTAACTTCTTCAATAACAAACTTGCTGTTTGCAAATTCTGGTTTAACCATAACATAAGATCTTTCTTTCATATTAACCTACCTTTTTGTTGTTGTCATTATAAACCACAACAAACATTTTGTCAATCAATATCGTTTAAATAGGCATCAACGATTATTTGATTCTTTTCGCTTTGTTCAATTATTGCTGCTTCCAAATTTGAGTTGTATTTTTTTATTTTTTCTGCAATTTTTTGCTTGTGAAATTTGTAAAGTTCTTCATTTTGCTCCCACCAATGAGTGTGAGGCAAATATAAAGTATATCCGTCTTCATCCTTGCAAAAAGCAAACAATGTGTCCTGATTTTTAAAACTGCCAAAACCTTTAATTATATCAAGCCATGTTTTTGGAGTGTATTGTGAATCTATGCTTATATATTTATTATGAGTTGAGCGTTTGTTGAGCAAAGCATCAAGTTTTTGGTTCCAGCCTCTTTTTTCCTTTGAATATTGAGATGAGCAAAATTCAACTGTTTTGCCATCAACAACAATATATTTTGGAAAGGCCAACACAACAACAGGATATTCATCTTTATACTTTTTAAAATTGTGATAGTCGTAATTTATAATTTTGTCGATTGTGGTTTTATCCACACTTGAACCCATTTTGCACAATGTGCCATCAACTGAGCCATAATGGTAAGCAGAAAGCCCAGATTTAATAACTGATTTCAATTTTAATTGTGGATTGCTATCCCCTGCTTCTTGTCTGTAATCATTAATTTGATGAGCATACAAAATCATTTCATCTTTTTGCTTAAAACTTTCAAGATACGATGTTATTGCTTGTTTCAATTCTTCCATTGAATTGAAATGCAATTTTTCTTTTTCATTCACTTTTGATACTAAATTCATGCGTATATTATAATATCTGCCAATTAAAATTGTCAAGTTGTCAATAAATCAAAATTATAGAAAATTAAAAATTTTTAACAAATAATTTTAATTTTTCATTTAATTATATAGATAAAGTTTTGGGGGAATTATGAAATTTGAAACCTGCACTGCCCTTGTTACACCTTTTGACAAAAACAATAAAATTGACTATCCAGCCTTAAAAAAGCTGATTGACTTTCAAATTGAAAATAAGATTGATGCAATTTTGATTTTGGGCACAACTGGTGAAGCCGCAACAATCAGTCAAAAAGAGCGAAAAACAATAATAAAATTTTGTGTTGAACACATACACAAACGATGTTTGCTTTTTGTTGGCACCGGCAGCAATTCAACCGCACAAGCAACAAAATTAACAAAGCAAGCAAAAATGTTTGGTGCAGACGCTGCTGTGGTTGTAACCCCTTACTACAACAAATGCACACAACTAGGTTTGATTGAACATTATAAAGCAATCAACAAATGCAAATTTCCTTTTATTGCTTACAATGTACCAAGCCGAACCGGAGTTAACATCGAGCCAAAAACTTTAACACAACTTGAAAGTTTAAGCCACATGATTGGTTTGAAAGAAGCAAGCGGAGATATCAATCAAATTTTGGAAGTTTTGCACATTCACAAAAAACCAGTGTATAGTGGCAATGACAAATTTAATCATTTATTTTTAACACATGGCGGAAATGGTTGCATTAGCGTGGCAAGCAATGTTGTGCCTAATCTTGTTGTGAGCGCTTGGCAAAACAAAGGCATCAGTTTAAATTTGCACAATGCGTTGTTTGAATTAAACAATTTGTTGTTTTGTGAGGTTAATCCAATACCCGTAAAATTTGCATTGAACAAATTAAATTTGTGTGAAAATTTTTTGCGTAAACCATTAACAATATTAACAGAAATTAATCAAATAAAATTGAACAAATGTTTAAAACAAATAATAAATAAAATAAATTAAAAAACACCAAAAATAAATAAAAATTTAAAATATTTGGCAATCTTTAAGCATATTTTTGCAAATTTATAACAAATTTTAATATTTTTAATCATCAAAGGAGAGTTAATGAAAGTTTTATTGATTGGTGGTTTGGGCAAAATGGGCAGAGAAATGCAAAGTTTTATGAAACAAAACAATGTTGATTTTTTTGCTGTTGACAAGCAAAATTTTGATGAATGTTTTGATGTTGATTTTGATGTGGTTGTAGATTTTTCAAATGCCGAAAGTTTAAAACAAAACTTGGATTTGGCAACAAAAAAACAAACGCCAATTTTGGTGGCAACAACAAATCACAACAAAACAAATGAACGCATGTTAAAACTTGCAAGCAAAAAAATTGCCGTTGCTATTTGCCCAAATTTGAGCATTGGCGTTATGTGTGTTTCCAAAATGCTTGAACAACTCACCCCTATCAATAGTTATGATTTTGTTTTGACAGAAACACATCACAAACAAAAAAAAGATGCCCCCAGCGGAACCGCAAAGCAATTTATAAAAATACTTTCAAATCAAGGCATAACTCCACAAATTGTTTCAGTGCGGGCTGGCAAAATTGTTGGTGAACACACCATAAGCGCGATTGGAGAAAATGAAATTGTTGAAATCAAACACACTGCTCTATCTCGCGATTGTTTTTGTTTTGGTGCAATTGAGGTTTGCAAAAAGTTAATCACTAAACAGGCTGGACTTTACACAATAAAGGACTTGTTATGATAGTTTGCAAATTTGGCGGAAGCGCAACAGCAAGCAAAAAAGCTGTGGAAAATATATTAAAATTAAAGAATAATGAACGAAAAATTTGGGTGTTTTCGGCAATAGGCAAAGAAAATATAACAGACAAAAAATTAACCGATTTACTTATCGCCTACACTCGCAAAAACTGCAATAAAGCTAAAACAAAACAACAAATAAAAAACAAATTTAATCGCTTGATTGGTTTTACAAAAGTCAAACTTAATACCAACAAAATTGTTGATGAATATTGTTTTAAATTTGATTGCGATTTTGACAAAGATTATTTTGTTTCTCGTGGCGAATATTTAACAAGTTTGATAATGTCAAAATATTTAAATATTAAATTTGTTTCGGCTGAAAAATTAATTTTTTTAAAAAATAACAAAATCAATTATGAAAAAACAGAAAAAATGCTAAAAAAATATATTATTAAGCATAAAAAATTGATTATTCCAGGATTTTTTGCTTGTAATGAAAATATTTCACACAAATCAAATGTGAATACAAATTCACAAACTGCAATCCAAAAACAGCAGCCAATTCAAAAGAATATAAAACTTTTTAGTCGCGGTGGTAGTGATTTTTCTGCTTGTTTAATTGCAAAATGTTTGGGTTCAAACTGTTGTGAGATATGGACAGATGTTAACGGAATTTACCCCATAAACCCACAAGTTTGTAAATCAAAAATTATAAAAAATTTATCCTATAAAGACTTGCACACTATGACACAATTTGATGCAAAAGTTGTGCACAAAGATTGTGCAAAACTATTGAATGGTTGTGACACGCAATTGATTGTAAAAAACATTTTAAATCCATATCAAACAGGTACTACTGTAACTTCATTTTGCGAAAAACAAACCAAATTTTTGGTATATAAAAACACCAAAGACACAACAAATTTCGTGTTGAAATTTAATAATAATGTACTATCATTCTCTACCCCTAAAAACAAATTTAAAAATGCTTTAAAAGCTTTAAAACTCATAAAAAGCAAATTCTCATTTTGATAGACTTAACAAAAATTATCTAATTTGAATAGAATCGCTCATTTTGGTTGCAAAAATAATTTTAAATTGTTAAAATATTTAATAATATTTAAGTGATTTAAACTATTATCACAAAAAATGGGAGATAGTATGGAAAACGAAGATATCAACTTGATTGTTGGCAACAATTTGCAAAAATTGAGAAAAAACAAAAAATTGACTCAACTTGAGTTGGCAGACAAGTTTAACTATTCAGACAAATCAATTTCAAAATGGGAAAAAGGTGAATCTTTGCCAAGCATCGATGTTTTATATCAATTGGCAAGATTTTATGGCGTAACATTAGACGATTTAACAAGCGAAAAAGAGCCTACACCCACTCAATCTGAAGCCAAACAATCTTTCCGCGACAGATTGTTTCCAACAAAACTTATAATTTCATTGCTTGCTGTTAGTGCCATTTGGATCGCTGCAACAATTTGGTATATCACAAACAAAATTGTGGCTGGTGGGAATTTGTATATGCTGTTTTTATGGTCTATTCCTATCTCTTTTGTTGTTTTAATTATTTTCAATGCAATTTGGGGCAAACGACAATGGTTGTTTTGGATTTTATCCTTTTTGTTATGGTCATTTTTGGTTTGTTTACATTTGCAATTGATTGAATATCATGTTTGGATAATATACTTTGTTGGCATTCCGCTTCAAATTGCTGTTATCCTTGGAGGGGCACTACTCCGCAAACCAAAAGAAAAAAAGGAAAAACAACCTAAACCACCAAAGCCAGAAAAACCTAAAAAAGAAAAAAAACACAAAAAACATAAACAGATTGATGATGTAAATGCTGAAGTTCAACGTTCAAATGAAACCGAAGCTGAAACAACCTTAAACAAGTAATGTTAATTTAAAAAGGCAATGTTTTATCAATAAATATTGTCTTTTTTTTGTTTTATGTTTTAAAAATGCCCATAAATATATTAAAAATAATTTGTATTATATAAAAATTAATAAAATACAATCACTCTAAAACGTCAAAAACAAATATTTTTACATTTTTGCGTATTTTGTTTTTAAAATCTTGTTGTTTGTTGTATAATTTAAATAGATAGGGGTCGAATATGAAATTAGTTTATGTGGTTGACAGTGTTACCGATATCAAAAACAAAATTGACATGTTGCAAACACGATTTGGCAATGAAATTTATTTTGTGGTTAAAAGTCCTTTTCAATCATTGTTTAAATCCTTTGGATACAATATCAATGCCGTTTATACCAAAAATTTGGCAAAAGTTTTGCACACAATGCTTTTAAAATGCACAACTGATGATTTCTTGCTCTGCTACTCTAGCTTAAAATTGGACAATCAATTGCTTAACAAATTTTTGGGCAAAATTGGCGATGGACGCAAGTTTGTTAACCTTGTTCCTAATTACAACGTCTTTGAGCAAATTGGAGATGGAATTTACAATATTTATGTAAAAACAATGTTTAAAAATAAAGATAGTTTGGCAAGCCCAAAACTCCAATATATTCCAAAAGAATATATGCTTGATTTGTTGTCTTCACATATCGCAAACAAGATGTTTGAAATAGACCCAAGATTTGTGATTAATGTTTATATTGAAGATAAGGAAATTAACAAGTCTGCAAAAATCAAATGTAAAACAAGCAGATTTATGCTAATCCCTGTTATCATTGCGCTTTTGCTTGCTGTTGCAACCATCATAACTTTGGCATTTGTCCGCCCCAACTTTTTGTTTTGGTTGGTTATGGTATTCTTGCTTTTGCTGGATATTATCATTGCAATCATATTCACCTGCAAAAACAAATTTGACGCGAGATTTTTAAATTGAGCGTTCTCAATACATTAGTGTTGAGTCGCGTATTTTTAAATTGAGCGTTCTCAATGCGTTAGCGTTGAGTCGCGTATTTTTAAATTGAGCGTTCTCAATGCGTTAGCGTTGAGTCGCGTATTTTTAAATTGAGACCGATATAGCAAATGTTATAAAAAAAGATACACTCAACCAATTATACGGTTTAGTGTAACAAACTAGAATTAAAAAAAGGACTTGTTTAAAGCCCTTTTTTGTTTTACAAATTTAATTAGATTTTTGCTTCTACTGTGGCAATCTTTCTGCCTCTAGCGTCACGTTTAAAACGAACAACGCCATCAATTAAAGCAAACAATGTGTAATCTTTGCCGCAACCAACGTTTGTTGATGGGTAGATTTTTGTGCCTCTTTGGCGAACAAGAATTGAACCTGCGTGAACAAATTGACCATCGCCAGCTTTAACGCCAAGACGCTTTGATTCACTATCACGACCGTTCTTTGTGCTACCGCCACCTTTCTTGTGGGCAAACAATTGAATATTGAACTTAATCATAGTTACTCCTTTATTTTAATGTACTTTTTGTAATCGTTTGCAATTTGTTTAAGAGCCAAATAAGCTGTTTTCATCAATATTTGTGCTTGACCATCTTCCGCTTCAACGCTTATGCGCAAAAATGGAATATTTTCATCAATTTGATAATCAACTTTTGCTTTAACCACTTCACGCAGACCATTCAATGTTGTTTGCATGATTGTGGAAACCGCACTGCACACAATATCTTGCCCAGCTTCTGCATATCCAGAATGACCTTTGGCTTGAATTGTGCAAATTGCATCGTTACTTTTTAAAATTGTTAAGTTAATCATATTAACCTATGCTTTCGATTGTAATTTTTGTGTATGGTTGTCTGTGACCTTGTTTTTTACGCTCGTTCTTTTTAGCTTTGTACTTGTAAACTGTGATTTTTTTGTCCAAAACGTGTTCAACAACTTTTGCACTTACAACAATATTTTTAACAACAGGATTGCCAATTTTTGATTTGCTGCCGTCAACAACCATAAGCACTGGGAAAGTTACAACTTCGCCAGCTTCAGCATTAAGACGGTCAACAACAAGAGTGTTTCCAACTTCAACTTTAAATTGTTTACCTGAAATATTTGCTATTGCGTACATACTAGTTACCTCCTATAAAGACTCACTTTTAAGGCACTCCAAGAGTTTTAAAGCCTGTTCAATGTGGTACTACGATTTGTATTATAACAAACCAGCACAAAATTGTCAACAGTTAAAAAAGAATAATTTAAAAATGTTCAAATAGAAAAATGATTATTTGAAACATAAACCCAATGTAAACATGTTAAAACTATAAGCAATTTTTATTATTAAGTTTAAAACTCAAAGATAATTCTTTTTGTGCAATAAGCAAATAATAATTTTGTTAAAACTGATTTTATATATAGACTTAATCAACTTTGCTGATTGTGGTGGTTAGTGGAAATTTGAGAGAAAGTGAAACGATGCTGTCCTCATCAAAATATTTGTTGCGTGTTTCTGCGCAATAAAAGATTGTGTAATGGTGGTTGCTGATATGTTTTAACAAATCAAATAATGTTTCGTTAGCGTCAACTTTTAACATTTCAATCTTTTCATATTTACTGCTGCGTTTGGTTTTGAACAGGCTGAAATTTGGTTTTGTCTTTGGCTTTGAAATTGCAAAAAAAAGTGCAAACAGCAAATAAAACCAATTAATGTTTTCCATCACATTTTGAGTTAAGCTTTGGCCAATTGCATTGATAATTGAACATATGAACAAACTTGCAAACAAAATTGTAAACGCCACGCGCACAAACATATCTGCAACTTTATAAGACTTGTTTGTTTTGAAAATGCTTTTAAATATCTTGCCACCATCAAGCGGATAAACTGGCAAAAGGTTGAAAAACGAAAGCACCAAATTGCAAGTGCAAAAATTGTTAAGCAGTTTGTTGGATTGTGGAAAAATTGTGTAACACGCCAAACAAAGCACGCACAAAATCAAATTGAACATTGGCCCAGCCAAGTTGATTGCAAAAGCGTCCTTGTTGTCTATTTCAGCATCAAGTTCAACAGCCAATCCAAACATGGAAAGATGAACATATTTAACTTTATATCCACGCTTGATTGCAACAAACACATGCGCCAGTTCGTGCAAAATTAAAGCAAGCAGATAATTGACAAGCAGCAAAAATTTTTGGCAAAAAATACAAATGCCAAAAAGCAAAAATATGCTTGCTCCAATCTTAAATTTTTTCATATAGTATAATATTTAAAAAGCAAAAAATTTAGCACTTTAATTTGGCAATGTTTTAATCAATTTAATTCTATCTCCCACACACAAAATTGAAATTTCATAATCGGTTTTTGTTGCTGTTATATCAACTTTTATATCGTCAAAATTCACTTCAAAATAGTTGCTGATAAGATAAAAAAAATCCGATTTCAAAATTTCGTTTAAATATTTGGGGCTGTTTTGTTTGTCCTTTTCAATCATTGCAGATAATCGATTTTTTAAATCCATAACTTTCCTTTTTGCAAAAATTAACAAAAATTTAATAAAATATTTAAAAATTAATCATAATTTTTGTTGTTTTTATGTAATTTTTCAAATTTTTAATTTATTTTTTATTTCAACAACTACGTTTTAACATCTTTTTTATTTTTCCAAACAATCCACGATATTTGTAAGTGCAATCAAACAACTTATTTTCGCCTGTTAAAACATTTTCTGCCAAAATATCAAAAGCACGATTATATGCCAAGCGCCTATCACAAACATTTTCACTGCAACTTGTGATAACCGCATCATCATCTGGAATAACACCACCAAAATCAATACGTAATGATTTGCCAATGTCGTAAACATCAAACATAAGTTTGTCTTGAATTAAATCTCCACGAGCACGATTGATAACAAATCTTTTGTTTGTTATGCCATAGCTTGAAAGGATTGTTACCACCTTATCAGCATCGCGAATACTGCTTAAATGAGGAGTTGTTACAACCAATGCTTCGTCCGCGCAACTAACCGCTCGCTTAAAACCAGCATCAATGCCAGCTGGGCAATCAATCAACACAAAATCAAATGATTTTGACAATTCAAAAACAAGCCTTTTAATGTCCGCAAGTTGAATTGACAAATTATGATTTAAATCACCAGTTGAAAGCAAATATAAAAGTGGAAAATAGTCATCTTGAACAAGCGCTTCTTTTAATCGGCAGCGACCTTCAAGCACGTCTAAAAAGGTGTAAACAACCCTATCTTCCAAATTCATCACAACATCAAGATTGTTAAGTCCAATATCCATATCAATCAAACAAACGCGCAGATTTCTTTTGGCAAGTTGTCTGCCCAAATTTGCCGTAACAGTTGTTTTGCCGACTCCACCCTTGCCAGATGTCATAACAATAACACGTGCCATAATTCCCCTCCTAAATTTTTATCAATTTAACACAAAACAAAAAAAATACAAACGCGAAAAATCGCTTATTTTTGCCTTCGCGTTTTTTCGATAAATATTTGTAAATTATTTGTTTTTTTATTATTTTGATAAATATTTTATAAATAATAAAAAATTATTTTAAATTATATTTTTACAACAAAAAAATGCCAAAAAATTAATTTTTTTGACATTTTTAATTATTTAATATTAATTTTTAATATTTTTTTACAATGTAATTTTCAAAAAATCTTTATCGCCCGCCAAAAGTTTGCCAAGCCCCAACACAACCGCGTCAGCAGGTTCGTCTGCAACTATGATAGGAAAATCTATTTTGCTTTTTGCATATTCATATAAACCTGCAATTTTGCTGCCGCCGCCAACAAACACAATTGCAGTGTTGTAAACATCATTTGCAACTTCTGCTGGCAGTGATTTTAATACATCGTTAATACGCTCAAAAATTGCATCATAAACATTGCTGATTGCCAAGCGAATGTCGTTTGCAGTGATTGACGCACGTGCCAAATTGTTGTTTTCTGTTGTGCCAACAAAATCATATGAATACATATCTCTGTTGTAAAGTGAAGCAACTTCGTTTTTTATGCTTTCTGCCGTTTGTTTGTCAATTTTCAAATCGTAATTGTCGGCAATAAATGTCACAATACTTTTATCCATATCTTCGCCACCCAAAAAGTACATTCTGCCAAAAGTAAAATCATACTCGTTAAGCACAGAAATATCTGTTACATTTTTGCCAATATCAACAACCATAATATGTTTGTGGGAATCAAAATCTAAACTTGATTGAATGCAAACGCTGTTAAAGACAAACTCAACTTTGTTAACACCGCACTCACGCAAAACCTTTTTGATGAGCAAAAGTTGTTGTTCGTTTAATGCGCTAGGCACAGCCACAAGAGCATAAATGTTTGTTATAAACTTGTTGTCTTCAACAACATTTTCTATTATTTTGCCAAGCAAAAGGCGTGCCATTTTTTCATCAACTATTGTGCTGTTTTCAATTGGACGATAAACAGCATAGTTTGTTGATTTTGAATTAAACAATTTTTCCGCCTTTTTGCCAATTGCATGCACTTTAAAATTTTTTCCATTTGCAGTGACAGCAAGGTACGCAGGTTCTTTTGCAACTATACCGCAACCCTTTTTATAGACAATAATTTCATTGCTACCAAATTTAAGACCCAAATCAACCCTAAACATACAATCCCCCTATTGTAAATTTACAAAATTTGCAAGTTTTTGCCGTACACCTTTTTGAAATCGCCAGCAACTGACATTGCTTGAGAAATTTCAAGAGTTGCTTCTCTTTCAACTTCTGTTTTTAAGATAACAGTGTCGCCCAACACATCGCATGCAATATCTTTGACACTGTTTGCACCAGTGATGTTGAGCATAGATGCCATTTTTATGATGATTGCCAACTTTTTAACTGCATCAAGGTCTTCATCTGTAACCAAATCCTTGTATCTAATCCATTCAGTTAAACTAAAGTCATCAATATTTTGGCTGCTGGCAACAAACGCTGCAAGCAAAATATCTTTTTGAGAAGCACCATAAATGTTACTGTTTAAAATAACAGCAAAATTGTTTTTGATGTAATTTTCAAAAGCAATGCGCTTGCCAGACATGCACATACTTGCAGCAATACGCAAAACTTTAACATAAGGACGAGATAACTTGTGCAAAACTTTGAGTTGTTTGTAAAGGATAATGGCCAAAGAGTAATTGCTGTCCAAATTTGCGCCAGTTGGACAAAACTCATTAATTGCACTCAATGAATAGCCCAAAATGTCAAGCAAAGGTTTTTCGCCAGTTTGAGCCAACAAATTTTTTGCAACAATGCCATACATCTCTCCGTTTGTGGAAACATGAATGTCGCCAGTTATAAATTCGTTGTGCAAAGCTTTAACAATTGCAACACCAATAGCAACAACATCGGCACGTTTTTCACTGATACCTTTAAGTTTTTTTGCTTTGTCCAAATCCAAACCACGAATCAAATTGTAAATACCAGCAAAACTTTCACTTGAAATTTGATAGTTGTGCGCCACATCAAGTGGATATCTTGATGCCTTGCGTGACAACTTGCCCAAAGACAAGAAGACTTCTCCAACGCCAAAAAATTCACAATCTTCATCAAGGCTATAAAGCCAGTCTAATTTTTTAACTTCTTTTGAAACATATTCAACAACCTTGTCCATACGCTCATCAAGTGGGCAATTTTCAAATTTATCCAAAAGTGTTACACACCCAAAAGGAAGTGAAACACTGTTTGCCACAACTCTACGATTAAATTTGATAATTTCTGTTGAATAATCTCCAACTTGAATAAGCACACCACGTGACATTGCAAATGAGTACATGATTGCACTGTGCAACGCTGTTGTTTGCTCTTCTGTTGTCAACACTTTGAAATACAATGAAACAGTTTTGTAAACTTCATCCAAAAAAGCAATTTGATTGCGTGCTGTTGCAATAACAGGATTTGCATAACAAATGTGATTTTCAATCTTTGCATTGTCAACTATTTTGCGAAAATTTTTTAAAACCGAAATTGTTTCTTGAATACGTGCGGGTTTAATGTAACCATCGCGTTCCATATCTTGAATTAATTTTATAGGTTCAACAATTTGTTGTTCTATTGCAAAAAAACCTGTTTGAGTACATTTGAAGATTGTGAGTTTAATATCGTTAACGCCCAATTCAAAAACTGCTAGTTTGTTGTTCATATTTTCTCCTTAACTTGTATTGCTTTTTCAATAATAATTACTAGATTCACATTAAAATTATAATTGATTTTTGCTTTTAAAGTTAACAATGTTGTACCACTAATTTAAGTTATAGTCAATAGGTTTTTTAAAAATTTTTAAAACTTTTTTAATGCAAAAAATTATCAAAAAAATCACATAAAAAATATATAGTTTTTGCAATTTGTTTTGATTTTTAAAAAATAAATTAAAAACACAAAAAAATACGCTAAAAATCGTATTTTTAAGCATTTTTTAAGATTTATTTTTATTTTTTTAATAATTTTTATTAATTTTTGTGGCAAATTAAATTGCATATAATTATTTGCCATATTAAATAAATTTTTGAATATCTAATTTAAATGCCTCAAAAATCGAGTTGTTGTAATCTGGCTCAACTTTGAAAACCATGTTTTGTTTTGTGGTTGGATGAACAAATTCCAACTTGTATGCCCACAATGCAAGGTTGCCTTTGTGAGTTTTGTCGCCATACTTAAAGTCCGCATAAACAGGAGCATTTAATTGCTTGGACATTTGAACACGAATCTGGTGGCTTCTGCCTGTAACCAAATTTATTTCCAACAAACTTAATGTTGTATCTTGCCCATTTTCTGTAAACGATTTTGTGCCCAAAACTTGATAATTTAATATTGCTTGTTTTGCACCTTCTTCCGTTTTTGGTGCAATTGAAACAGTGTTTGTTTTTTCATCTTTTTTAAGGTATGTTACAAGTTGGTCATTTGCAATTTGTGGTTTGCCACAAATAACAGTTAAATAAGTTTTTTGCATTTGTTTTGATTTTAATTCTGCACTCAACCTTGCTGCCGCCTTGCTTGTTTTTGCAAAAACCATAACACCGCCAGTTGGTCTATCCAATCTGTGAACCAAACCTAAAAATACGTTGCCTGGTTTTTTGTCGCGCTCTTTGATAAAATTTTTGATGATTGTGAGCATGTCAATATCCTTGCTTTCATCTTCTTGCACGGAAATATTGTGTGGCTTAACCACAACAATAATATGATTGTCTTCGTATAAAATTTTTGGTTCGATTTGCATTAATTTTCCTTTTGATTTTTTAGTTTTGTTGATTTATGTTTGTAGATTTAATTAACTTTTGGTTAAAGCAATTAAAATGTTTTGATTGCGCTGCAACCACAAGGCAACACAACACCAGGTTGTTCGGTTGGCAAACCAACTTCGTAAGCGTCAGTTTTGCCGCCAGCAATTGTTAAGTTTAAAATGTTTGCCATCACTGTTGGTTGCAAGCCTGTTGTGTAACTGTTGATAAGCACAAAAAGTGGATTTTTAGATAACACTTTGCCACATAAACTAACAAAATCAAAAATGTTATCTTCAATTTTCCAAGTTTCGCCTTTTGGACCGCGCCCAAATGATGGTGGATCCATTATGATTGCATCGTAAAAGTTGCCCCGCCTAATTTCACGCTCAACAAATTTGGCACAATCGTCCATGATGTAACGAATGTTTGTTATATTGTTCAATCTTGCGTTTTCTTTGGCAATTTCAATCATGCTTTTGCTTGCGTCAACATGCGTTACTTGTGCGCCAGCCAAAGCACATTCAATGCTTGCACCACCAGTGTACGCAAACAAATTAAGCACTTTGATTGGGCGATTTGCTGTTTTGATTAAATTGGTCATAATATCCCAATTAACCGCTTGCTCTGGAAACAAACATATATGTTTAAAGCTCATTGGCTCGATGTGGAATTTTACACCTTTGCGCTCAAGCACAAAACTTTTTGGCATTTTAGGGTTGATTTTCCACTCGCCTGACTTATTTTCTGTGCGGGTGTATTGCGCATCAACTTTTTGTTTGATTGGAGCGTTGTTGTTCCAAATCACTTGTGGGTCTGGGCGCAAAAAAGTAAAACCGCCAATTTGCTCCAATTTCTCGCCTTTTGCGGTTTTTAAAACTTTGTAATCCTTCCAATCTGTTGCTATTTTCATATTTTTATAATATATCTAAAAAGTTAGTTTGTCAATTAGGCAATCTTAATAAACATCAAGGATTTTTTTCATGTCAATGATGTCTGCTTGTGTGATGATGCAATGTGGACGGCTTGTGTCCTTACCCTCTTTGGTGATGATAATAATGAGCAATTTGCGGTTATTTTCAAAATAATTCATTGCTGCATCAATGGTAAGTTTGTCATCTGCCAAAATGTAGTAATAATCTTCACCCATTTGTGCAATAATTTCTGACACTGTTGTGTTGTCGATATATTCTTGCAAATTAACACCTTCACCAACTTTTGCCCCCAACACACCAAGCAATTTGCGGGCATTAAGCACACCAATCAATTTATTTCCATTGTAAACAGGCAAATTTGAATACCCTGTGCGTGAAATAATTTCCATTGACTCTGCAATTTTCATCTCTTGCTCAATAACAATAACATCTTTGTTGCCAACGCGGTCAATTGCACGTGGTGGCTCGGCAATAATTTCTGAAAGTTTTTCAATCTTTTCCACAATGTCATCATGTGGCTCGGCAATGATAAATTTGTTGTTGCCAGTGTGCACAATTGCGTTGCGAAGTCTGCCAAAATCAATCAAATCTTCTTCGTATTTACGCACTACAGAGTTTAACAAAACTGCACGGCGCACAACATCACTGAAAGACATGCTGCGTTTAAAATCGTAAATTGCACGCAAATTGTAGTCAATTTGATTGTAGGCGGTTATAAAACGCTCTGCATTGGATTTTTTCATACTTTCTCCCTTAAATTGAAGTAATTTGTTTATATATTAAAATTTGTTAAAACTTAATTTTAATTTTATTATGTTTAATTATACCATATTGTCAAAAACAATTCAAACAATTGGCTGCAAAATTGTTGCATTTTGCCCTTTCAAACTTTGATTTTTGTTGAAAATTTTAAAATTTTGTGGAAATTAATAGCAAAATTTAAAAAATGTGTTGAGTTTTTGTGTGCTTTTGTGTATAATAACAATGAGTTGTACTAGGCGGGGAGCTAGTGGTGCCCTGTAACCTGCAATCCACTACAGCAGGGCTGATGTGCATTATGCGGGGCAAACTTGGCTGTGTTGAGTAGGCTTTGTGTATGTTGAAATTAAGGTCTTATACAATATTGCCCCTCGAACCATGTCAGGGCCGGAAGGCAGCAGCATTAAGAAGGATACAGTATGTGCTGTAAGGTTGCTTTGATGGAGTGCAAAAAGTTTATGCCAGCAGTTAATTTGTTTCAAGAATGCATGTGCAACTTACCATCAAAAAAGTTCGTATCATCTACGAACTTTTTTTTAATCTTTTTTGCTTTCTTTTTGTTTGTTTAGATATGTGGTGCGGCGCAAAATTGCGTCTTTTTCACTTTGTTTGATAAGTTTTGCTTTGTTGATTTTGTTAACCTTGCTTAAAATTGCAAAGCGGTTTTCACTTTCAACATATTCAGAGTATGGCATTGTTGGGTCGTAACTGTCAACTTGCATTTGTTGTTTTGCGGTAGGATTATAGCGGAACAATGTGTTATAACCACTCTTTACTGAATTCCAACTGTGGATTTGACTGAAGCTCATATTGTAGCCGTGATTAATGCAAGGTGCGTAAGCAATAATCACACTTGGGCCGTTATATTGCTCTGCCTCCACAAAAGCTTGCACGCATTGGTCTGGGTTTGCACCCATTGCAACTTGGGCAACATAAACATCTTTGTAAGTCATGAGCATAGAAGCCAAATCTTTCTTTTTAGTGGTTTTGCCAGTCATGTTAAACTTGGCAGTTGCTCCTCTTGGAGTTGCCTTGCTGGTTTGACCGCCCGTGTTGGAATAAACTTCTGTGTCCAGCACCAAAATGTTGACATTTTCGCCACTGGCAACAACATGGTCAAGCCCGCCAAAACCTATATCATAAGCCCAACCATCACCGCCAAAAATCCACACGCTTGGGCTAACAATCAAATGAATGTTGTCAAACAAATATTGGTCTTGTGGTTCAATGATATGCCCTTTTTGATAGTCTTTAAGTTTGAGAGTTAAATCCTTGTTGTTTTCATGATTTTCTGGGTTTAACAAAAACTCTTTAACCATATTGGCAACTTTGCGTGAAAGTTTAAGGGTTTTTAATTTTTCAATAAAATTGTTGCGTTCGTTGCGGCGGGCAATTGAAATGCCAAAGCCAAATTCGGCGTTATCTTCAAACAAACTGTTTGCCCAACTTGGGCCAAATCCATCTTTATCTTTGCTGTATGGACAGGTTGGATAAGTGCCACCGTAAATTGATGAGCAGCCTGTTGCGTTTGCAATCAACATTCGGTCGCCAAACAATTGAGTGGCAAGTTTGATGTAAGGAGTTTCCCCACAGCCAGCACATGCCCCGCTGAACTCAAAATATGGTTTTTTGAACTGAACACCTTTTGTTGTGTTTGGTGTGAAAGGTGTGTTTTGTGGCAAGGTGAGCATAAATTCGTAATTGGCAACTTCCTTTTCCTTAATCTTTTCTGCCCGCTCCATGATGAGCGCTTTAACTGGGCAAATGCTAGCACAAACGCCACAGCCAGTACAATCCAAGGTGTTAACCTGCATACGATAATTGCCATCACAAATAAAGGCTTTTTTGCTTTCAAAAGTTTTTGGCACTTTGCGTTTTTCACTAAAAATCACTGGGCGAATTGCTGCGTGTGGGCACATCATTGTGCATCTGCCACATTGGATACATTTTTCGCTTATCCAATTTGGCAAAACTTCAGCCAAAGCACGCTTTTCAAACTTTGAAGTATCGGTTGGCATACGGCCAGAAACATCAAATTTGCTAACAGGAATATCATTGCCTTGTTGATTGGAAGTTGGCACGATAATATCTTCGTAATACTCACTTTGTGGAACTTTGCATGCCAAATTGTGATTGATTGTAAGTTGATTTGTGTCGATTGTTTGCAAGTTGTCAACGGCTTGTTGAATGGCCTTTAAATTTGCATCAACAACCGCTTGACCTTTGCGTGAATAAGCTTTTTCAATTGTGCGTTTGATGTTTGACATTGCAACATCAAAAGGCAATAAACCAGAAACATAAAAAAGTGCGGTTTGCATGATGGTGTTAATTTTGCCACCAAGTGCGTTATCTATGGCAATTTTGCTGGCGTTGATGGAATAAACACGAGTGTGTTTCTCTTTTAAATCTTGTTTCATTTTGTCTGGCATAATCTTGTTGAGTGTTTCAAAATCGTATGGACAATTGATGAGCATAATGCCATTGTTTTTTAAGCAATCGGTCATATCATATTTTTCAATAAAACCCGCATTGTTGCACATCAACAAATCCACTTGTTGTGGGTTGAATGGTGCAATGATTGGTTTAAAGCTTGCACGCATATGTGAAATGGTTAAACTACCCGATTTTTTGCTGTCGTAATCAAAATAACCTTGCATATAACTTGTGGTTTCTTCACCCAAAATTTTGATTGTATTTTTAACTGAACTTACACTGCCATCACTGCCCAAACCATAAACTCGCATGCTGAAATCGGCAATTTTATCTTGATATTTTGGTACAACTTCCAAACTGGAATTGGAAACATCGTCATACACACCAATGGTGAAAAATTGTTTTTTGCGCTTGAACATATTTTCAAACACGGCAACTGCCATATCCGGCGTAAACTCTTTGCCACCTAAACCAAAGCAACCGCTATATGTACTGCAATTGATTTTGTGCTTTTGAAGTGCAGACAAAACATAGCCTGTGAGAGTGTCTGTTCCATTAACATCAAGGTTGCGCTCCAAAATGGTTACACTGCGCACATTTTTTGGCAATTTGTTGATGAAAGTTTGTTCATCAAAAGGTTTTAACAAGCGGACTTTTAAAATGCCAACATTTTTTGCATACTGCTCTTGAGCAAGGCGCATAACATCGGCAGAACTGCCAATTGAAACAACAATATCTCTGGCATATTTGTCGCCAAAATATTCAACAGTGTCGTAATGGCGATTTGTGATTTCTGCTTGTTTGTTTAAGCAAAATTTAACATCTTCAATCACATTGTTGTATTTTGCCAATGCTTTAACTCTGTTTTGCATAAAAACGTCTGGGTTTTGGTTTGTGCCAGCGCTAAAACTATTGTAATTGTTGAGTGCACGTTGTTTAAATGCCTTGATATCATTAAAATCAACAATCTTTTTAAGGTCTTCAAGATCGCTAACATAAACAGTGTTGTATTCGTGGCTGGTTCTAAATCCGTCAAAAAAGCAAATGAAAGGTGTGCCAGTTTTTTGCGCTGCAAGTTCTGCCACGATTGCAATATCGTTAACTTCTTGCACTGACGAACAATTGATGATGTTAAAACCAGTTTTCATGCAAGCATAAATATCACTGTAATCACAAAAAATGCTTAAAGCATGAGTTGCCACAGTGCGTGCTGCAACATAAAAAACTGTTGGCAAACATTCGCCTGCAATTTTGTACATGTTTGGAATCATCAACATCAAACCTTGGCTGGAAGTGAAAGTTGTGGTTTTTGCACCTGCCATCAAACTGCCATGAACTGCACCAGCAACCCCGCCTTCACTTTGCATTTGAGCAATACGCAGTGTGTTGCCAAAAATATTTTTGCGGCTTTCAGTCATAAACGTATCACAATTTTCTGCCATAGGGCTTGATGGAGTGATTGGATAAATCACCGCAACATCATTCATCATGTAAGCGATGTTGCTTGCGCAATAGTTTCCGTCAACTGTAAGTTTTTGCATAAATCCCCTTTTGTTAATATATTAAAACGCCAAAAATTTTATTGCCGATTAACTTATATTTGTTATTAAACATTATAAAAAAAATTTTGCCTTATTGCAAACAATTGCAAAGATTTTTAAGTTTTGTTAAAATAAAATCAAAAGGAAACGATTATGCGTTATTTAATGATTGTAACTTATGACGGAAAAAATTATTCTGGTTTTCAAAAACAAAAATCGACAAACAAAACAATTCAGTTTGAGTTGGAAAAAGCCATTGAAACAATAACAAAACAGCAAGTTGAATGTGTTGCAAGTGGGCGGACTGATGCCGGAGTTTCTGCTTACAACCAACCTGTGCATTTTGATATTGATATTAAAATTAATGAACAAAAATTTTTAAAATCAATCAATGCTCTTTTGCCAGACGAAATCAAAGTGCTAAAAATTGAACCAACCACAATCCATGCCAGATTTAGTGCAAAAAGGAAAACATATATCTACAAAATGCATATTTCAAACATAGACCTGCCACTTGAAAAGGACAAGTTGATTGTTAAGCCAACCTTAAATTTTAAGGTTATGAAAAAGTTTTGTTCTCTCATCACTGGCACGCATGACTTTGGCGGGTTTAAAGCCGCTGGCGGTCAAACGGAAAATGATGTTCGCACAATTTTTTCCGCCAAATTAATGCACAAAAACAATGATTTAACTTTTGTTGTTACTGGCAATGGATTTTTGTATAAAATGGTGCGCAACCTTGTTGGCACAATGCTAAAAATTGGTGAAGGAAAAATTGATTTAAAACAAATTAAGCCAACACTTTTTAATGGCTTTAAATCCACTTTCACAGCAAAACCTGAGTATTTGTATTTATTCAATGTTAAATATAATTAACAAAAATCTTACGGCAACTTTTATTCATAAATCAACACAAAAAAATCACCCTAATAAGGTGATTTTTTTAATTTATTCTTCGCTGTTTTCGTCTTTATTTGCTGGCGCTTTTTGTTCGTTTTCCTTTTTGGTTGCACCTGCGTTAATTTCTTCCAAACTCAAGCTTGCTGTGTGAGCGATTGGTTTCCATGTAACTTTTTTGAACATCGCTGCAACTGAAATTGGCAAATATGTAAACATAAAGATTGGGAATGTGAACAAATGAAGTATCTTTTTGTACCATGGACATTTGATTTTTTTCCATTCTGTGATGCAAACCAAACTTGCAATAACAAACATCAAAACATACATTTGACCAATTGTCATCAATAATTCTTTAAAGGCAAACCAAGCCATGTGAGGATTGTGCATGCACAAAGCAACAATTGAACATGTTGGTAGCACAATACACATTGTAAGAGAAATAACCAATGCTGGGAACAATGTTGTTAAAATATCCCAACAAGAGAAGTTTGTAAATGAATGTTTAATCAAACTCCAACCACGGCGACCAAACACTTGATAAAAACCTTTTGCCCAACGTTCACGTTGACGCCAAGATTGTTTGAAAGTTTCTGGTTGCTCGTCATAAAGTTCTGCTGTGCCACAATAGCCAACTTTTCTGCCTGTGATTGCGTATTCTGTTGAACATTGAATATCTTCTGTGAGTGTGAAGAAGTTCCAGTTGCCAAATTGTTTAACAACGTCTGTGTCGATAAGGAAACCTGTGCCAGAAATTGCACAAGATGATTTAATCATCATACGAGAGTTGTTCAAATGCCTTGCTTCATGCAAAAACCAATAGCCATAGCCCGCTGTAATCCAGTTTTTGCCAAAGTTTTTGCTGTTACGATAAGATGTAACCATTTTGTAACCTTTGTCGTAAACCTTGTTCATTTCTGTGATAAAGTTTGGTTTAAGCACATTGTCAGCATCAACAATAATATATGCTTCTGGCACAAGTGCTGCATATTGTTCTTCTGTGTGAAGTTGTGTGAAGAACCAGTTAAGTGCAAAACCTTTGCCAATTTTTTCTTGGTCAAAACGCTCAAACACAACGCAGCCCAAATCACGGCAAATTTGCGCAGTGTTGTCTGTGCAGTTATCTGCAATAACAAATATTTTTAACAAATCTTGTGGATAGTCATTTGCTTGAATACTTTTAATCAAATTGCCAATAACTTTGCTTTCGTTTCTGGCAGAAATAACAATGCCATAAGTATGTTTTTTGAAATCACTGCCTTTAATTTTTGTGTGATGCAATGTGCCAATAATTAAATAAACAAATTGGTGGAAATACATCAAAAAGAAAATTAAACCAATAATTTGAGTAAACCAATAAATAAATCCATAAAATGGAGATTCAATTGGAATGTTCCCTTGATATTTAATTAAATCTACGATTAGTGTCATAAAAACCTCGATACAAATTTTTTTTGCTGAATGATAATAACACATAATTTTGAATTTGTAAACAAAAACTTTAATTTCTTTTAACAAAAAAATTTATAAAACAAAAAAACTCGACTTTATATGCCCCAACAAAGGCTAACGAAGTGCCTTTGATGGGAAAGAGGAGCAACTATGTCACAATTGTCGCCACTGCTAGTTTGCTATTCGCAAACATAAGCCTATTGCTCCATTGCTCCTTTTCCCACAAAATCTTACAATTTTGCGGGATCCCTTATAGTGTCTGTGGTTGCTTTTTTACAAAAAAACAACCCGACTATAAAGCCGAGTTGCGACGATGGCGCCCCGAGTAGGGCTCAGCGTTCAAACTCTCGCTTTTGCGGGTTTGCTTTCGCAAACGCTCGCTCTTTGCTCGGTTTTCACTTTTCCCCTTCCGCAATCGAGTTGCGGTGGGGACCCCATTTAGGTTCTCGCCCATTAATTTAAATTAAAAACAAAAAAACTCGACTTTCATCGAGTTTTTTGGCGCCCCGAGTAGGGCTCGAACCTACAACCTATCGGTTAACAGCCGAGTGCTCCACCATTGAGCTATCGAGGCATATATTGTTGACTGCCGTTTTTCCTACGACAATGACCCTATTATAACATTCAACAATAAGGTTGTCAACAATTTTTAACAATTTTAAATAATAAAATTTTCAAATTTTTTGTTTTTTTGTAGTTTAAAAATTTATTTTACTTCTTTAACAATTTTAATCACATTTAAACATTTGTGATTCGGTTGAAAATCCCATAATAATCAAGCAAATAAAGATAATTAAGCTTGCGAAGGACAATTGATGTTTCTGATTTAAATTTTGCAATTATATCATCTGTTAACTCAACATCTTGCTTGTTGAAATTAACCAAGTCGTCAGTTTCCACATCATGGCTATAAATACCACCAGTGTTTGAATAGTACACAGCCATATCACGCATTTCACCATTAACTTCATACACAGTGTCTGCTGGACGGAACAATGAATGACCAATATAAAGATTTTCGTTAAACTTAATGCCTAACAAATCAAGCAAAGTTGGTACAATATCGTAGGCTGAACAAAAACGAGTGTTGTAAGTGAGTTTGTTGGTTAATGTTTTGTTCATTTCCTTAACGCCCGGACTGGATAAAATCATTGGTATTTGATAAAGCTCTGTTTTGTAAACTTCATTTTTCTTTATCCCTTTAACGCGATTGCTCAATCCTACTTTCTTTTCGTTTTCATTTATGTCGCCAGTGTAATAAGCGTAGTGGTCTGAGTAAAGCAACATTGTTGTGTGGTCAAACAAACTTTCACCATTGCTGTAAGTTTTTGATTTTAATTCTGCCACAATATTTCCTATTGCTTCGTCCAAGCCGCAAACACCACATTGGTAATAGCATAATTCTTTAATCAAATTTGGGTCAGAAACAGAATAATTGTTCAACACATTTTGGTACCAAGTTGTGTATGTTGCATCTTCTTCTGCCTTGTTTAAAACATAATGATTGTTTTCGTCCAACACGCAATCATCTGCACCATATTTGATGTACTGCATATATTTAAGTGCATCACCATCGTTTATATTTGCTTTGTCTGTGTACGCGCCATGAGAGGAAACATTAAGATAGAATGTGTAAAAAGGTTTTTCCTGATAATTTGTTGGCACAATATATTGCATTGCGTTTTGTGCAAACTCGCCTTCTGGTGCCCAATTGTCCCAATTCAATTCATCGCCAGTGTAAATTTTGTTGCCAGAGGCATCTTCCAGCATTTCCTTGCCAATAACTTGTTCAAAACCCAAATTGCCGTGAGTGATGTTACGGTCATAGAATGTTGAACGGTTTGAGTGAACATAGGTGGTTGTGTAGCCTTTTGATTTTAAAATGTTTGGAAGCGTAAATCCCAATGCATTTGAAGATTTGTTATAACTTTTGCCAGCATAATCCAAAATGTTAAGACCATTTGGATAACTGCCCATAATGCCAATACCTTCTGACATGTTTGTTTTTGCCTTGCCAATAAAGTTTTGTGCAACAATGCTTTTGTATTCTGTGCTTGCAGTGCTGCCAAAAATCAAAGAATAAACATTTGGTGTTAATTCATATGAAAGATTTTGCAAGTTGCGGTCATAGTTGCCATTTCCAAAGCCAAACCATTCAAGTGATTCCATCATGAGGCAAATAACATTGTTCCCGTTGTCAACACCAAAAACAGATTTATTGTCTTCATTTAAACTGCTGCCAGAATAAATGTTGCCAGAATTAAAGTACTCCACCACCAAGTTCTTTTTTGCGTTGTTAATTTTGTCATCAAAGTTTTTGTCAAACGAATTAACAATCATATTAACAAGGTAACCATATGAACCAAATTTTGCATAGCTTTTACGTTTTAAAAAGTTTGTATCCATCAAAAATGCATCACTTTCAACATAATTGCTTGAATTGATGTTCTCAACAGACTCTCTTATGCTTGCACGGCAATAACAATAGCCTGTTAATGACACGCATTGAGAGAACAAAATCATTGCACAGCACAAAAGCGAAAAATGTTGTTTTACATTAATTTTATTTTTCCTTGCTTGCCAAAGCAAAACACCACCAATCAAAGCAATTGTGATAAATAAACTTATCAGTTGGAACATCACACCCCAAAACACAAAGCCAGCAGTTGCAGCTTCGGTTGCTTCCACCAATGCGGACATCATGTCAAATGTGAACATATCGCCATAAATTGTGTACAAAGTGAAGTTTGTGTAAATCAAAATGGATTGAATTATAAGCACAATTGTGCCAAAAATGTATTGAGCTGTGTAGTTTGGCACCGCAAAAATCAACACACCAATAAAGATAATGATTGAAAAGTTATAAAAAAAGTATTCTGGGAAAAAACCAAGATTTAACACATGAAAAGAAAATGCTTCTAAAACCAAAGCACCCAGCACATAATATAAAAACATCAAAAACTTGCTGATTCCAGTTTTTATCATGCTTTTATTATAAATTGAATATATCAAATAGTCAAGTTAAAACTGAAATTGTTGCAAAATTTTAATGTTAATGCTAAAATATTGATATGTTTAAATGGTTAAAAAATTTATTCAATCCTGTAAAATTAATTCCAAAAGATGTGGAAAACGGTTTGATGACTTCAATGTACTACACAATCAAATTGGGTGAAAAATTGAACGTGCCCGACAATTGTGTTTGTTTTTTGTCATACAAAGACAGGCTCTACGCCAAATTTGACGCTGGTGAACATGTTTTGGATGAATCATGTTTGGCAAATTTAACCGCAAAACAAGCCGGCAGTGTTAAAAACAAAAAAACTGTTAAATTTGATTTGTTTTTTGTTAACTTAAACAATTTTTCTTACCCGACTTCACAAAAAGAAGTTGTGCCAGTTGACAAAAAACTTTGCAAGTTGGAACTTAAAACAAACTTTTGTTGCAATGTTGTTGATGCAGTTAAATTTCAAAAATACGCTTTGTCTTTTTATGCATTAATCCGCCCAATTGATGCTCAACACCTTGTGCAAAGTTTTGTTGAAGAAAACATAAACAAATACTATTTAAAGTGCTCATTAGCCACTCCAATTGACAATTTAGTTGAAGCAGAAAATTTGAAAGCGTTTTTAAACAAAAAAGGTGAAAAAATTGGTTTAAATTTCTCCAAATTGGAACTCTCAATCTGGAACAAATCCAAACAAATTGACACTCAAAGCAAAAAATTTTATTTTGAAAATATTGTGCAAAACAAACCAAATGAAAGCACAACATCTTCAACCTCAAACATTCAGCAAACAGTTGACAAAACTAAAGAAAAGGAATATTCTTTAGATGTTGACAACAACACACAAGAAAAGGTCGAACCACAAGAAATTTGCCCAATTTGCAAGTGCAAACGCATTTCAAATGCTCCATTTTGCCACAAATGTGGGTTTAAATTTTAACAAATATAATTTTTTAAGGAGAAAATATGAAGTTTAAAAAGACAGATATCATTGCAACTGTGCTTGAAAAACATCCAAAAGGTGAAGAAATTTTAACAAAATTTGGTTTTCATTGCTTGTACTGCCCTTGCAGCCAAATGGAAACACTTGAAGAAGCATGTGAAGTTCATGAAATCAACATTAATGAATTGTTAAAAGCCTTAAATGCGTAACAAAAAAACACTCATAAATTTGAGTGTTTTTTTATTTTTTGCAAGCAGTAACAAAACTATTTTAATTAAAATTGTTTTTTACTTTCTCTTTTTATTTTTTATTTTTGCATTTTTTGCCAATTGGATTTTTGATGCTTCAAGTTTTGCGTTTTCTTTTGCAATTTCGTCATCAATTTCCTTTAAGAATGCATCAATATCATTAATTTCAGTTGGTTTTAATTCCTTTTTTGGCCTGCTAATTGGTTTAGTTTCTTGTTTTTCTTCAACTTGCTTTTTAGGTCTGCCAACTGATTTTTTTGCAGGTTGTTCAACTTCCGCTTCAACCTTTTTTGGTCTACCACGTTTGCCTGCTGGCTTAACTTCTGTTGTTGATTCAGTTGATTCAACTGGTTCTACAACTTTTTTAGGTCTACCAACTGACTTTTTAACTGGTTGTTGTTCAACTTGTTCAGGTTGCTCAGGTTGCTCTTTGCGAGGACGACCACGTTTGCCCGCTGGTTTTGTTGCAACCTCTTCTGCAACAGCCTTGCGTGGGCGGCCAGCTTTGCGTTTTGCTGGTTGCTCAACTTCAGCTTCAACCTTTTTTGGTCTACCGCGTTTGCCTGTTGGTTTAACTTCTGTTGTTGATTCAGTTGATTCAACTGGTTCTACAACCTTTTTTGGTCTACCAACTGATTTTTTAACTGGTTGTTGTTCAACTTGTTCAGGTTGCTCTTTGCGTGGGCGGCCACGTTTGCCCGCTGGTTTTGTTGCAACCTCTTCTGCAACAACCTTGCGTGGGCGGCCTGGTTTCTTTTTCTCAACAGGTTCTGTTACGATTTTACGTGGGCGACCTGGCTTGCCCTTTGGTTTGCTTTCTTCCATTTGAACAGTGGATTCATCAACTGCATTTTGTTCAGTTGAATTTTCTTCAGCATTTTCCCCCGAATCTGCTGGCTGTTCGTTTTGTTGTTGGTCTTGAGTGTTAACTTGTTCCAACTCTGGTTTTACTTTGTTAGCATCATCTTCATCGTCTAAATAATTGAAGTTGTAGTTTGCTGTGTCTTGTGGTTGCTCTTCTTGCTTTGGGCTTTGCTGTTCTTCATCTAAATAGTTGAATGTATAATTTTGTTGATCAACATTATTTTTTTCTGCTGGTTGTTGTTCTGGTTGTTCAGCTTGTTCGTTATTTGATTGGTCATCAAATGAATAAACTTGGTCAATATGTTCATCGGCTGGAGCTTGCTCTGCCTGATTTTGGTCATCATAATAATTTGCATTTTCATCATATTGTTGATTGCCATCATATTGTTGATTGTTATCATAATTATTGTCAGCATAATTGTAATTGTCATATTGTTCAGGTTGCTGCTCTTGTTCGGCTGGTTGTTGTTCAACTTTTTCTTGTTTAGATTTTTTGTTTTTGCCTGTTGCACGATTAACTTCATCAGAAACGCGAGAAATTATTTGTTCACGTTCTTGAATTTTTTGTTGATAATCTGCATCGATTGTTGAAATTTGTTCTTTTAGTTGTTCATTTTCGTCATAAAGGCCATTAACTTCTTGTTCTTTATGCTTCAACTTTTCTTCCAAATTTTTGATGTTGTCTTGAACTTTGGTGTATTTATCTGATTCGCGTTCTTCAACCACACGCAAGGCTTCGTCATACACTTTGCCACTGTAAGTATCAAACTCGCTCATCATAGATTTTTCAAGCACATTTCTTGCTTTTTTGATTTGATTTTCAAGGTCAGCAATTTCTGCTTGGTAGGTTTCCAAAACTTTTTTGTGCCTATCTGTTGCAGTGTCGTAATCGCGCTCCAAATTGCGTTGACGGTCAAGTTCTTGTTGTTGTTGCTTTTTCAAGTAGTTGGCTTCAATGCTTGAAGTAACTTCTTCCAATTGTTGCTTAAAGTTTTCAAATGTTTCTTTGCTGACTTGCATTTGACGTTGATATTCTTTGGTTGTTTCACGGAAGGCATTTTCTTCTTGATAAATTTCGTTGTTAACTTGTTCCATGTCTTGCATAAGTTTTTTACGCTCTGCAATGTAGTTTTCAGCTTCTGTCATGGCGCGTTCCAAAACAAGTGAACGCTCTACACCTGCTTCATCAAAGTTGAATTTTTCATGTTCAACATTGCGCAAACGAGCACGCTCCAACTCTTTCTTTTCTTCTTCTGCACGCTTTTGAAGGTATGCATACAAAATTGGAATGCCGCGTTTAATTTCGTTTTTGTCAAACAACACTTCATAGTCAACATAATCTGGCAATGTTTCAGTTGCTTTGTCGATGTTAACTTCAAAATATTGATAGTTTGAATACAAGTCGCTGATGATTGCATTGTGTTTGATGTTAAAGAAAATTGTAACTAAATAATTAACCATCAAAATCAAAACTGGGCAAAGAAGGCAGTGTTGCAAAATGTCGGCAAACCTATCTTCATATGAGCAATAGATGTTTAAAAGCAAACAAACACCTGCAAAAATATATGCCAAGATATTCATAATTTGAACATCGCGAGTGTATGTACTATTTTTAAGAGGGGTTGCAACGCAGTTTTCAAATGACATATATTTGCTTGCTTTATCTTCCCTATAAAGCACATATTGTTGCCATTGTTTGCGAAGTTGTTTTGGCACACGGCTGGATTTCATTCTGTTGTTAAAAGCAATCAAATTGTCCTCATTAATTTGAGGATTATCCAAAAAATAATTGTTGAACATATCAACTGCTTTAATCAAGCGAGATTCGTAAGAATGAGATGTTGAAATAATAACACAAAAAATTGTGAACAAAAACAAAGCACTGAAAATAATAAAATATCGATTGTAATTTAAATAATTGGCAAATGAAGAAAAGAATTTGTCAACTGCCTCGAATATATTACTCATAAAAACCCCTTTAATTAATTAAAAATTAATTTTATTTGTTATCGTTATTATAACACAATCAAATGTTAAATACTAATATTTTTTGATATTTTTTTTAATTTTTTTAAATTTTTTTACAAATTAATTTTTTATTAAAAATCAATTAAAAATGCTATTTTTAAGTATTTTAAAGGAGTTTTTTGATAAATTAATTTTTTAAATGAACAAATTATATAACCTAAAATTTTTTTGAATTTTTAAAAATTACATTAATATTATTAATATATAAATAAATCTATAAAACCTTATTTAAATATTATGGCAATAAAAATGCCTTAAATTAATTGTAAATTTAAAATAATTTGTGTATAATATTAAAACAAAAGGAGCAAATATGTACTGGCTATATTACATAACTGGCATTGTGCTTGTGCCTGGAATTATTTTGGGCTTGTGGGCACAAATAAAAGTTCAAACAACTTTTAATGAATACAACAAAATTCAAACTAAACACGGCAAACCGGCAAATGTGGTTGCTCGTTATATGTTAGACGGCGGCGGTTGCATAGATACAAAGATAGGAGAAATCAAAGGCAGTTTAACCGATAATTACGACCCAAGCAAAGACACAATTTCACTTTCTGAAGATGTTTATAACAACTCAACTGTTGCAGCAATTGGCGTAACCGCACATGAAATTGGGCATGTTTTTCAACACAAAAGTAACTACACTCCTGTTAAATTGAGAAGTGCCCTTGTGCCACTATTAAACATTTCTGGCTTTTTTGTGTGGCCTCTTATAATAATCGGTTTGATTATGGAAGTTGGTTTTTACGTTAGCGGTGCAAAATGGTTGGTTATTGCCGGAATTATCCTTTATGGATTAAACATTGTGTTTTGTTTGGTTACCCTGCCTGTGGAATTAAACGCAAGCAAACGAGCATACAAAATGTTGGTTTCAACTGGCGAAATGGATCAAGAAGAAGCAGAAGGCGTTAAAAAAGTGCTTAACGCAGCCGCTTGGACTTATGTTGCAGCACTTGTAACTTCAATTTTATCTTTGTTAAGATTATTGTTGTTTGTGTTTGCTGTTCAAAAAAAGGATTAATGGAGTATTCTTTCCGCTCTGATTGAGCCAAACTTGCACATTACTTCATATTCGCTAGTTGATGAATGATTGGCATAAATTGACAATGGGTTGGCAGAATTTAAAATATAAATTTTGTCGCCCTTTTTTAATGCCGTATTGCCAACATCAAGCATAAAACAATCCATGCAAATGTTAAGCACTTTGCATTTTTTGCCGTCAACATCAATGTTTAAGCCAATGTAGTGCATGTCAAAGCCATCTGCATAGCCAACTGGCAAAACTGCCACTCTAATATTTTTGTTGGCAACAAAACGCCTGTCATATCCAACCAACTGCCCCGCCTTAACCTTGTTGATTTGTTCAATTGTTGTTTGAATTGTGGCAACAGGATTAAAACCTAATTTATTGTTGCAATACAAATCAAAACCAATCCTTGCCATATCAAACTTGTGATTAAACAAATTAAAAACGCTGCTGTTGTCGGTGTGAATAATTGGTTTTAAATTATGCTTTTTTGCCAAAGCAACAAATTTGTTAAATTTTTTAAGTTGAGTGTTAACGTATTTATCACTCGTTGCAAAATGAGTGTAAAGCCCTTCCAATACCAACCTGCTTGATTTAATCTTGTTTAGGCAGAGTTCAAATTCCTTCAAACTGCTTGTGCCAAAGCGGTTCATGCCAGAATTGATTTTTAAATGGACTTTGATTGGCTTGTTTAAACTTGCCAAAAAGCAAACATCTTCCACGCAATTGCAAGTGTAAGAAAATCTTGTGTTGATATGTTCTCTATCTAACGCCGATGTTATTAAGATTGGTTTGTCAGTTAATGGTGCAATTTCTTCTGCTTCCAAAGCACAACAAACGCCAAAAAAATCAACATGGTTTGTTAAAGTTTTAACAACAAACTCCGCACCCACTCCATAAGCATTTGCTTTGACCATAGCACAAAGTTTTGTGTTTTTTGCTTTTGCCTTTAACTTAAGCAAATTGTTTAATAAATTTTGTTTGCTTATAATCAATTTGTTGAACATAAATTTTTATATGACTCAATTTTTTATATTGTTAAGCTCAAAAATTCATTCCACCACTTTAAAACAAAAAAACACACAAATGTGTGTTAATTTTTAGTTTTTGTTTGGAGTTTCTTTGTGCATAGAAAACTCGCACCCACAATAATCTTGGCGATAAATATCCTTTTGTTTGCAAATTTGTGTTGAACGAAGGTAACCATTTTCCTTTTTAAAATCTGCGTGAAGGTATTTTACACCATATTTGCGCTCGTTAAGTTCCCCAAGTTGATTTATATATTCCGCATCTTTGTGTGGACTGATTGAAAGAGTTGTGGTTACAATGTCAAAATTGTTTGCAACTGCAAAATTAAAAGTTTTGTCCAAGCGCTCGGCAATGCAAATTTTGCATCTATATCCGCCCTCTGGTTCGTCCTTAAACTTGCTTGCAACATCAACAAAATCTTGATGATTGTAGCCGATATCCACAACATCAACCCCAAGTTTTTTAAACTCTAATTTGCGTTTTTCAAATTCATCTTGTGGATATATGTTTGGATTGTAAAAAAAGTAAGTGATTTCAAAATAATTTTTTAACTTTTCAATAACTGCCGATGAGCATGGCGCACAACAACAATGCAAAAGTAGTTTTGGCTTAATCAAACCAAAACTACTTATTTCTTCATGCATTAATTTGTTGTAATCAATTTTCATTGTTTTAATTGTAACACAAATATTTTATTTGTCAAATCAAAATTATTTTATGGCTCAACAACTTTTTCAACAAGTTTTAAAACCTTGTTTGTTGCGTCAAAACTGAAAACATATTCCTTGCCTTCTGCTTTGTCCACCAAAACATTTTGATTGTTTAAAATGTCAAGATTGATGTCGGTTAAAACTGTTTCGCTGTCAAACAAAACATATTCGTCGTTAATGGACATTTTTGTTAATGCGCCATCATGATTGATATCTTTAACTTTTTTAATGTAAACCGGCTTTTCGTTTGAAGATGTGAAAGTTAAATTTTTTGAATTTTTTGAAATTGCAAACACTTCGCTTGAATAACCCAAATTGTACATCCAAAAATCAAAACTTGAAACTTGTGCGCCAACCAAATACAAAATTGCGTAATCTGTTTTGCAATCTTTAGGCAAATCGTAATTGCCAACAATGTTCATCAATCCAAAAGTTGCTGTTTTAGATTCTATAATCGCACTATCTTGCACGCAACCAATGCCATTGATGTTAAACGTGCCATTTACAACAAAATTTTTGTTTTGCGCGTCGTAGCCGTAATTTGTTGCATAGGTTTTGTTGCTGTCAGTTAATCCAACTATCAAGCCAAACACTTTGCGAGGAGTGAGCCTCGATTCATTTTCGCCTGATTGTTTGATTGTGTAATAAGAACTTAAATCTAAAATGAAGTTGTCGACCAAAGATTTTGTTAAACTTAAATTGCTGAAGTTTTTAAATTTAACATCAAAGGTTGAACTTGCCATTTTGATTAAATCGTCTTCAGTTAGCCTTATTGCACCACTGCCACCATAATATGACCTATTTGCAAATGTTGTTGTGTTGTAATCTGCACCAACAATTCCGCCAACAAAGTAACCAGAAAGTTTGCCATCAACTGTGATATTTGAAATGTAACCATTTAAATTTCTGCCAACAGCACCGGCAACAATTGATTGATTTGTTTTGGCAATTTCCATGTAAATCGAGGCATTTTCAATCAAACCATTAAAGTTAAAGCCAACCAAACCAGCTGACACATTTGTTGAATTGTTGAACAAAGTGCTTGAATTTAATTTAACCTTTGCATTGCTGATTATACCGCGGTTTTCACCAACCAAACCTGCAGAATATTGATACCCTGCAAAGTTGCCGCCAGTGATGAGCGCACTTACATCAACAAGTTTGGTGTTTTTGCCAACAAGACCAACAGTTGCACCAACAGTTTCGCCTGCCATAATCAAGTTTCCGTCAACTGACAAATGCCTTACAAATTGCAAGTCTTTGTCCAAATCAACATCAATATTTGTTTTGCTTTGATTTGTTATGCCATCAACAATGCCAAACACTCCGCCTGCATAATAAACTGAACTTAAATTGCTTGAAACAAAACCATTGTTTTGATAATTTGCCATAAACACACTATAACTATTGTCTTGTTGAGAACGGCTTGAATATGCACCAACATTTGAACTGATGCCGTCAATGTCATATCTGCCACGCACAAAGCCCACTGCTCCGCCAACTGCATTGCCACCAACAATGGTTAAATCTTGTGCTTCTACTTGAATATTGTAAAGATTGTAGTTTTCACTAATGCCTGCAAGTGAACCAACTGCTTGTGTGCGAGTTGCGTTTACGCTTGTTGGAAGCAAGTGAATGTTTCTAACACTGCTTTCAACCGACAAATTGTTAACTGAATTGAGTGAACCAAACAAACCAATATTTGAAAGATTTTGAGATGAGTAAACTTTAAAGTTTTTGATATCCATATTGTTACCCTGCAAGTTGCCATTAAATACACAACTGCTGGTTGATGGATTTTCGTAAACAGAAGCAAAATCAATATCATTAATCATGCGGAAGTAATACTTTGTGTTGCCGTAATATGAATTTGCTGGGTCTGATTGCCCCAAATAATAATCCCAAGTTGCAAGATTGTAAATCAAAATTGGGTTTTGTTTGTCGCCAAAATTGTTTGCAACAACATTATATTTATATTCACGGCTTACAACAACCCCCAAATCATTTTTAACTTCAACAATTTTAAGTTGCAAGTTTTTAAGTCCGTAATAAGTTTGTGGATATTGCTTGTTTTCATCCCCTGCTGGCAAAGCAGAACCTGTAAACTCAACCTTTTCTTGTGTTGCAACAAGTTTTGGAAGCCCAACTGATGTTTTTGTCCACACTGCGCTGGTGTTGTTGCCAAACATAAATGTTGGATAACTTTCCTTGTAAGTGCGGTTTAAAACTGAAATTGTTGTTAAACCTGCAACATTGTTTTTGTAACCTGCCACGTCTTGTTTGATTTCGTAGCAGTTTTCAATGCCGGTTGTTTTTTCTGGTGCAAACATGCTGATTAAGTTTGTTTTTCTGCCATTGTTAATATAGGAATAACTATTTTTAACACTACCAGAGTTTTCAAACACAAAGCCCGCTATATGGTTGTTGCTGCTTCCGCCAATCAATTCAATGTCAGCATAACAATCGTAAACGCTGCCAGAGTTTGTGTAAACAAAGCCTGATGAATAGTCTTTTGCAGAGATATTGCCAATGTTTGAAGTTTTTTGAGATTCAACATAGCACATTGAAATTTCGCCACTTGTTTCATTGTTTAACGCAAAGCCTGCAACTTGAATTGTGTAAGGCACAGTAACATCATTGTTGTAAGCATAAATTTTGCCTTTGCCAGTGTTTGCATCAAAGTATGTTGAAGCAATTTTGCCACTGTTTGAATATACCACGCCAGCAATGTTTGCTTTTGCTGTGATTTGCAATTCACTTGCTGAATTGGTTATTTTGCCAGTTTCAAGGTTTTCACAAACCAAACCGCCGATGTTAAAGTCGATTGAATTGTCCGCAACTGCTTGTTCAACGCTTGAAGCAGACAATTTAACATAGCCCAAAACTTTGCAGTTTGTGATTACACCATTGTTTGTTGCAGTTATGCCACCAAAACTTGCACTTGTGTATGATACATTTGAAGAATCATTGCACAAATCATAATGTATGTTTGAATAACTGCTGCCAAGGTTGTACTTCACATTCAAATTCATAACAACCATATCTTCATATATTTGATTGAACAAACCTGCTTTGATGTCCGCTTGATTAAACAAACCAAAACTGTTAATTGTGATTGTGTGGCCATTGCCATCAAAACTGTTTAAATTAACATCTATTGGAGTGTATGAGTCAAAAGTTAAATCTTTTGCCAAAATGTAGTCGCCACCACTGGACATATTTACAAAATCTTCTTCACTGCGCACCGCCATTGGTTCAAGGAAAGAACTTTCTTCAATAAAATCAAGTTTGTAAATATACTTCAATGTTAATGTTGGATTTGAATTTTCAATAACAAAATTGTTATTTTCAATTCTCAATGGCAAAGTTAATGCCAAATCAATATTCAAATCTTCAACCAAACAAACTTTTATTGAACCGTCAATCATCACACTTGCAACAATTTTGCCGTCTTGTTTGCGCACAACTTGTTTAACATTATCGTCGTTAACAAGGTTGTATTTATCTTCATCTTCTTTTAAGTTGGAGATATCAAAACTTAAATAATTTAATGCATTTGCACCATTGATTTCTGTTAAAATGTTGCCAATTGCTTGTTTTGAAGCGTCAACCCAATTGTTTATGTCAACAATATCTTGATATGTTGCTTTTGTGTATTCAAACAAATTGTCAAAGTAAGTTAAATCTGCATTTTTAAAGTGAAATTCAATTGGAACATTTGCACCCAAATTGCCATAAATTTTTGTTTCGTTTTTGCCTTGAGTGTTGTTTGTTGTGCTGTGTGTTACGCTAACATTGTTAATTACAAAATTTGCAATTTGATAATTTTGGCTGGAAGAAGATGTTTCCACATTGCCATTATTCAAAGTTAATTGTGTTGTGGCAGAAATTTCAAGGTATTTTTGGTTGTCATCATCATAAGATGGCAAGTTGACAGAATAAAAACCATTGCCTTCAGTCACATATTCCAAGGTTGAACCACCAACTTTAACATTAATAATAGGTTCAATATCATCGCTGTTTTTTGTTTCCACTTTAAAGCGTACTTTTGTGTTTTGAGCAACATATTGTGTTGCTGTGTTACGGTTGATTGTGCCGTCTTTGTTAACCAAATAAATGTTAACTTCTGGCAACATTTTTACATCAACTTGCATTGTTGTTGATTTTATCATCTGCCCATCAACATAAGCACGCACTTGAACTGTATGCTTGCGATTTGTGTAGTTTGCATCAATCATAGAAGCCAAGTAAATTTTGCCGCCACCTGTTTGAGATTTTAACCTGATACCTTTGCCGTCTGCTGACGCAACCACATCGTCCAAAGTTCGTCTGCCATGCACACCATCGGTTTGAACAAACACAATTTCTTCTGTGCCTGTGATATCACTGATTTCAAGATAATCGTAATTGCCATTGATTGGAGCAATGTCGATTGTAATCAAACCTTCACTTACTGGGCGAAGGGTGTTGTTTTGATAGTATTTTGTAAAATCAAATTCTCCATTTGCTTTGCGTTCATAAACATAATTGCGCACAACAATTTCATCAATGCGTTGTTTAAGCAAGGTAAGTTTAAGGCTGCTTTCCGCCCCTGTGCCAAGGTTGTAATTTTCTGCTGCCCTAAAGTTGATGTACATTGTGTTGCTTGTATTTGTGTTTAGCACAACATCTTCTGGCACAACAAATGTAAATTTAACAATTTGAATGCCGTTTTTCAACTCGCCAATTTGTTTAACTGACAAATATTTTTTAAGTTGATTTTTGTCTGTAATTTCTGTGCTATTCAAAGTTATTCTGTTAATCAAATTGAAAATGTCAGTTTCACTTTCAAACTGCTTGTCCGTTGTTAAAATTGCTGTGATTGTTGTTGTGTCGTTTGGATAAAGCACAATACTTTCACTATCCAAAGCAATTGCGGAAATTCCGCTTGCTGTTTCAACATCAAAATATATTGTTTGAGATGATGTTTTTTCGTATCTATCAATTTTGATGTAAGGTGTTACTGCAAACTTAAACTTAACATCTTCAATTTTTTGAATTGCTTTAATGCTAAATGGTGTGTTATAACTTAAATCAACGCTGTTGCTTTCAAGTTGAACACCACTCACAAGCAAATAATCATTGATATTGATTGTTGCATCTTCAACATATGTTCCACTTTGGTTTGTCCAAGCAGAAACTTTAACCCTTAAATAAGTTTGCTCGTTGGTTACATAATCAAAATCGTTGTTGCCGTCATATCCAATTGCAGAATATTTAAGCAACACTGCCTCGCCTTTTGTGAGAGCAATTGTTTGAGTTTCTGTTGGCTTTGTTTCACTGCCAACAAATTCAAGTGATTTGCCATCGCGAGATAATTCAAGTTTAACAGTTTCCCCAATAGGTTTGCCAACACTAACATAAGTTAATGCCATAACAGCCTTGTTTAAAACTGAAGTAAATTTAATTGTAGCCGCACCGCTTGAACGTGCAACAAGATTTCCGTTTGAAATCATTAATGTTTGAACATTGCTTGAGCTTAACGACAACCTAACTTCGTCCAACAAATTTGCTGGTTCAGCTTTGATTTCGTAAATATTTGAAATTGAATGTGTGTTGCGCTCTGTTTGAATTTGATAATCTTTAAGGTATGTATCGCTATTTTGATTTAAAATATAATCATACAAATCAATATTAATCAAATTTTTAACATACTCTGCATTATTGTCTTTAACACCATAAGTTGCTTTTGCTTCTTCCTTTATTGTTAAAGTTATGCTTGTTGGAGCAACATCAAAAATTGGTTTAAGTTCCTCACCCTGTTGCAAAATGTATGGCAATTCACCATTCAATTCTGCTTGTTTGTTCCAGCCTTCCCTTGCAATATTGCCTTCTGCATTAACAATTGTGCCAATTTGGGTGTTGATTGTATTGATGTAAGCATAGTTGACGTTTTCATTTTCTGCATTGCCATTTGCGTCACCTTTAAAGCCTACTTGACTGTTTGATTTTACATTGCCTGCAAAATAGCAATCTAAAACCGCATTTGGCTTTTCGCTGCGTTTGCCAACAAGCGCATTGATTTGTTTGCCACTAATATAACCATTAACAGATGAATTTTTGATTGCAGTTATAACCAAATCACCTTGTTCAATGTTGTCAGCGCTGGACATTGCATACCCAATCAAGCCTGCACTGGCAGTGTTTGCTGTGATATCTGCATCATCTGTTGGATTTACGCCTATTGATGATAAATCTTTGTAATCCCAACGATAACTGTAAACAGAACAATAGGTTAGTTGAGTGTTGGTTGCGTTGCCAACAATGCCACCCACATTATTGTTTGCCTTTATGCCAAAAGTTGAACTTGACAAAATTTGATATTTGCTTTGCAAGTATATGCCATTTTCGTCCACGCCTGTGATGCCACCAACATTGTTGTTTGCTTGAATTTGAACTGATGATTTCAAGCCTTGCAAAACAAGTTTAGAATTGCCTTCCAACTCATTTGCAAAAGTCAATTTTGTAACATCAGGACCCAAAGTTTCAACTTTAACAATGCTTTCTGCTTGTTGGTTTTTGCCAATTACACCACCAACATTGTTGAGTGTTCCTTCATATGACAAAATTTTGCCTGCAACATAAACATTGCTTAAACCGCCCTGATTTAAACCTACAACACCACCAATAGCACCATAATCAAAACCAGATGCACTGATGTTTAAATTTGCAACCGCACCTTGATTTGCCACATAACTTGTGAAAACAACTTTTTGTGCAGTTGTGTTGATTGCTTGTCCATCAGCAGTTTTTGTTGCTGCATAGCCAGTTACTGAACCGGTGTTTAAACCAACAACACCACCAACAAACAAATAATTGCCTTTTATTGTTGCAGTTATATCCACACCTGTGATTGTGGACAAATTGTAAACAATTTTTCCGTTATTTTTGCCAACAAGCCCACCAAAATACAATGGTCTATCCTTGTTGCCGTTTAATGCAATGTGATTGCCAGTGCTGTTTGAAAGCCCAACAATTGTTGCACAAACATTGTTTAGTTTTGCGTTTTCATTTGTTTGGTCAATCAAACCCAAATATTGTGTTGAATTTTCGTTTGATGTTTTGTAATCATTGTAATTTAGCTTTGCTTCAAAACAAATATTGTTGAGTTCTCCACTTAAATTTGTGAACAAATTTGGCACATTGTTGTTCAATTTTACGCCATAAATTGTGTAGAATGTTGAGTTGTTGACCGTGTCTATTCCGCCACTAAAATCATCTATTGATTTTGTTGTGCTTAAATAGATATTGCTCATCAATCTATAAAATTTTGTTTTTGAAAGTGAATTTTCACCAATTTGCCAAAAGTCTTGTTCGGTGAAAATCGCATAAGGATTTTGTCTTGTTCCGTTTGCAACAACCAAATCAATAACGGTGTATGCTGTGTTGTGGTTACGCATCAACAAATCAGACAAATTGTTTAAATCATATGTGGCATCTTCAAGTTTTGCTTTCAATGCGTCCTTTGCAAATATAATCAAGCTTAAATCGGTTGTTAAACTGAAATCTTGCCTAACAATCAATTTGTCGTTTTCAACATAAACAACGCTATCATGAACATTGCCTGCTTTGTCAACAACCACCATAACAAAACCTGTGTTTGTTATTTTGCGTTCATTTGCTGGCAATTCTTCAAACTTTTTGGAATAGTAATCCAATTGCAAAACATATTCTTGCCCTGCCTTTAAACTTATCACGCGTTTGCCTTGATTGCCTGTGATTTGTTTTGTTTCGCTTGTGATGTAAATGTTGTCAGTTACAATTGGTTCATCAATTTCAACTTTACATTTCAAAACAATATCTGGCAAATTGAATTGTTTAATCATTGCATAAACATAAAATTTTGTGCTGCCAAGCGTGCCATAAGAAAATTCCAACCCAATGCCTGATTGTGTTTGTTTTGTGGTTGAAATTAACTGGCTTTCTTCCACAAACCAAACAACATTGGTGTTTTTAACAAACAACTCGTTTTTATATTCGTTAAAGTATTCCAAATTGTGGTCTTCTGCTGGCAACTCCACACCATCAGCGGTGTAATATATTTCTGCACTATTGTAGGCTGCGTTTGAATCCAAAGCAATCAAATCCATGCCAATTTTATATTGATTTTCATCTTGAATTTGTGGTTGAACATAATTCCACAAATTGGCGTCTGTTAAATTAACTTGCAAGTTTGCAGTGGAGCGATTGTCGTTGTCATCTTTGAAGTATGGGCTCAACAATTGTGACCAATAACCTCTAATGTTTGTTTTGTTGAGTGACACTTTGTCTTTTGTGATTTCTTCATAAACAAAGAATTTTATTTTAACATCATCAGTTGTGTAAATATCACCTTTGGTTAAAATGTTGTTAAACGATTGTGTTTTAACTCTCATCGCAATTTGAACATAACCCAATGCTCCATTGTTGATTGAGCCTTTAACAAAAGTGAGTTTTAATTGATTGTCTGCCTCTATTTTTGTGATTAAGTCATTAACATTGCCAATAACATTGCCAGCAGAGTCAACATAACTTGCGCCAAATTCATAGCCAGCAATATAATCCAAAGTGAATTGTTTTGGCAAAGTTATTGTGATATTGGTTGTGTTTGTTGCACTTGCTTTTACAATATAATCGGCACTGTAAGTTGGATATTCAAACTTTTCCGCACCATCAACAAAAGTTTTGTTAACAATGATTGAATTATCTCCGTCAACAACATATTGAATTTGTTCAAGGTTAAGTTTTTCATAAACCAAGCAATTGATTGTGTAAATTGTTTCGCCGGCATAAGTAAACACAATTTTATATTGTCCAACATCGGTTGTTGGATTGCCTTCTTCATCAAAATTCAGTTTGAGCATGATTGCTCTTTCTGGAATACCTTCATCTGATGAGTAACTGTAAACAATTTCTCGGCTTGGAATGATTGAAGTGTCCTTATTTTGAAGCAATTTAACTGGATAATTTCCGCCACCAATCACTTTAACATCAATGTTTGCAGAAGAAACGATTTTGTTTTTGTCACCCAAAATTTCATCAATATAGATAACATTGTTTGTGTTTTTGTCTGCACGATTTAAATAAAGATTTTTAACATTAATTTCTTTTTCATTGTCGTCTTTGATTGTGTCAACCCTGTCTTGCCCTTTTTCCGCACCTTTGGTTAAAACACCTGCATTAACAACAATTTCATTAATCCCATCTTTGTGGTTAAACTGCAATGTTGCACGAGTTGATTTAATTGATTTTAGATATTCAAACTCACCGCTATAATAGTTTTCAACAAAGCAATTTAAAATTTCAGTGTCGGCATTTTCACTTATTTCTGTATATTTAATTTGAATCCTTGCCAAATCTTCCTTGTAAATTATGCCTTCTGAAACAGCATTGTTTTGGTTGTCCAATTCAAATTCAATTGGTCTGCCATTTAAATAAAATTGAAGCAAATATTTGTTTGTTGCAATGTTTATGCCAGTTTTGCCCTCGTCTGTTGCATTCAATATGTTTGTGCCAAGTTGTTGAGTGCCAGTTGTTCTCACAACGTCCAAAATGGCAGGACTAACAACAATTTTAAGGTTTTTTAAATCTATGTATGAATATTCCGAAATAGGTTTAAATGTAAAACTTGCACCATATGCGCTTTCGGCTGAATTGTAAAAGTCATACAAATCTATATCATAAACATTTTTTGTGCCATTGTTTTGTTGAATTTTGCCTTGAACACTGATTTCGTATTCAGTTGGCTTAACATCACACTTGATTTTTACTGTTTTTGTAACTTTAACAAGATTGCCTGCAATTTTTGGTGTTAAACTGATTGTGATGTTTGCAACCTGATTTGAATAGTCCTTTGCTTCTATTATGATTTGCCCTTTGTTAACTTCAAACACATCAATTATGTTTGAAAATTCGTTAGAAACACCCAATTCAACATTGTAATAACTTTGCAAATAATTAAATGTTGTTTCGTCAGCCAAACTGATTAAATTTTCGCCAATCGTTGCGTTTTCTGTGCACTTTAAATCAAATTTAATGTTGTTAAATTGATAATTGCCACCCAAAGCAAGGTCGGTGTCTTTTGCTATCAAATGGAAAACTGAATTTAAATTCAAATATCCGTCTTGTTTGTGTATGTCGTCTGTGTCCAAAACAAATGTTGCGTCAGTTAATGGCTTAACAAAAACCAATTTGATTTTTTTGGATTTGTATTCAGTTAATGCTTTGTACCCATCCATATAGGAAACTGGGTAAACTTCAACACTTTTGCCGTGTTCAACTTTGGCACCAACTTCCACGCCAACAGCAAGGTCGGTTGAGTTATATGTCTTTCCAACAAGAGTTACTCCTGTTGGCAAGCTGCTGCCTTCCACAAGTTTAAAACCAATTTTATCAGTGCCATCTTGGCTAATTAAATCTGTTACATTAAAGTTAAATTTTTGTTTGTCTGTTTCAGGAATATAAATTGCATATTCATCAACAATGTTTGTTAATGTTGTTGTTTTTTTGTCCACAACCAAATCAATTGATTCTGTTTTGCCTGATGTTAAATGTTGTGCAACAATTTTGCCAGAACCTTGAGTTGTTGCCGTCACATCAAAAAAGCATTTGTTACCTTCATATGAAACGCTGCCTATTTCAACCAAGTCATTTGGCAAAGCAGAAATTAAAACATCGCCAATATCCTTTTCCTTGATTCCGTCAAACTGAACAGCTATTTTCATTTTGTCAAGTTCATCATCATTGTTTTCATCAATAACAAGACGAACTTGATTTAAACTTTCTCCACTGGCTGAACAAAAAGACATTTTGAGTTTGTTAAAGTTAACTTTGCACGCGGAAAAAAACGCGCACACTAAAAGCGACAAAATTAAACAAAATATTTTTGCAGTTTTTTTCATTTATTCCCCTACAATTAATTTAACCTAAATGCAATGAATTTATTTAAATTCAAAAGTTAATAATTAATTAATTTAATTATAAATTTAATTGTTAATATTTGTCAAACAAATTCCAATTAAATATTATTTAATTTAATTAAAAATAATTTTATTAATTTAATAAAAAAATTCAAAACAAAAATATTAACATAATCAACAAACAAAAAAAATATGATATAAAAAGGGATGATTATGGAACAAATCAAACAGCAAATTGCAAAAGAGCAAACGTTAACCTTGATTAACAAAAAATCACTTACGATTACTGGAATTGAAAAGATTGTGAGCCTAAAACCAGACTTAATTCAACTCAACACTGTTTTTGGCGGACTTATGGTTGTTGGCAGCAATTTGGAGTTGATTAAACTTGATAATACAACAAACAAAATTGATATCTCTGGAAATATTGATTGTTTAAAATATGTTGAAGAAAAATCAAAACAACCATTTTTTAGGAAGATATTTAAATGATTTTTTCAAGTTTAAACCAATTAAATTGTTTTTTAATATTTTTGTTTTTAGGTTTTTTGTGCAGTTTTATTTTTAATATGTTTTTTGTGATTTTTTGCGTAAATTTTTCAAAAAATTTTAAAAAAACCATATTTAAAACTATATTTTTTAGCATTTTTTCAATAATTTTTATATTTTTTATTAATTTTTTTAATTACGGGAAATTATCAATAAGTCTAATTTTGGCTTTGGTTTTTGGCTATCTAATGTTCAACAAGTTAACCAAAAATTTAGTTGTGTTTTTAAGTTTTAAGTGGTATAATACAATCAAACTTAAAAAGGAAAAACAATCTAAAAATGAAAGCCAACTCAAAAGTTAAACTATTCATCACATTGGCAATTGCTTTGATTGCCATTCTTTTGATTGTTTCCGTTTGGCAGCTGACCGAGATTAACAAAAAACAAAAAGAGCTAAACGCCAAACAAGTGGAAGTTCAACGATTGACAGACATGGTTAATTACTACAAAGAGCATAAAGGCAATCAAACTTCTGACGGAAACGAATTGATTGAATCAGGTGAAAATTTATGATTATTACTGTTACAGGCAAACCTTGCAGCGGCAAAGGCACTGCCAGCAAATTGTTTTGCAGCAAATATAATTTTGATTATGTTTGCGCTGGCGACATCATGCGCAACATTGCATCAAAAAAGGGATACGCAAATGTTTTGGAATTTCAGCAACTTGACCCAAATGTGAAAGATGTTGACAAATTTATCGACAACCAAATTGCAGATATAGGCACCAAGCGTGTTAATGACAATTTGTTGATTGACAGTCGCCTTGCTTGGCACTTTGCAAAAAAATCATTTAAAGTTTTTATTGATGTGGACATCACAACCGCTGGTGAAAGATTGTTGAATGCTCATCGCGAAAACGAATCAACAAAAAATATCGACCACGCAAAACAACTTTTAACAAATCGTTGGAAAACTGAAAATGACAGATACTTGGAAATATATAATATAGACAACACACATCTTGAAAACTATGATTTGGTTATCGACAGCACAAATTTAACACCAGAACAAATTGCAGACATAATTTACAAAAATTATAAAAAATTTGTTAAAAACGCAAAAAATTAGCAAAAATTTTAATTTTCTATCAATTTTAAAACAAAAATCCTTTAATTAAAAAGGATTTTTTTATTTTTTTATGCCAACAAAAAAATAGTTTTGTATGGCTTTTATTTTAAACGACACTCAATTTTTATCCACGTATGGATTATTAAAATCTGTTTTGTTGGTTTGGTGTGAACGCGCAATTGCAAACTCATTATCATTTATATCTTGTGTGATTGTGCTACCGCCAGCAATATAGACATTGTTGCCAATTTTAACTGGAGCAATTAAATTTGTGTTTGAGCCAACAAACACATTATCCCCCAAAATGGTTTGCTGTTTTATTTTGCCATTGTAATTGCAAAAAATCACACCGCACCCTATATTGCAATTTTTGCCAATCACAGCATCTCCAACATATGCCAAATGTGCAATTTTACATTCTCCTCCAACTTTGCCATTTTTGATTTCAACAAAATTGCCAATCCTACAATTTGCACCAACAATTGAATTATCCCTAATATGTGCAAAAGGGCCAACAGTACAACAAGCACAAATTTCACTATCCTCCAAATAAGAGGATTTAACCACAACCCCTTTGCCTATAACAACATTTTGCAAAACAGAATTTGAAGTAATTTCACAATTCTCATCAATTTTTGAACCATTTTTAATACAAACATTGCTCCAAATTTTAACGCCAGGTTTCACACAACAATCATCTGTGATTACAATGTTCATTTTTGTCAGTTCTGTTTTGTTTACACTTTTATCGTAAATCAAATATTCCATAATGATATATATGCCGATTGTTTTTATTTTGACCTGCGATTCAAGTCAAAATAAATTGCTGCATTCAAACTCATTTAATGCTTCTTTTGATTAATTTTATTGCAATTATAATTTTTATTTTGTATAATAAATTAATTCAGTTAATAATTTTAATCAATTTTTATTAACTAAAAAATTTAATTAAATTTTATGGAAAAGAAACCTATCGGCGTTGTTGACAGTTCAATAAGTTTTGTTGCAAGTTATATTATGGCTCAAATTGCACTTGCCATTTTTGCAATCATTGGAATGTTTGTTTGCAAAATCAATGGTTACTCTGCCACAGATTTTAACACTTTTGTAAGCAAAGATTTGGGCTTGCTTATTTCAGTTGTTGTTATGAATTTTGTGTTTGTGTTTGTTGTTTTGTTTGCTTACAAAACAAAAACAATTGAAAAACCAAAAAAAATACTCAACTTTAAAATTTTAATTTACATTGCCTTGGCGGTTGCTTGCTATTTTGCGTTGTACCCTATTGTTTTGAGTTTTAACAAACTTTTTAAAGTGCCAGTTACAAAATTGGAAATTTCAAAGGTTGGTTACATTTATTCAATCTTTTCAAGAGTTTTAATCCCTGCAATTTGTGAAGAACTTTTGTTCCGCGGCATCATTTTTAAAGGTTTGGAAACAAAAAGCAAAACTTTTGCAATTTTAATCAGTGCATTGATGTTTAGCATTTTTCACATGTCAAAAGAACAATTTATTTATCCTCTTTTGATGGGATTGTTGCTTGGGGTTATAATGGCATATGAAAACAACATAATATATTGTATTATTGTTCACATAGTCAACAACTCGCTTGCCCTTGCCAACATTGGCTTTTATTTTAATCATTGGACATATTTTGTTGGTGCTGCTATTATGTTTGTTGCATTTGTTGGTGTGATGTTGTTTTTGGCAATAAAAAAATCAACTAAATTTAAATTAACCAAAACTGAACTTGTTGCATTGCTTGCATCCCTTGGCATAATGATTGTGTTTTGGGTGTTGATTAATTTTATTAAACTTTAAACTGGAAAAAATAATTAATATGAAAAACAAAAACATAACTTTTATTAACTTAATATACTTTTTAAGCATCATTTCAGTTGCTGTTGTTTTTGTTTTGGGCAGTTTTGGCATTATTGAAAGTGATTTTATTTCAACATTTCTTATTCAATGTGTCATCATTTTTGGTGTGCCGTTGCTTCTTTACACTTTGCTTGTAAGCAAAAATTTAAAACAAACTTTTGCTGACACCGGTTTTAAAGCCATAAACGGAAAAATGATTTTAATTTCAATTTTGCTTGGTGTTGTTTTGTACGCCATCAACTCATTTGTTGCAACAACTTTTTCAAGCATAATTAGTTTTTTGGGCTACGAAACTGTTAAACTGGGCTACACAACGCAAACAATAAATTATTTGGAACTTTTAAAGGAACTGGTGTTGTCCTGCCTTTTGCCCGGTGTTTGTGAGGAATTTTTGCACAGAGGCATAATGCTGCACGCAAACAAAAAACAAACCAATCCAAGATATGCGCTGATTATTTCTTCTCTGCTATTTGGATTAATGCATTTAAATATCAATCAATTCTTTTACGCGAGCATTTTGGGCGCACTGATGGGCTATGTTGCATTGGCTAGTGACAGCATATTTCCAAGCATGATTATCCATTTTATGAACAACGCCCTTTCAACCTACTTTTATTATGGTGTTGCACTAAATTGGCCTTTGGCAACTTTTGTTAGTGAACTTGAAAGAACGCTTGCAAGCAATCTTTTGCTGTTTGTTGGTTTTGTAAGTTTGGCTGTTGTGCTTTTGATTTGGGCATACAAATATTTAGTAAAAGAGATTGCAAAAGAGCGTGGCAAAATGGAAATTGTGAAAATAATAAAATATTTAAAATCCAACAACCTAACCATTGAGCAAGCCCAAGAAAAAATTGGTCAAATAAACACTGTTTTAAAACATAGTTACATTTTAAACAGTTCTGCAAAAACAAAACAATCATTTTGGAATATTGTATTTTTAATTTGCAGTTTTGTTTTGGGTGGGCTTGTTACAGTTTGTTCATTTATTTGGGGGTTAATCTAATGATAAAAATCAACCTTATAACAATTGGCGATATCAAGGAAGAATATTTGCGCCAAGCAATACAAGAATATTCAAAGCGCATTTCAAGATTTGCGGACTTGAAAATTGTTGAATTGAAAGAAAACAATCCAAAATCCGTCAGCTCAAAAGACATTGAGGCAGCTCTTGAAAAGGACGCTTTTAACATAGAAAAACATTTAAAAGGATATGCAATTTGTTTGGATATTAACTCTCCACAATTATCCAGCGAACAGTTTGCGGAAAAGATTAAAAATTTAGCATTAAAAACAAGCGAAATTTCATTTGTGATTGGCGCTAGCAACGGCATAGCAGAAAGGATTAAACAACACTGCAATGAAAAACTTTCTTTTTCCAAAATGACTTTTCCACATCAACTTATGCGAGTGATATTTTTGGAACAACTTTATCGCGCATTTACAATCAACAACAATATTGCCTATCACAAATAATTGCAACAAATTTTGTAAGCCACCAAACAACGATTGGTGGTTTTTTGTTTGCCTTGATTTCGGCTTTGGTTTAACAATTTTTGGGGTACTTTCATAAACATTAAAGTAAGGTAAAATTATGACATATAATGATTTGATTTCAAAAATTGAACAACTTAAAGAAGAAGGGGTGGAAATTTTTAGCATCGGCAAATCCGTGCTGGGAAAAGATATTTTGGCAACCCATTTGGGAGAAACAACCGGCACACAAATTTTAATTCAAGCAGGCATTCACGCCAGAGAATATATAACAACCCTATTATTGGTTGAACTTGTGAGAGAACTTCACAACAACGATATGGTTAAAAATGGTGGGATTTATTTTGTGTTTTTGGTTAACCCTGATGGTGCGCAGATTGTGCTTGACGGGATTGAAGTTTTGCCATGCGATATAACAAAACAATATTTAACTTATGCAAACAAAGGCAGCAAAAATTTCAGTCAATACAAAGCAAATGCAAATCTTGTTGATTTAAACACAAATTTCAACGCCAACTGGGGAAAAGGCGCTTTGAATGCAACCTGCCCCAACACAGAAAATTTTATTGGCTTTTATCCAGAAAGTGAGCGCGAAGTGCAAGCTTTAATCAACTTTACGCTCAAAGTTAAGCCAAAACTTACAATATCTTATCACAGCAAAGGCGATATAATTTATTATGGTTTTGATGGTCAAACCAAGCAAGACCATGAGCGTGATTTTAATATCGGTTCAAGATTGAGCAAAGCCACTGGATATCCATTGATTTTAACTGAAAATTCAACTGGCGGGTACAAAGATTGGTGCATCCAAAAATTTACCATTCCAGCCTACACCATTGAAGTGGGGGCGGACAATTTACCACACCCAATAGGCGAAGAAAATCTGCCAGAAATATACAATCAAAACAAAGATGTGCCAACTTTGGCGCTTCAACTTGCCAACGAATTTTCAAATTCTATTGACTTTAAGCCAACAATTGTGCAAAATATGAAATATGAAAGAAGTTCAACCTATGAAATTGGCAACAATGCTCGCATACACAGCAAAGCAGAAAGGCGAAGTGCCTATTGGCGCAGTTGTTGTAAAAGGAAATAAAATAATCGCAAAAGCCTACAATTTGCGTGAGCACCACCAAATTGCAACACACCATGCCGAAGTTTTGGCAATTGAAAAAGCATGCAAAAAATTAAAATCTTGGCGTCTTGATGATTGTGATTTGTATGTTACTCTAGAGCCTTGCCCAATGTGTGCCGGCGCAATTTTGAATGCTAGAATAAAAAATTTGCACTATGCTGTTGATGACACACAAAGCGGCGGATTTACAAAATTTAACCTAGTATCAAGTTTAAATCATTCTGTAAATATTTTTAAAGATAATGAGTTTGAACAAGAAAATAAAAATTTAATTTTAAGTTTTTTTAAAGAAAAACGCAAAAAAGCAAGATAATTCTTGCTTTTTTTGATTATTTTAAACAAAATGAAACAAATTTATAAAAATATATTTCATTTTTGTCACAGTTTAAATTAAAACTCATTATTTAACGCTGCGTTTTAAATTGTCGCTTGCCCTAAAAACCGGTGTTCGTCTTTGCTTTGCCATGTATGTTTGTCCTGTTTGAAAACTATACATTGGTTTTGCTTTGATTTCATTAACTTTAAACTTGCCAAAATTTGAAAGTGTTACACTCTCGCCAGACCTTAACGCGTCCTTAATTACATCAATGATTGATTCCAAACATAACTTACAATCCTTTTTTGTTAATCCTGTTTTGGTGTTTAATTGTGATACAAATTCATTTTTATTCATACTAACTCCTTGTTACTATTTAGGTTTTAACCAATAAAAGCAAATTTAATCAACAAAACAAAATATTTTAATTAAATTAATGAACAATGGTTTTGTATTTTATCATTGCAATATCTTTTGAACCAAAAATTTTGAACGCAAACAAGGAAAATAAATACATAACTGCCCCCAACAAAAACCCCATTGTTGCACAAATTGTTGAATTAGTTAGATTCATAGCAAAAATTAAAGTTGTTAACATCACAGCATTACAAAGCAAAAGTTTGCACATAAACAAGTAATCAAATTTTAACGGGAAACTATACTTTATTTCCAAATGATTTAATATCATCGCGGTTAAATAACATGCAACATTGCCAACAGCCAAAGCGTAAATATTAACTGCCACGCTTGGCAAAAATATCAACTCAATCACAAATTTAACACCAACAGCAATGCTTAAATTTCTTATTGTTGCAAATCTCTTGTCTATCGCTTGCAAACAACTTGAGTATAATTGATTGATTGCCAAAAACACAACTCCCAAGCCAGATATTGCCAGCAATCTAAATGCAATGTTTAAACCTTCCACTCCAAAGCCAGACAAATTGTTGGAATACAATATTTCAATCAATCGGTTTGGAAACAACAAAAAACAAATCACACACGGAATTGTTATTATTAGCACAATTTTCAAACCCAACGCCAATTTATAGGTTTTGTTAAAAATATGCTCATTCCCAGCCAAACTTGGCAACAACACACTTGCAATCGCAAACGAAAATATTGTTGGTAATCCAACTAATGACGCCACCGCTCCAGACTCAACACCATACATAAAAATAGACATGTTTTTGCTGAAATTTATTGCCAACAAATTAACAACCAACAAGCTATCAACAAAACTGCTAATCGGCAAGATAACATTGGTTAATGTTATTGGCAAAACATCTTTTGCAATTTGCTTTAAACTAACTGCTTCACATGAATTTGCGCTTGTAGGTGGATTGCGTTTAAAGCATATCAACAACACCAAAAGTGAAATTAACTCACTTGCAACAATGGCAATCATCGCACCAATTATCGCAACAAAAACGCTTATCTTAATCAGCACAGAACACAAAATTAAACCCACCACCAACTTAACAAACTGTTCTATTGATGTGGAAATTGTGCTGGGCGAAAAATAGCCAATACCTTGAAAGTATCCACGGAGCACACTGCTTGCAGAAATGATTATTATTGTTGGAGCTAATATTAAATAACAAATCCAAATTTCTTTTGCGCCTTGAAGTGTTGCCAAAGGTTTGCAACATACTATCAAAACAAATGCAATCACAAGCGAAATTAAGCTTGTTGCCGCGATGCATCTTTTAACAATCTGTGCTTGGCAATTTTTGTTGCGTGATATAACTTTTGAAATTGCCATTGGAAGCCCTGCTGTTGCCAACACCACACAAAGTGAATAAAGTGGAAAAACCAATTGATATAATCCAATGCCTTCTCCACCCAAAATACGCGTTAAAACTATCCTATAAATTGCACTAAAAATTTTGGCAAGAACACCACCAATTGACAATATTAATGCACAAGCAAAAAAATTATTTTTTTTCATAAAAATATTTTTTGCTAAAAAAATTAAAATATTTATTAAAAAATGATTAATTTTTATTATTTTAATTAATTTTTTAATTGTTTTTAATATTTTTAATTAATTTTATTATTATTTATTTTTGCAATTTTTTATTGTTTAAATAATTTTAATATTTTTATTTTAATAAAGTAACAAAAACAAATTTGTTACATATAAAATTATTTTGAAAATTTTGCTTAATTTTATATAATAAAAATATGAAACTTAAATTTGATAAATTTATTATCGCTCTTGCCCCGATGGCTGGTGTTACTGATTTTGCTTTTAGAAAAATCTGTGCAGATTTTGGCGCTGATATGGTTGTTACTGAAATGATCAGCTTAAAAGCATTTGAACACAGCAGCAAGCAAACAGAAAAAATGTTAAGAGAAGAAGCAAAAGCAATTCGTGGTTGCCAAGTTTTTTTTCATGACGCAAGCATTGCTCATTTAATTGCCGACAAGCGTTTTGACAAATTTGATTTTATCGATTTAAACTGTGGCTGCCCCGCTCCAAAAATTGTTAAAAACAAAGATGGTTCTGCAATGATGAAAGATATCGAGTCAACCCGCGAAGTAATTTCTGCACTAATTAAAAGCACAAGCAAACCAGTTTCTGTTAAATTTCGTTTAGGTTTTGACGACAATCAAAACTATATTGAGTTTGCAAAGATGTGTGAAAATTGTGGAGCCTCATTTTTAACTTTGCATGCACGCACACGAGAGCAAGGATATGCCGGTGTTGTTGACAAATCTGCCTACAAAAAACTTGTTAGCGCTGTAGATATTCCTGTTTTTTGGTCTGGCGACATTGCAACAAAACAAGATGTTGAATTTGCAAAATCAATTGGTTGTGCAGGTGTGATGATTGGCAGGCACGCGATGGGCAATCCTGAGATATTTAGTTCTCTTAAAGATATTGCTCCACCATATTCAAAAAAACAAGCAATTCAAACCCATTTGGAACTGCTTAAAACATATTTTAGAACCGAATCAACCTTGGTTGCCTATTTCAAAAAACACTTAATGTGGTATGTTAAATCTACCCCACTTGCAACTGAAACAAAACTTAAAATTATGCAATTTACAACTTTAACTGAAATAGAAAATCTTTTAAAGCAACTTTAATTATCTCAAATCTAAAGGTGTTATTTTGATAAAATTTGTTAGCGTTGACATTTCAAATATTGAATATAATGATGAAAAAATCAGTTCATCATATTTTTGCAAGCGAGCAAATGAATATCAAACAATGGAAGATAAAACGAGATGCTATTATAGTTATCTTATTTTAAAAAATTTGTTTGCAAAAATTAAAATCAATTTGGATAATTTAAACATCAAGGCGGATAAAAACGGCAAACCTTTTGTTGAAAATGTTCCTATTTATTTTAGCATTTCACACAGCAAAAATTATGTTGCTGCGGCAATTTCAAACAAGCAAATTGGTTTGGACATTCAATCAAAAAGTGAATATAACAGCCAAATTGCAAAAAGATATTTTTCCAAAACCGACAATTATAAATTGGAAAAAGAAAAACAAAAAGATATAATGTTTACAAAGTTCTGGACAAAATTTGAAAGCAGTTTAAAACTGTTTGGTAGCATCGCTCAATTTAAATCTAACACTAAAAAATTGAAACACAAATTTAAACAATATAAAGACAACAATAACAACAAATATTTTTTGTGCATAACGCATTTTTAATTGTTTTGCACACCCAATCATATCTTTTTATTTTTAATATCATATTAGATTTAACTATTTTAAGGAGAATTATGACAAAAACATTTTACAATCACGTTTTAAACAACGATTTTTGCAAAAGAGATTATGACGACAAAATTATTGAATCGATTAACCTTCAAGACAATGATTTGGAAAAAGTTTTTTCATTAAACAAAACAAAAAGCAACGCAAAACTAATTGAAAATGCTACAAAAATAATTGTTGGAACTTTAACATCGCCAAAAGGTATGCAAAATGGATATTATTACACGTCATGCACGCGCAATGTTGTTTTTAACACTCTCGATGAAGCGTTTAATGAAAATGGAAAATTTGCCAAACTTAAAAAAGATTTGTCTTTATCCCCAAACAACAAACAAATTATAAATCAGATTGAAAGCAAATTGTTTGATTTTAAAATTGCGTTTATTGATGTAATCAATCAAGCAATAAGAACCAAAAATTCTCCAAACGACAGCGATATTTTGATGTACTCTCTTGACTTGGACGCATTTAAACACTGCAACAAAAACCAAATTTTTATTTGCACAAGCAAAAACGCAAAACTTTGCTTGGAAAAGATTGTAAAAAATAACAATCTTTCAATTGATTTGACAAATGTTTTCTTATGTCAGCAAGACAGGTTCCATTTCAACAAACAACTATGGCTAGATTTGCTTAAAAAATAAATTTTTACAACACGATGTTTTTAGTGTGCTATTTGAATAATTTTAAATCACAATATATACTTTAATTTTCATTTTAAAAATTTACAAATAACTATTTGCTTTTGTGTTTTTTTATGCTATACTATTTACGTTTAACAGTGGTTTTGTTTTTCAATCTTGCCTTTTTAACATTCAAGTTTTTGATATTGTTTTAAATATTTTATAGTTTCAGCATTATTAATTAAACTTTACAAAACTCTAAAACGCCACTATTATGTGGATATAGCTCAGCAGGATAGAGCGATCGCCTCCTAAGCGATAGGTCGGCAGTTCAAATCTGCCTATTCACACCAAAAAGAAGCAAAATAATTTGCTTCTTTTTTGATTGTTTTATAATATAGCTATATTGAACCATAAAAATTTTTGTTTGATTAATCAACATAAAATTAGATTAAACAAAACCAATAAAAAATCTCGGTATTAACCGAGATTTTTATTTTTACATTAAGCCATTTGAGAAAACAAATGAAATTGGTTTTTCAGTTGTAAATTCTCCTGACAAACTGATGCGAAGAACAGCCGTTTCACCTGCGGACATAGTTGCACCAGTTGCAAAAGCTTCTTCTGTGATTGAAGCAATATAGCCATCTTGTTCAGTCAATACCATTTTTTCAATACTTAAACCTTCAAGTTCTGTGTCAATTTGGATATTTGCAATACCTTCAGTAGTGTTTGTTAAAGCTACATACATAGTTTGTCCTTTATAAGTAACACTTGCACTGTTCATCGACACTGCAACAACATCAGTTTTAGTGAAAGTAAAGCATTCTGTTGAAGTTGTGTATTCCATTCCTTTTTTAATATAATAATTACTATCAAAAATTGATGCTGGAATTTGATTTAATTGAACACCAACAGCAACAAATGTTTGAGTTTCAGCTTTTACCAAAGCTTGAATTTCTTCTACACTGTGAGCAACTTCAATTGATTTTACGATATTTGCGTTGCTTTCAACAACTGTATAAACAACAACTCTATTTACATTTGCCATTGTTTCTTCCATGTTAATGCTGGAAATATCTGCAGCATTGCACAAAGCAATTTTATATTCTTTTCCTTCGCCTTGCACAACAAGCAATTTTTTGCCTTGAGTTGCATAAGCAATCAATTCTTCATTATTTGGGGTTTGCTTTAAAACCACAGTTGAACTTTCTATTGGTTTGGTTGGATCTTCGATTACGTCTTTAATTGTGATTACGTTATTTTGAGAAACATATTCGCCTTTTCCACCTTCAAACCTTGTGTTTTTGTCAACAGTGATTGTTGCAACATAGCCTGCTTGTTGTTCGGCTGGAGCAAGAGAAACTTCTTCCAAACCATAGCCATGGGTTGAAACAAGTTCACATCCTTTAATAACAATATTCAAATTTGGAGTATAAGTATATGAACTTGAAACAACCAATGCACTGCCATTACCTGAAGATGAACTTCCTTCAAAGACTGGAGCAATATACTCGCCTGTTCCTTCAATATGGCAATTTTCAAGCATCAAAGACCCGGATTTAATATTGATTCCCACATCTCCAACAAACCAACAATTTGTGAAATCATATTGTCCACCCGCTGGAAGATAAGCTGCCGGACCAGCTTCTCCCTCTTCTGTGTCAAATGTTGAAAATTTGCAGTTTTGTGCAATGATATCAACGCCATCATATCTGCCATTTGTTGAAATACTAGATGAGCAACCAACAAGTTCAACATCATTCAAGTTAAGATGAATATTACCACCAATGATAGAAAGAGTTTCAATACTAAGAGGCTTTACCCCATTAACACTGTCAACCTTGCCATTGCGAATATCCATATAAATGCCATATGGCAAGTTGCTGTAATCATCAGCAGTAGCATCCATTTGCATTACGCCATAGAAAGAATGCCCATTTAAATCGATTGAATAATAAGTGTCTTGTTGATTAATTGGGTAGAAATTGTAACCACCATTAGGGCAAGAAACATCATTAGTCAACACGATATCTGTAACATTGTGTTGAACCAAGTAAGAAAATTCATCATAATTGTTTGCGTCATAAGTTCTGCCATAAGCAACGCCACTGCCAATATCAAATGTGTAAGTTACGCCATCTGTCATTGTGTAAGTGATTTTGTGAACAATGCCCCAACGGTCCTTTTCAGTTGTTGCAATATTTACAATGCCAACGCCAGTGTCGCCTTTGTCGCCCTTTTCACCATCGCCACCTTTATCACCTTTTTCACCTTGCACACCTTGCTCACCATCTGGAACATCAACAGTTGTAAAAGTGTCGTCGTTGAAAGTAATTTTGATGATTGTTTTTTTGTTTTCATCATCATGCTCTGTTGTTACACTCTTAATGCCATTGCCAGCAGGCCCTTTAACACCGCCAGCGTTAAACACTGAGCCATCACCAAGAGTGAAAACAAGTTCCCCATTTGCATTTATTTCAATGTTCCTAATGTTTGCCATTGATTGCAAAAATTCTTGATAAGTGCCAGTAAAGCCTTGTTCTTGTGCTTGAACATACGCTTTTTCTGCATTCCAAATTTGTGATTTGTTGCCACCATCATTATTGTTACAAGCTGTTAATGGAATCAAACTGCAAACGCCCAATGTTAAAGCCAAACCTTTGATTAATGTTTTGTTAATCTTTTTCATTATCCCCTCCAAAAATAAATAATCCGTATATAGAATTCCTATTAAAATTATATTAATTTAAAAACAAAAAATCAAGCAAAAAGAGATTTAAAATAAAATTAATGATTTTTTGCTTTTCTTGCTATTTTTCAAGAAATTGTTAATTGCAAAATTATTTTGCTAAAAATAATAAAAAATATTATAAAAATAATTAAATATACCTTGTTTTTTTGATTTTTTTCTATAATTTTAATTTTTTATTATTTTTTTAATTTACTTTAAGATTTTTGCTGATTAAAAAATTTGTGTTGTAATAAAAAAAAATTAACACATACTAACTTTGAGGTGAACATGGAAGGAAAAGGAATTGTGCGCAGAGTTGATGAATTGGGAAGGATTGTTTTGCCGCGTGAAATGCGCAAAATGGTTAATGTGCGGGTTGGCAGCAAACTTGAAATTGGCATTGTTGATGGCAACAAGTTTTTGCTAACAAAATATAGTGAAATGGACTCTTTAAAAGAATACAGCGATGCAGTTGCAAGTGCAATTGCCGTGAGCATTGAACATGACGTGCTTATAAGCGATATGGAAAATGTTTTGTCTGCCAGCAAAAAGAAATATATTGGAAAACAATTAAGTGAAGATGTGCAAGAATTAATTTACAAAAAGGAAATTGTGATAAAAAAACAAGACGACGACAGTGAAATGTTGCAATTTTTCCCCAACACGGAAAACGAATTTTGTTGCCAACTTATTGTGCCAATCATTAAAGATGGAGATGCTTTGGGAGCAATAATAATCCTTGCCACGGAAAATAAGTGTTTTGATGACAGCGCAGTAAAAATCTGCAAAGCCTTTGCAAAATACCTGGCAGACCAATTAACTTAATTTGCTTTGCAGATTTTAGCAAGGGCTCCCACAAAGGCAAACGAACTGCCTTTGAAGGGAATAGGAACAACCGAACATAAAGCGAGCATTTGCGTTTAGCAAATCCGCAAAAGCGAGTGTTGTGACGCGCAAAGCTTTTGCAAAATACTTGGCAGACCAACTAACTTAATATGCTTTGCAATACAAAAAACACCTATAAATTAGGTGCTTTTTTAGTTTATTTTTTTGCTTCACCAATGATAACTTTAACCATATCGTAAGCATAAATATCGATGAACAAACGAGTCATTGGGCTGGTGATTAAGAATGCTCTGCCAAGAGGTGCTGTAACGATACCTTCTTGTTCGTTTTTGTTGATACCACCCGCAGATTTGTAAAGTTCCAACAAGTCCGCCATATCGTTTGGTGCAAGTTGCAAAATCATGCTGTACTGACAAGCGTTGATAATTGCTGCTGACCTACGTTGAATTTCTGGTGTGCCCAAAAAGTCTTTAATATTTTGAGTAATAACAATTTGCATACCTTGATATTTACGAATACGTTTTGCCATTTCTGCCATAAAGTTAAGTGCAACTGGGCTGTCTGGGTCAATAAACATGTGTGCTTCATCTACCGCAATAACAACTTGACGCTTGATATCTTCGCCTGTGCGTTGATAATATTCTTCATTAAAGCGTTTGTTGTTGATAATTTCGTTGTTCAAATACTTGAACACAAGCAACATTTGTGCATTTGCCAACTTGTTGTTTTTGCTTGCAAACAATGTTTGAAAGTTAAATGTAATCAAGTTTTCATCTGTCAAAATGCTGGTTGGGCCATTCCACAAGTCGCTGTTACGTCCGCCTGACGCAAATTTTTGAATATATGTTTCAAGCACAAGCAAATTTTTGCGATAATACTCATCTTTAACAACTTTGAGTTTGCGTTGAATGAGAGCAAACAAGTCATCAAAGATTGGGTAGTCTTCCGCTTTCAACTTACCGATGTTGGTGTGTTGATTTATGCCTTTTTCGTTATATAATTCAACAACCAAAGTGTTGAGTGTTTCAAACGCATCACTGTCGATACCTTCCAAAATTGCACGGAAGAATTGCTCCAAGAACTGCAAGTGAGTGAAGAATGTTTTGTTTGTACCTTTCATAACAAGGTCGTCGATATTTTCATCGTCAACGTTATCTTTACCTTCAGTTGCTGCGTCCAAATCTTCAAGTGACGCCATGATGTGGAAAGGATTTAAAATACCAGATTTGTTTGTGCCAACATCAATAACTTTACCACCAAGGTTGCGTGTCATAACGTCGTACTCTTGTTCTGGGTCGAGGATAAACATTTTTGTTCTGTCCGCTGCCAAGTTTGCCAAAATGGTTTTTGTTGCATAAGATTTACCAGAACCAGATTTACCAATAACCATCATGTTAGAGTTAATACGCCCTTCCTTACGGTCACGTGTGAAGAAATCCACAAAAACTGGATAACCACTGGCTGTTGCAACACCAAGGCAGAAACCTGCCTTATCTTGCATAATGCTGTCAACCATTGGAAATGCTGCTGCAATTGTTGTTGAAGGCATTGAACGATAATAAGGTTTTAATGTGTCAATACGGTTAATGCTGCTTGACACAAAGCCATCAACCTGCCTGCCAAACAAATCGGATTGCCTAAAACCATTTTGTTTGAGCACGTTGCGGTACTCTTTACGATCTTCCTCCTTAACGCGTGCGTGGATTGAGATATCGTAAAGTTGTTCATTGTTCGTTTTAAGGTCACGCAAAAGTTGTTGCAAACTTTCAATATCGGCTTGTTTTTCAATAACCTGGCTGGAGCGATATGTTTTGTCCAGTTTACTTTCCTTTTCCATAACTGCGCGGTCAATTGCTTTTTCGCCTTTATCTTTGTCCACTGGCATGATGTTCATAACAACACGAGTGTTTGGTTGGTTAAAGATTGGATAAGCCCAACCATTGCCAACTTCCAAAGGATAGTTTGAAATAACAAATTGTTTGAATGGACGTTTGTCTATTTCCACACGGGACATTTTAAATTCTACCCTATTAGGCATAACCCAGTGTGTTAATTGGCTTGGTGCAATGCCGTCGATTTCTCGCTCGGCAAACACTTCTTGATAATTTGATTTTAAGAAACTGATAAGTTCCTTTTCCATCAAAATTTTGGAACTAATTGTATATTGTCCAACACTCATGTCGTTAACAATACCAATGGCTGTTTCTTCCAAGTTGGTTTTGTCCGACCCATAAAGCACCAAATAATAATGTGCTTGCAAAATTGGTTCTGCATTAATTGCATTGTTAAGCCTTGCCACACGTTCACGGAAAATCAAACCACGAGATTCCATTTCCGCATCGCTATATTGTCCTTCTTCATAAAGTTTGTCCAACAATGCATATTTACGGTCGTCATTTTTCAAAAACACATCAAAGTTCATTGGTTTTGTTGTTTTGATAATGCTTGCACGCTGATATTGAGAGATACGTTTAAGCGCCTTGCTGAATGTGTTGATAACTGAATCTTGCGCTGGCTCTTGCATCAAATCAAGTGCCAATGGTTGAATTTCAATAACAATACCAGCATATTCACCAAAATTAATAAATTTACCAACTTCAATATTGAAGAAAGGTGTTAACATTTCCATTGGCTTTGTTGAACCTTTTGCCCCATCTTTAACATATTTTTTGCTAAATGCCGCAAATCGAATGATAAGCACCACAGAACTATACATTCTTAAGCCTTCATCAATAGGCAAAAAGAAGGAAACACTGATTGCACACCACGCAATCAGTGCATACCAACGATAATCAACATTATTAATCCTAAACAAGTTGCTTGCAATAATAACAATTGCAAAAATCAAGCAAACAATCGCCAGGATAATATCTCCCAGCGTAATGTTTTTTAAAAATTCAGTTTTAATCCTGGTTTTACCAGGGATATATCTAATCATTTTACCCCTAATTTACTAAACACTTAAATTTTTAGCTATTTTCCTTTTTTAATTGTTCAAGCAATTTAACAATTTCATCCAACTGCTTTTTATCCTTTGCCCCATCGCCGGCATTTTCAATACCAGTTTTAATTGCTTCGGCAATTTTTCTTGGGTCAATAGTTTGGTTAAGTTTGTTTTTGATAATATCTGCCGCACTGTTGTATTGTGCTTTCATTGCTTCATTTTGAGTTTCTGCAACCCTACGCATTGCATCTTCGTACATTTTGATTGCACTTTCCATCTTTTCTTTCAAAGATTTTTCTTCTTGCACTTTGTTGTAAGATGTTAACAAGTCTTGGTTTGCTGTTGCCCAACGTGTTGGATTGCCATTGCTATCTGTCATCATTGCATTTGCACGTACAACATCCACGCCCAGTTCCTCAACTTGTTCTGCATTAGTTCTATCCTCAGCTGTAATTCTGCGGCTTTGTGCTTCAAAGTCACTACGCTTTTGAATCAAACCAGCAAGAGCAGATTCCATTGTTTCCTTTGCGGCAATGGCTGTTGCTTTTTTGCCAACTTCTTTCATGACATCTTCTGCTGTCATAAACTTGTCATTTTTGCCTTTGTTTTTGTTAAATTCTTCTGCAACGGCTTGAGCAAGCATTTTTTGTGCTTTGTCATCAAGACCATTTGCTTGAGTTGCTTCACGCATAAACCTAACAACATCGTCTTTTGACGAAATGTTTTCACTTTTCAAGTATTCTTTGTAATCCAAACCAGATGCAGTAAGTGTACCATTTTTGTATTGTTCGTCATGCATTTTGTCAAATATCGCACCAAAAGTTTTTGCCATTTTAGCTTGCTCTTCTTGTGTGAAATCGTTTGGACCGCCTTCAACTTTGCCAACCTTAATTCTTTCCGCTTGAATTTTGTCCGCGATATATTCGGTTTTATCTTTTTTGATAAGCTCTATATTCTTTTCAGATGTCTTTTTATCTGAAATTTCGTTAAATTTCTTTTGATAATCTTCAACTGCTTTTTGGCTGTTTTTGCCCAAATCCCAATCAAGCCCAAGAGATTTTGGCACTCCACTTGTGGCAGAAGTGAAGAGCGATTTTGCACCAGCGCCAAAGCCACCTGCTTGACCCACTGCACGTGCATTGTTGAAAGCCCCAACAACGCTGCCAACTTTTTTGGTGTTTTTTTGCAAAGCACCTTTTGCAGAACCACGGAGAGATTTACCATCTGCAAGAGCATTGCCGCCACCAACATAGCCTGTTATTGTGTTGATAAAATCATTAACACAAAACAAACCACAAATTAACAATATCAGTTGAACAATATCTTGAATTGCAAACGCACTCCATGAAAACATGCCAACTTTGATATTTTCAATAAGTGGTGCAAAACTAAAGAAAAGGTTCATACCGGCAACTGCACCATATGCGCTTAAAATGTTCTTTTTAACATCGCCCGTCCAAGTTTTAACGGCGCCACCTTCATCAAGTGGATAAAGTGAGCACACCGCTGGGCTTACAACAAACAACATAAGCAAAATAAACAAACGTTTAATCATGCCATAGGTTACATTAATCAGCACATACATGATAAATATGCCACCAACAATCAGCAAGAAATAGTTGATGTCGTAAAGACGATAATATCCTTTAACTCCTGATTGAGTGTAAATGTTAAGCGCGCCTTTGTCGTTTGAAACGGAGTACATTTGGTCAACAATTTGAGCATAATATTCACTATCTTTGTCTTGTTCAACTTTAATACCACTCAAGCAAGGATTTAAATCTATTGTTGATTTAATTTTGGAATAGGCTTCATTTGCTTTTGTTCTGTCTGTGCTGTCAAACGCTCCATCGCCACGATATATGTTTGCATTGTAAGCACAACAGATAAACAATTTTCTATCCATTGAAAACGAACTACCTTGTGATGTTGCACCATTGATTGCTTGAAGCAAAATGTTGCCAACCCACACGCCCAACAAACAACAAACTGGAAGAACAATAAAATTGGTTAAACCTTTGACTGTGTTTGTTATGATATCTTTCCAATTTTTTGGCTTGTCCGCATAAATAGTTTTGATAAATGCAAGGGTTGTGAAAATAACCAAAAGGAACAAGGCAAGCAACATCATTGAAATTAAAATGTTTTTAACGATGTCTGATTGAAACAAATAATACAAAATGCCAGTGTCATATTTATCTCCTGTTGGATTGTCGCCTGTTATTGGTGTGCCACCAAGCCCTGAAAATCCACTGCCATTTTCGTTGTAATAAACTGTGCCGATGCCAGCAAAGGAATAAAACAAACTTTGAAGGATTTGCATCAACAAAAATATAATTGAAAAAAGCGGATATAACAATGAACCAATAACGCCCAAAATTGTGTTAACCATAATTTCTCCCCTGCAAAATTAATCTTTTGTTAATAGTATTATATACTAAAAACCGCAATTAAACAAACAAATACACCAAAAAATTGCAAAAAATTATTTAAAACTTTACGCCAACAAAAAAAGCTACACTCAGCGCCACAACCTGCGCTATGTAAACGTTTTGCAACTAATATTTTAGGCCGAGTGTATCTTTATCTTTGTTATGTCATACCGAGCAAAGCGAGTGTATCTTTATTGCTTACAAATCAAAACTCAAATCTTTCCAATCGTTATTGAACGAACAAATCAGTTTTTCTTTATTCTTTCTTGACAATTTTTTCAAATATTTTTCGCGGTTTAGCGCCAATTCCACATCATTAAATTCTTCAAAATACACCAATTTGTTTATGTTATATTTTTCAGTAAAACCTTTTATAATTTTTGTTTTATGTTCAAAAACTCTTCTTGCAAGATTGTTGGTAACTCCAACATACAATGTTGAATTTGTGAAATTTGTTAAAATATAAACATAATAGTTTTTCATAAAATGAATGATAAAAAATCAAATACAGTATGTCAACAAAATAGATACACTCGAAAAATAAATTTTTCTCGGTATGACAAGTTTTAGATGGAACTGTTTAATCATTAATTTTTGTGGTGCGGCGTTTCGTGTTCTTTTCAACTTAACCTTGACACAAAAAAAGATTGAACCCTATTTGAGTTCAATAATTTTTGTGGTGCGGTGTTTCGTATTCTTTTTAACTTAACCTTGACACAAAAAAAGATTGAACCCTATTTGAGTTCAATCTCATCAACAAAAGTGAATGGTTGGGAAGAATGAAATTTGAATGTTGTGCCAAACTGTTGATATGTTAAAATTCCATCTGCATTTGTTTGAGTGTAAGTTGCTTTGTCTGCCAATTTGTACAACGCTATTGGAGTTTTGGCAACTGTTGAATCAAAACCAGTCACAGCAGAAGAAGAATAACTTAAATTTTCTCCAATTGTGTATTCATAAGCAGTGTTTGAAGAATCAATTTCCCAGTTTTCAAAAGTGGAATACTCATTGCCATTAAATTCAATTTTAAAGTTGTTTGTGTCCACACCATAAGTTAAAAATTTGATTGCCTTAAATGTTACATTTTGCCTTGGCAAATACATCATTGCAACATAATTTTTTTGCTCCACATTTGTGAGTTTGCTGTCACCAGAAAGAGCACAATCGCGCACAAAATATTTTTCACTGCGTGCACTATTTAAACCTTCAAAATACAAATCTAATGCGGCTTGAATGTTTGATTTAACAGTGTTTTCATCAACAGTGCCTTCCCCGGTTGGAGTGAAAGTTAATACGCCATCTGCCATATTGAAATTAAACAAAACAAAGTTGTCCACAATCTCTGTTTTAAATTGACCGATTAATGCACTATCTAACCCAAAATATTTGATATCTTTGGCTTTTTGCGCAAGTGTCAAGGTTGAGATATCCACACCCAAACTTGCGTAGTCTGGGTTATCATAGACATATGCTTTTTCCGTTAAAACATTAATCAAATTTTTGATTTTTTCATCAGCAGTTGTTTCATCAAAATCTGCCGTTTTGTCTGCCGGAATTGTAACGTTTATATTGATTGTGTAATCTTCTGTGCCTTGCACATTATCAAGTGCACCATAAACAAGGTTTGCGTAATCATTTAAGATGATTTTGCTTGCTTGTTCGTCATCTTTATAAACCAACCTAACCGCATAAAAATTGTTGCCGTCCGCACCAAATTGACTATTCATGCTGCCCGAGCCACCCGAGCCACCCGAGCCGCCACCAAAAAGCCCACCAAAAATAGAATCCATTGCCGCAGCAACTGCCACTGTTGCCAAAATTATAATGCCAAACATCAAAATGCAAGGTATTGCAGGTGCAATAGATTGCAAGATTTTTAAAACAAACTGACCATATTTTTTTGTTCGCTTTAATTCAAGCGCGGTTGCCTGAACTTTTAAACTATCATCTTTTTTTGCTTGTTTTAAAACATTCTTGTCTTGTTCTGACAAAATTGGAACTTGCCTTGTGTTAACTTTTGCTTCCACCTTTTTAAATTGAGCGCGCAAGTGGTTTTTTAAAATTTGTTCTTCAAAGGTTAGTTCTTCATCTTCGTCGTTGTCTTCTTCAATTTCTTCAGTTTCTTCAATTGTTTGCTCTTCTTGTTTGTCTTGTTCGTCATCGCCATTATAGTCAAAACGATTGTCGCTCACACTAACCCCCTTTTAATGCTTTTAGTTTGCTTAAATAAAACTATAATTTAATCTAATAAAATTTTTAAACTAAATCACCAATCATATTTTAAATCATTTAATTTTAAATAATTTTAATTTGAATAAATACAGCAAAAACACAAAGCATAAATATTTAATTGTATTATACCAACAAAAACGCAAAAAAACAAATATTTTTGCCAATTGTTTTGTTTTTTAACACGAGATGTTTCAACCTTGTCATCCTGAACGAACTAATGATTGTCATTTCGAGACCTATTTATAGGTCGAGTAAATCTTTATAGATACACTCGAACATAATATGTTCTCGGTATGACAGAATATAGGGTTCCCACACAGGCAAACAAAGTGCGTTCTTTGTACTTTACACTCAACAAGGCAACAAAAAAAGAGCATTGCTGCCCTTTTTTATTATTAAGATTGAACGCCAGCCCAACCCATTATAGTTTCAATATTCAAAGCAAGCCAGTAGAATAAAGCAATTAAAATAACTGTTACTACGATACCAACAATAACAGAAATAAGTTTTGCTTTTGCTTCATCACGAGCGGACTTATCTTCGGCTCTTACGAATTTGATACCAACCCAAATAGCATAAATAATACCGGCAACTGCAACAACAATCAAAATAGGATTTAAGACTTGCAAAATTGCGCCACAGAGTGTATCAACCCAGCCGATGGAACTATATTTTCCTAACAATAATGAATTCATAATTTTCCCCCTTAATAGCACAAACAATGCTAATTTGTGCCTTTATATATGTCCATATTAACAATATCAAAAATTAAAATCAACTAATTTTTACAAAATTTTTAATTTTTTTGCAAAAATATTATATTTTTCAATTTAAAATATTTTGCATATATTTTTTGCGTTTATTCATACAAGCAAAATTTTTGTTGACAAAGAATTTGTTTTTTTTTACAATAATGTTGTGTATTAAATAAGTTAAATTGTAAAGTTTAAATAAATTTGTTTATTGTTTACTTTGTTAATAAAATCAAAGTAAAAAATTAAAGAATTTGAATTTTACATGTTTTTAACACAAAATATTATTACATTTTTATTATAAAGGAAAAATTATGAAAGGTTTTGCAAAAGTTATTTTAAAATATGTGATTATTTTTGCTTTGGCGTTTGTTGGCAGTATTGTTTTTGTAACATATTTTAAAGATGGCGTTTTTAGTTTTAATTTTAGATATTTTGGTTCTCCAACTCAAATTGTAATTGTTTTATTGGTTGTTGGCGGCATTGGTGTGATTGATTTGATGAAAGTGCTTGATGGCAAAACCAAGAAAAAGGACACTGGCAAAGCAGAAGATAAAGTTAAAGACACAAAAGGCCGTGAAACAACACAATTTTTTAACCGCGACTTTTTGACAAATGACGATTTAAAAAAGATTGCAGGGTTTAACTACAACACATTAACTTCAATCAGGAACAGCAAAAAAGATGGTATTTTGATACGTGCGGAAGAAGAACATGGCAGGATGGACATTAACTTTGTAAAACCTATTCACACATTGGTTGTGGGCACAACATCATCTGGTAAAACTTACAGATTTGTTATTCCAAGTTTGCAGTTGATGAGCATGACTGCTGCAAAGCCTTCATTTGTTATCACCGACCCAAAAGGCGAACTTTACGACAAATGCGCAAACAAATTTGCGGAAGAAGGTTACGATGTTAAAGTTATTAACTTGCGTGACCCATTCTCATCCGTGCAATGGAACCCACTTTCCTACCCTTATGATATGTATCAACGCAGTTATCATTTGGAAAAAGAAGTTAAAGTTCACCCACCGGGAGACAATCCAAAACAATACAATTTGATTATTCAACGTCCATTTGACTATATGCAAACCACTTGGTTTGAATTTAACAATTTTGCATATGCCGACAAAGACAAATTGGAAAATGACATGCGCGTAACTTCTCGTGAGTTGCAGGACAAAACATTCACAGCCTTAAACGACATCTGCTCCACTCTTGCACCAATTGAAAGCACAAAAGACCCTTCTTGGGAACGCACAGCACAAAAACTGATTCAATCTGTTATGCTTGCAATGCTTGAAGACAGCCGCATACCAGAACTTGGCATGACAAGAGAAAAATACAATCTTTACAATGTTTACAAAATTTGTAATATGACTGACAGCGGGCGCGACACTTATGCAACTCTTAAAAAATATTTGTTCGACTACCGCAGCAAATTCAGCAAAGTGCATGATTTGGCTTCAACCGCACTCAACAATGCGGAAAGCACCACAAAAAACTATATGGGCTTTGTTTCAAGCAAAACCGCTTTGTTTAGTGATACGGGTATCAGTTTCTTAACTGCTCACACTGAAATTGATTTTGTTAATATGGATGAAAAGCCAACAGCAATCTTCCTTATTATTCCAGATGAAATTCGCACGCGTTACCCACTTGCAATTTTGTTTGTAACTCAATTGTACAAAAAATTGGTTGACAGAGCGCAATCAATCGGCGGCGAACTTAAACGCCATGTTTACTTTATGCTTGATGAATTTGGTAACATGCCAAAGTTCCCAGAGTTTGGCTCTATTATGACAGTTGGCCGCAGCCGTGGCATATTCTTTGAACTTTGCGTGCAATCTTACAGCCAGTTGTATCAAGTTTACGGTCAAGATGAAGGCAAGATTATTAAAGATAACTGCCCTATTCAAATTTATATTGCGTCGGAAGACACAACAACAAACAAAGAATTTAGTGAACTTTTGGGCAAAAAGACCATTGTTGAAACAAACGAAAACAAATCAAAAGGCCCAGACGGCAAGGAAAGTACTTCAACAAGTTCGATTGTTAAATCAATTCCTATCGCCTACCCAGAAGAACTTATGTCGTTCAGAGATAAAAAACAAATTGTTATCAAAACATTTGAGCCAAATGCTTGCTTAAAAACAGTCATTACCCCTGCTTACGAATCAAAAATTTACAATATGTCACGCGTTTATGGCCAGTATCAAGAAAAACGTATGTTTGATGAAGACCAAGTTTACTATGACATCAAACAACGCAACAGTATCCTTGCAAAGCAAAACAACGACGATGACGACGATGACGATTTGTTTTAAATTAAACAAAGTTTAAGAAAAAGAAATCTCATCTAGGAACAAGCAAAACCCACAGTTTTGGTTTTGACATAATGACGATTTGTTTTAAATAAAAAAAGCGCCTTTCGGCGTTTTTTTTGTGTGGTTTAATAATACATATAATTTAAACTTTCAAAATATTTAATCAAAACTCGTTTGGCAAGTTCAGTGTTAACATATGCAAGCCATTTTAATTGTGCATTGTTTTTTGCATTACCATTTTCATCTTTTTCTGTTATTATTTCCACCTTATCACCTTCATTAAGTTTTGTGTATGGTGGCAATTTTGTTTTGCTGTCATTAACAATTGCATATTTAAACGAAAATCCAATATCACGATGAATTTTAAAAGCAAAATCAAGCACAGTGCTGCCTTTTGCAATATACTTAACTTCGCCAGAACGGGTTTTTACTTTAATTAAATCAACATCAAGTTCATTAATATTTTCTTCATCAATTCTATCCAAATTTCGTCCGTCTGCCGTGCCAACTTTAACTATTGTATATTCATTTTCCGTAAGCACATAAATGTTGTATTTATTTTTAAATTCATCTTCAACAACCATATACATTTTGCCAGTAAACCCACCAATTTTTGTATCTATGATTTTAAGATTAGTTTTTAGTTGCAACAAATTAATCACTTCTGTTATTGCCTTTTTGTGAGAAACACCTTGATAAAGCATAAAAATATTGTAGTTTGCAACTTTTAAAATTTGACCTTGAGAAATTTTGCTTAAATCCACCTTTTTGTAAAGTCTGGTTAAATCTTCAAAAACCTTGTATTCTCTCACATTTTTAATTTTTATGGTTTTAATTGAAGAATTGGCAAATATCACCTTAAATTTGTAGTTTAAATCTTCAATATTTTTTTGGTTTGAATTGTGATAAATTGTGTAGTGCTCCAAAAAAGGTTTTATTATTTGTTGGTTTTCAATTTTAAAGCATTCATTTTTTATTGCCCTATAAAAATATTCACTTTTAAGTGCCTTTGCTATTGGGAGAACCCACTTTTCAGTTTCTCGCACTTTTTCAAGTTGTTTTGAGTATTCAAATATGGCAATTGTTCTTAAATTGTGCAATCTATCTGCAAACTTAATGGCAAATCCACAAGGATTTTCTTTGCCAAGAGTGATAAGTTTTTTAAACGTTTGCTCTTCTGCAGAAGATTTAACAAATTCTGGATCTTCATACAAATTTTCTTTGTCAAAAACATATTTTGTTTTATCAATAGCACTAACACAATCAACCAGTTTAAAAACTGTTTCATTAAAATCAGCAATCATCTCTTTGCGTGTGTAACCACAATCTTCAATCGTGTCATGCAAAAGTGCGCCAGCAATAACGTTTTGGTCAAAATCCAATTTTGCCAAAATCAACGCAACTTCAACTGGGTGGCTGATGTAAGGCGTGCCATCTTTACGCTTTTGATTTTTGTGCAAATCTTTGGCTTTTTCATACGCTTTTTTTATTATTTCAACAGGCATTTCGTTTGATGTGGCAACTTCAAGCAGAGTTTCAAAGCGTTTGTCAATTTCCTCAAACATCTATCCCCTCCCTGATAAGTTTGTAAATTGCATCATCTTCCTTGTTTGACACCTTTGCAAACCTAAACACATTAGCTTCCAAAATTTCATTAAAATGATATTCCAATTTATTCCTTACAATTGCTTGCTTTTGATTGTCAGTAAGCTCAATTGATATTTCATTTTTTTCAACATATAAACGTTTAAATAGGTCAATTATATCTTTAATTGCAAAATCCATATTAACTGTAAAATCATCAAATTTTAACAGATTATACAACTCACCATCTGGCACATCAATAAGTTTTTTTGTTAAAATAATAAATTGAATGCAAGGATTATGTTCGCGTCCCCTTGCAATTGAATTTGCAGTGCCAACACCGCCAATATACTCTTGTTTAGTTGGTGGATTGTTTAAAATAATAAAACTTTTATCTCCGTTTGTTTTGTTTGCCAAATCAATAAATATGCTTTGATCGCTTGCTGAAATATCTCCAACATAAAAATTGTTGGAATCTTGATAAATCTTCTTCACATTTGTTGTTGAATTTAAGGCTTTAAGCAATCTTACAGCTTCTGTTCTTTCTTTTGTAAAAATTGCATTAACTTGAACGGTTTTGTCAAGTTCATTTTCTTTAAAAATGCTCAAAACACCATAGTTTAATGTGTTTTTCAAATTTGTGTGAACTTCACCTTTATAAGAATCATTATTATAATAATAAATTAAGTAATTACCCAAATATCTATCATATGATTCTTTTTCTTCCACCTTGAATTCAGAAAATAAAAAATCGTCCACGCTTATGCCAAAAGCATCCTTCAACGCTATAAGAAATTGTATAGAAGGTTCACTATTTTTTGATAGATAATTGTTAATGCTAGATTGTGAAAAACCTGTTTTATCTGCAATGCCTTTTTGAGTGTATTGCTTTGCAAGTTTTTTCAAATTTTGTTGAAACATAGAATTCATAACAAACCTCTTTTATATCCATTAGAATATTCATATTTTTCAAAAAAGTCAATTATTTTTTCAATCTTATAATGAATTTTATCACAATACTAATATTTTATATATCATTTTTATATAGGCTATATTATTATAATGATATTTTATGCATTTAACAAAAAACACAAGTTGCAATAACTTGTGCCTAATTAAAAATTGGTGCCCTCACAAAAGCCTAGCAAAGTGGGTTTTGTGAGGGAACGAGAAAGCCAAGTGTAAATGCGACATTTTGTGTTTTTAAACAAAAAACACAAGTCGCTAGAACTTGTGCTTTCGAGTGGTTGCTGAGACAGGATTTGAACCTGTAACCTTTCGCTATTTATACTTCGTATAACCCTCGGTTACACAACAAAAAAAACAAGCCTTGTTAGACTTGCTTTATCTGGTTGCGGGGGTTGGATTTGAACCAACGACCTTCGGGTTATGAGCCCGACGAGCTGCCGTGCTGCTCCACCCCGCGATATATTAAGTTTACATTGAATTTTATGTTAAATTATTAAGTTTTATGCTTCAATGCTTTATTAATATATCATATTTTTGCTGTTCTGTCAATATTTTTGGCAAAAAATTTTAAATTTGCAAATTTGTGTAAAGTATTATTCCATTTGCGATTACATAATCGATATTAATCTGTTAAATAAAATGTGCAAGTTGAAAGTTTTTTGCGTTTTAATTTAAAACGTTTGCCAGTGTTAAGCACAAACTCATATCCGCTGTGATATGGGCAATTGCCACAATTTGCGTGCAAATGTTCTTTCATTGGGCAATGACGCAAAGTCATATACGGCATAGTGTGTTGCATTGTGTTTTCTGCTGGAATGTAAGGCATTTTAAACACAGCCGCTGAAAAATCGTTATAAATATTCATTCCTCCACCCAAATAAATTTTGGTGTTAAAATCCAACGCATACAAGTTGTTTGCCAATACTGCAATTTTGTTTTTTTCAACCAAAGCGCGCAAAAATTCAATGTCTGGTTTCAAAGCAAAATTTGGCAAATTAAGAACAAAAACCTTGTTTAAACTTTCCACTTTTTGTTTAAAGTCAACAATTTCTGCTTCGATATAATTTTCGGGGTCAAAAACAATAATTTTGGCAAACAAATCATCATCAGCATTTTCCACAAACTGAAAGTCTTTTAATTGATTAACTTTTTGTGGTTCATTTAAAATAATTTTGTTAAGTTTTGGCGCTTCAATTTTGGTTTTTTGTTCAACAATTTTTTCCACAACCATACGCCTAAACTCGTTCAGTTTCTGCTTTGGAATGAACACATTTTCAATCTCGGCATTTATGTCAAAATCAAAAAACTCGTTCTTTTTAAAATTTTCTTGCAATTCTTCAATTGAAAGCGGTGCATTTTTTGCAGTTTGCAATATTTCACCTTTAACTTCACTCATTTTTTTGTCAACGCTAAATTTTGCTGTTATTTGTTGGTTTGCTTTTGCAACAATTTTGATTGGAACATTTACCTTGCGCGTGGTTGCAAGCATGGCTTGTTCAAGGTTGTAATCATTAATAAGATTTACAATATCTCCTTTTTGAACATTGTTTGTTGTGGTTATGCGATAAAGTTTGCCAGCACATGTTAAGTCATATGCAGTAACAACTGCAACTTCTTGCCCTTGCCTAAAAAACTTAAAACTGGATTTTGGGTTGATTTCACGATTTGAAGAAATAAAAATTTCATTAAACCTTTTACCTTTCTTAACGCGCTCCACTTTACCAATTTCCAAACCTACATGGTTTTGCAATTTTGAAATTATGCCGCTGTTGCCATTAAAATAACCTTGTGTGTAACCGCGGTTGAAAGCGATAGGTAAATCGTTGACTGATGAAACAATTCCGTCCAATGCCTGCCTATAAGTTTTTGTTGCAACACCAACATAATAAGGTCTTCTTGCCCTGCCTTCAATTTTTATTGTGTCCACACCCGCTGATTGCAAATCGTCAAGCCTATCAAGCATATTAAAATCTTTTGCACTCAACAAATAGCCCGTTGCCAACGCTTTGTTGTTTAAGCGTAAATCATAAGGCAAACGGCACAACTGTTTACATTTGCCACGATTACCACTTGCGTCAAGCAAATAAGAGGACATATAGCAGTTGCCAGAAAAACAAACACACAGCGCACCTTGCGCAAAATATTCAATTTCCATATTCGTGTTTTGCTTTATGCGTTTAATTTCTTCCAAATGGGTTTCTCTTGCCAAAACAATACGCTTAAAACCTAACTTTTCAGCTTGCTTAACCCCTTCCAAATTGTGCAATCCCATTTGCGTGCTTGCATGCATTTCAACTTGTGGATAATGTTTGTGAACCAAATTGGCCAAGCCCAAATCTTGCACAATAAAAGCATCAACCCCCAGATTGTAAGCATCAACAATCAAATCCAAAGCCGATTGCATTTCTTCATTAGTAAACAAAATGTTAACAGTCAAGTGAACCTTAACGCCATAAATATGTGCCAAGTCCACTGCTTGTTTTAATGTGGACAAAGAAAAACCTTCAATGTTGCGCGCGTTAAAATCTTTCACTCCAAGATAGATTTCATCTGCACCATTGTATATTGCCATCTTTAAACTTTGTTCATCACCCACAGGCGACAATAATTTCATTTTCATACTTACAATATTAACACAAACTCAACAAAAAGTAAAGAACGAAATTTACACAATAAAAAAATAATTAACTGCAAAATTAAAATAAAACCAAAAATTATTTTTGCAAAATAAAAAATTAATTATTATTTTAAAATATTAAAAAAATTGAAAAAATATTAAAAAATAATTAAAAACATATTAAAAAATGAATTTTTTATTTAAATTTTTATTTTTTTATTAATTTTTAAAGAAATAAAAAACAATAAACAAATTAAAAAACCACATTACATATTTTTTAATTAAGAATACATACATCAAAAAATCGCGTTACATTTTTGTTTTTTTGTGATATAATAAAAATATTTAAGGAGAAATTATGCAAGAATTTAAAACTATTCCTATAACATTGGTTACAGGTTATTTGGGCAGCGGCAAAACCACTTTGCTTAATCATATTTTGACAAACACAAAAGGCTACAAAGTTGCAGTTATTGTTAACGACATTGGTGAAGTTAACATTGATGCAGATTTGATTGAAAAAGGTGGTATTGTTGGCAAAAAGGAAGAAAATTTGGTCGCACTACAAAACGGTTGTATCTGTTGCACTTTGCGCAAAGATTTGATTGAACAAATTCATGACATTGTTAAGCAACGTAAATTTGACCACATTATCATTGAAGCAAGTGGCATTTGCGAACCTATTCCTATTGCTCAAACTCTCACATTTTTAACCGATAGTTTCCGCCAAAAGCATATGCCAATCTTTTGCAAACTTGACGCTGTTATTAGCGTTGTAGACGCATTGCGCATGGTGCAAGAATTTGGCTGTGGTGAAGAACTTACAAAGCAAGATATTGGCGAAGACGACATTGAAAATTTGGTTATTCAACAAATTGAATTTTGCGACATTTTGATTTTAAACAAAGTAAGCGAAGTGAGCAAAGTTGAACTTGACCGTGTTAAAAAAATCATCAAAAACATTCAACCAAAAGCAAAATTGATTGAAGCAGATTACAGCAACGTTGAAATGAAAGACATTTTGGACACAAATTTGTTTGATATGGAAAACGCTCTTACAAGTTCTGGTTGGTTTAACGCCCTTGACCAAGATGTTGAAGACGCTGACAATCACGAAGAACATACACATCACGAAGAACACGACCATGATGATGATCATGAACACGATGATGACAAAAACAACCATCACGAGCACCACCATGAACATAATCACGATCATGAACATGGCGAAACAGAAGAATATGGAATTGGCACATTTGTATACTATCGCCGTCGTCCTTTTGACAGACTTAAATTTGAAGATTGGACACAAAAAGATTACGGCAAACAAATTATCCGCACAAAAGGTCTTGTTTACTTTACCGGCGACAACAGAATGAGTTATGTTTACGAGCAAGCAGGCAAACAAAAAGTTTTAACAGAAAATGGCCCTTGGTACGCAACTTTGCCAAGATACCAAATTGAACAAATGCTTTTGAATGACGAACGTTTCCGCCATGATTGGGACCCACAATACGGCGACAGAATGATCAAACTCGTGTTTATTGGTCAACACATAAACAAGCAATTAATCACTGATGAGTTGGATAAAATTTAGTTGTAAAACAAATTTACAACTTAACACAAATCTTAAATTAAATTTAAAAAAATTAAATAAAAAACAAAAAAACGAGATAATTTTCTCGTTTTTTTGCATATTTTTTAGTGTTTTTTAACTTTTTTAATAACAAACACCTGGCTGTGGTTGACGAATTTCTTCCATAAATCTTTCTTCTTCATCAATTTTTGCTTGTTCGTCATCGGTTAAACAAGTGAACATTTTTGCAATTTTTTCAAGCCCTATTATCTTGCTTTTATTGCGCATCACTTCTTGATTGCGTCTTAACTTTAAAAGTTTGCTATCATCAACGCCGTTGAATTTAGCAGCACATGGGCTTGCTTGAGCTTGCGCCAATCTATCAACAATAATTTGTTTTGCATTTTTATCTTCAAGTGCTTTGTGGAAATATTTAAGCAAATCCAAAGCCTCAACAATTTTAAGCAAATCATCAAGTTTGTAAATCTCATCATTAATAAACAATGCAATCACATAATTGTATTTGAAACGCGCATTCCTTTTTAAATTTTCATTTACATAATCATAAAAATAATTTTCACAATCAAGTGGATTTAAGCTTGTTTGAGCCAACTCCAACACAAATTCCTCATCATTCATCAATGCTGGAAAATTTTTGAATGAAACATGGTTTAATTGTTGAATGATAATTCTTGCCAGTTCCTTTTGATTGTAGGCACAAGGGTTGATAGCCCTACCCTTTTCCAATCTTGACATAATTCTGTCAATATTGCGTTGCACAAGGGTTTTTTCTTTTTCTTCAAAAATGTTCATATTTAATCCTTCTTTCAACACTTTGATAGTGTGTTCCTTAATTAAAAACTAACACCAAAAACAGCAGTTGTCAATACTGAATTTTAAAAATTTACAACAAAAATAACTATATTTTGTAAATTTGATTGATTTTTTGCAATTCTGTTGAAATTTAACAAAAAAATTGTTTGTTTGCCTAATTTTTTTATCTCAAAATGTTTGTTTAAATCTATTGAAAACTTGGCAAGTTATGTTATAATAATTAACATAAAAACATAGATTGGAGAGTTTGTATGAAAATAATAGTTGGGCTTGGTAACCCAGATGGTAAATATAACCAAAATGCTTCGCCCTGCTCTTCATTTTGTTTGTATTAAAAACTCATAGCAGCAATTCATAAATTAATTGCTGGATATGTTCACTTGAAAGGAGTTTGTATGAAAATAATAGTTGGTTTAGGCAACCCAGATGGTAAATATAAAAACACATAGCAGCAATTCATAAATTAATTGCTGGATATGTTCACTTAAAAGGAGTTTGTATGAAAATAATAGTTGGTTTAGGTAACCCAGATGGTAAATATAAAAACACATAGCAGCAATTCATAAATTAATTGCTGGATATGTTCACTTGAAAGGAGTTTGTATGAAAATAATAGTTGGTTTAGGTAACCCAGATGGTAAATATAAAAACACATATCACAATGTTGGCTTTAGTGTTGTGGACCTTTTTGCAAAGAAAAATGGATTGAAATTTTCCACAACCAAATGTCAAGCAGAAATTGCAAAAGGCGATGGATTTATTTTGGCAAAGCCCACAACTTACATGAATTTAAGTGGCAATGCTGTTTATGAATTGCGAAAATATTTTAAAACTCCACTTGCAGATATTTTGATTGTTTTAGATGATATTGATATGCCAAAAGGCAAAATTCGTTTTCGCACACTTGGCTCTGCCGGCACTCACAATGGAATGAGAGATATTGTTGCAAAAGTGGGCGAAACCCCACGCATTAGAGTTGGCATTGGACGTGACCAAAACATGGATTTGGCCGACTACGTGTTGAGCAATATCGATGAAAATTCTAAAGAAATTTTAAACAACTCATACTCAAAAGTTTGCGATTTGATTCAACAATTTATTGACGGAGATTTATGCCAAGATACGACGATTTAAAAGCTAATTTAAACAAAAAAACAATCTTTTGCTCCCACCTTGGATTTGGTGAACAAGGCGCTGTTCTTGCTCAACTTAACAAAGCAATATACATCACCACATCAACTGAACTTGCAAGAAAAATGCAAGCTCAACTTGAATCTCTTAACAAAAAATGTGTTGTTGTTGATGATTTTGACAAGCCTTTTACCCTTTCCACTTTTGAAAGTAACGAGCATAAAATTGATTTGTTAAATGCAATTAGCAAATTGATTAATGATGATGTGATTTTAATCTCCACAGAGAGATTGTTTTTTTCAATTTTGCCAGACTTCGACGTTTTTAAAAAATCAATAATTAATTTGAAAAAAGGCAACGATTACTCCATAGACGAACTGGAAAAACAACTTGTTTCAATCGGCTACAAAAAAGCCGAAACCATCACCGCCCCAGGGGAGTTTGCCGTACGCGGAGATATTTTGGACGTGTTTAATTCGACAGACAACACTCCAACCCGTTTTGACTTTTTTGACACAAATTTGGAGCATATTTATCAGTTTGATTTTTTAACCTATGAAAAGAAAACAAATCTTGACCAACTTAACATTGCGCCAAACAAATTGATGCTTTTTGAAAATGAAGAATTGGCAAAAATTAAACAAGAACTTGACAATCAAAAATCAAACAATCAAACCTTGCAAGATTTGTTTTTAAGTTTGGAACGCGGCGACGATGTTCCACTTGAATTTTTAACTCATTTTACAAACACATTGAATAATATTTTTGATTTTAATTTGCCAATAGTAATTTCAAATTCAATGCAAATTGAAACCGCTTATGAAAAATTATATTTGCAAATAGAAGAAAAAATAAAATTAATTTTTAAAAATAATTTTGAAAAAATATTAAAAAATTATTTAAAAATTGAAAAAATATATGAAAAATACGCTAAAAATCTAATTTTTTTGGAAAATTATGATATTTTAACCACTGAATTAAAAAATAAATTTGATTTAAATAATGTTTTAAATTTAAATTTTAATTGCTTGAATTTTGAACCATTAATTCACAATTTGCAAAAAATAAAAGACATTTTAGACGCACACAAAGACAAACAAATTTATTTGTGCCTTGCAAGTGCTGACACATTAAATTCTGTTAAACAAATTTTTGATGAAACAAACATTCCATATTCATCAAACAAAAATGCAAAAGGTCTGATTTTAACTAACCTTACAATACCATACAATATTTGTTTTGCAGATGATGAAAAATTATATATTGGTTCAACCAACTTTGCGCACAAGCGTGTTGCAACAGGCAAAGCAAAAACCCAAGTTAAATACTTGCCAAAAGCGGGTGAATATGTTGTTCACTCCACTCACGGAATTGGGCGCTGTGATGGTGTTGTTAAAATGAATGTTCAAGGTGTGGACAAAGAGTTTTTTAAACTCACTTATCGTGGCGGAGATGTGCTTTATGTGCCAAGTGAAAATGCGGACTGTTTGTCACTTTACTTGGCAGATGACCACAATGTTACATTAAACAAACTTGGTGGCAAAGAGTTTTTTGCGCAAAAACAAAAAGCAATTAAATCAATTGAAGACATGAGCCAAGAATTGATTGAACTTTACGCCAAACGCAAAGCGGTTAAAGGTTTTGCTTACTCCCCTGATGATTATTTGTACACCGAATTTGAAAACGCATTCCCTTACACTGAAACTGCCGACCAATTGCAAGCCATTGCTGATGTTAAACGTGACATGATCTCTGGCAAAGTGATGGACAGATTAATCTGCGGAGATGTTGGCTTTGGCAAAACTGAAGTTGCAATGCGTGCCATGTTTAAGGCTGTGGAAAATGGAAAACAAGTTGCAATTTTGGCACCAACCACAATTTTAAGTTTGCAACACTATCTAACAGCAAGCGAACGAACAAAAGATTTTGGCGTTAAAGTTGAAATGTTGAACAGGTTTAAATCAGCAAAGCAACAAAAACAAATCCTTGAAGATTTGCGTGATGGCAAAATTAATGTTATTTGTGGCACACATAGGTTACTTTCGGACGATGTTAAATTTTTTGACATTGGTCTGCTTATTTTGGACGAAGAACAACGTTTTGGAGTTAAAGCAAAAGAAAAAATCAAACATTTGAAAAACAATGTTGATGTTTTAACACTTTCCGCCACCCCTATTCCACGCACATTGAGCATGTCCCTTATGTCAATCCGTGATATTTCAATTATCAATACCGCACCAGTTAACAGACTGCCAGTTAAGACTTATGTTATGGGGTACAATCAGCAAGTTATTTTGAACGCCATTAATGATGAAATAAATCGTGGTGGGCAAGTTTTGATAATTTACAACGACATCGAAAAACTGCCGGGCTTTGTCAATGAGTTGCAAAAGCAATTAAACAACCCTATTGCAAAGTTTGACACAGCGCATGGTCAAATGAGCGAAGTTGCCCTTGAAAATGCAATCAAACGTTTGTACGACCGCGAAACAAATGTGTTTGTGAGCACAACTCTCATCGAAAACGGCGTTGATTTGCCAAAAGCAAACACACTTATTGTTATTGACAGCGACAAGTTGGGTTTGAGCCAAATGTATCAATTGCGCGGACGCGTTGGCAGAAACGCTGAACAAGCGTATGCATATTTCACATACAGCAAAGGCAAAGTTTTAACAGAAGAAAGCATGGCTCGTTTGCAAGCAATTGCGGAAAACACCGAACTTGGCAGCGGATTTAAGATTGCTATGCGAGATTTATCTATCCGTGGTGCTGGTGAACTTTTGGGCAAAACACAGCATGGGCACATGATAAAAATCGGTTATGACATGTACAGCAAACTGCTTAACGATACTTTGCGCAAAATGCGTGGCGAAAAGGTTGATGTTGAACGTGAAGTTAAACTGGATATTGCCTTGCCAAGCGTTATTCCAACTGACTTTGCATCAGACGAAGCCGAGCGCCTTAAAATTATTGCAAAAATTTCAAACATCGATTGCAAGGAAAAAGCCAGAGAAGTTATTAATGAATTGTTAGTTAATTATGGCAAACTTCCAAAAGAAATTTATCATCTTGCAAACATTGCTTTGCTTAAAGCTCTTGCAGTTAAACAAAAAGTTAAACAAATAATTATAAACAAAACAAAAATGTCAATAATTTATTATGACGATGTCGACTTGAAAGCGTTGATTAAAAAAGTTGGGAAATACGCTCATTTCCACTTTGAAAATACATTTAATCCAACCATTAGTTTGAATATCAACGAATTTAGTGTTCAAACCGCAGTTGGGTATATGACTGAATTTTTGTCCAACTAAAATTTTGTTTTGTTAAGAGCTAATTTGTTGGTTGAAAGCCTTAAAATGCTTGATTTTTTGTGTTGATTTATATATAATATAAAACGACAACATCTATTTGGCTTTTGCCAAAGTTGAACATACTTTAATTTTGGAGTTATAATGAAAAAATTTTCTGCTTTTATCCTTTGCTTTTTATTTTTAATCACTTGCGGCCTTGCTGGCTGTGCTGGTTTTTCAGTTAACAAAGTGAAATATTACAATGAAGTTGTTGCAACGGTTGGCAACACAAATATCACTAGATACGACCTTCTTACAGCCTATAATAGTTATGGCAACAATTATTATGTTAGTCAACTTGGCAAATCAGAAGAAGAAGCTTTTGCTGAAACTCTCAACCTTTTGATGGATAGAGAATCCCTTTATCAATATGCTCACGGCAAAACTGAATACAAGCCAAGTGAATATCAAGTTAACAACGCTATTCAAGAATTGTTTGACAGTGTTGATAGTTCTATGGACGATTATGTTAAACAAGCAAAACGCATTTTAAACATCAAGATTGTGGAAGACTCAACTGATAGCGACAGCAAAACCGCATACAAATACGCAGATTATGACACTCGTATTGTTGGCAAACGTGCCGAACTTAAATCAAACAATGGCGTGGATTACATCGCTTATGTTAAAAAAGAAGACCCTTCATTTAAATGTATTTTGGGCGTTGGCAACGAAAATGCTTTAACAAACTTTGAATCCGACGCAACACTTGAATTGGTTATTAGCACCTATTTTGACAATTTTTACAAATCATTGAAAGATGAAGACAAACAAGACGCAATTTACAACAAAGCAATCTCATTGCTTGCTCAAGATTTGATTTCAAGTGAAAGATATTTGCGTGATACTAACGGCAAAGCTTTCAACACTGTTACAAAAGATTTGCTCAAAAGATATTTCAAAAAATCATATGATGAAAAAATTAAAACATTGTACTTGACAAATGTTCGCACTCAATATCTTAAAAATGCAACTGATGAATTGTCTATTGATGCTTTGATTGAAAAGTACATTGACCTTGTTGAAACAAGTTACCTTAAATATTCAAACTTTGAAGATAGTTACAAAAAAGCAATGAAAGACGCCAGCACAAAAGCTGATGATATCTTGTATCACAAAGATTTGTCAGACGGCACAAAATTTGGCTATTTTGTTCACTGCTTAATCAAATTTGATGACAGTGAAAACAACAACCAAGTTCAAGATCTTAAAAATTTGGAATTGTTGAAAAAAGCTGGCATGTCAGACACTGAATACCGCTTGAACTACGACGCAATTGTTGACCGCACAACAGCACAAGCACGCAACGCTGAAACTGGTTTGATTGACGAAGATTCAAAAGAATATAGTTTGACAGAAATTTTGGACGAATACAAACAAGTTACAACCCTTGACCAATTTATTACATTTATGTTCCGTTTTAGTGAAGACACAGCAACTTTAACCCAAGGCATGCCTTATGTTGTTGGCACAAACGGAAACAGTGCAATGGAAACAGCCTTCACAGACGAAGCCGTAAGATTGATGACCAAAGGCAATGTTGGAGATATGACCCCAGCAACAACCAACACCGACAGCAAAAAAGGTGTAACAATGTGCATCACATCTTATGGTATCCACTTCTTGTACTATGTTGGTGAAGTTGATGCTTTTGATGTTCCATATAGCGAACTTGAAACTGCATATATTGCTTCTTCAAACAAAGCTGGCAACGACAACAATTTGTATTTTAAAGAATTAAATCCATTAACTCATAAAACATATTTTGATATGCTGTTTGACAAAGTTTACCCAGCTGCTTCAAGTTCAGACACCTATGCAAGCACAAATGGTTACACAGCAAAGGAAAATGAAATTATTCAAGAAATTCGCAAATCAAATCCTGCAAAAATTTACGAAACAAAACTTAAAGCAACAAAATCAAGTTTGTAATGGATAAAGACCAAAACATTTAATGCTATGGTCTTTTTTTTATATTTTTGTTTTTAAATATCACATTACTTTTATAAATTAAATTTTATATGAGTGATTTTTTTGTTAACTTATGATAATTTTAGATTTTAAGCACGCCAAAACAAAAATTTAAATTAAAATTGTGTGCATAAAAATTTTTCTGTTTCACAAAATAGCAGTGTACTATCAAAAAGGAGAAATTTATGGCAAGCACACAAACAAAAAGGAAGGCAACTGCCTCCACAATTGCTATTGTAACTTTGTCGGTGTTGTTGATTGCAGCAATCGCTGTTGGAGTTGCTTTGGCGTTCTTCACTGGTTCGGCAAATGTAACAGGTAACATCACTTTGGGCGACCCTGTTAACATCAGCATCACACAAGGTGGAGCGTCTGTTTCTGCTTTAACATTTACAGGCAAAGCGTTGCCGGGCACAGTTTATGACCAAGCAATTGGTGTAAGCGCACCAGCAAACACAACTGACGCATTGGTTAGAGCAAAACTTACAATCACAGATGCAGACGGCGGCACAACTCCAGTTGAAGCAAAAACAACTGACAGTTGGCAAAAAGGAACTGATGAGTACTATTATTACAAAGGCACTTTAACCGCAAACGGCAAAGCAGACTTTGTTACTTCACTCACAATCCCAACCACTTTAACAAACGATGACGCCAACAAAACTTACACAATTGCTGTTGTTGTTGAAGCCATTCAAAAGGCAAACAACGCAGCAAACGCAACATGGACAACTGCCCCAGAAGATTGGTTAACAAATTATTCACCAATGGCAGATGCGGGCTAAAAAAACAAAAAAAGTTCTTAACTTCTTAAGAACTTTTTTTACGTCGTCTAACATTGAATTTGTTTTACTTTTTGCCCAAATCAATGTAATTGTTAGGGTCAACTTTTGCACCGTTCAATTTCATTTCAAAATGCAAATGGTTGCCAGAGTTCAATTCTTGCGACATTGTTGCACTGGCAGTGCCAATAACTTGACCTGCACTAACTTTGTCACCTTTTGCAACGCTCAATTTTTCGGCAAGTGATTTGTAAATTGAAACCAAGCCATTTTTGTGTGTGATTTCAACCACTGTGCCTTCAAGATAATTTGTGTACACATTTGACACAACGCCATCGCTAACCGCAAAAACAGATGCATCATCGCCTGCAACGAAATCGATTGCCTTGTGCATTTCCCATTGTTTCATGGTGTCGTTAAACTGCAATTCTGTGCCAGAATAATCTTTTTGTATCGTTGCATTTTTGATTGGCACAACATAAGTAGTTGCCGCAACTGGAAGATTGCCTTCTCCTATATTACCGCCTGTTTTAACCTTTGCGTTGGTGGTCATGGCAATTGTAACTGCGCAAGCAATCACAAGCAAAGCAACCAAACTTGCGTACACATAATTCATAACAATATTTTTCTTTGGTGTGTTGTTTGATTTTTCCATTTTTTCCTCCTACACACTGATATTGACCAATTAAAATAAATTTAAACATTGTATTTTTAAAATTTTGCCCTTTGCATGATTAGTTTTAAAAACTGCCAATAATAACAGGCCAGCCAACAACAACATAATCATCGTAGCACGCGATTTGCAAGTTGACATCTTTGCTATCTTGTTTGATTGATTTTGGAATTAAATTTGAATAAGCATAAATCACACTAGCTCCCGTTGGCAAATATTCGGTTTTAACAATTTTTGCTTGCAAAGTTTTGATTGCTGCCCCCGCTTCAAAGTTTTTTATTATCAAACTCTCTCCAATTTTGTCTTTAACCTTTTTTGATTGCGTCATGTAACAAATGCCAAGGTTTGTGCCACCATATTCTTTTGAATTTGTGTAAGCTGAATATTCTCCGTCAAAATAATCTAGCAGCGAAAAGTTGTTTGCTTTTTGCCCAGATAACAAAAAAATGAATATGAAAATGGCAATTATTAATTTTTTCATATTCATATATTTAACCCTTTTGTGAGTTTTAAACATTGTTTTGCTTTTATATAGATTAAATATTAATAAAAACAAAATTTGACAATTTTATATTTAAAAAATATAAATTAAGTTTGCAAAATTTCAACCAAAAACATTGTAAAGGAACAAATAATTTAACAAAACCTCATCACTGTTTTTTGCAAAATTTTTTACGCTTTCAATTATTATATTAAGTTCATTTTTGGTTAAATTTGAGGGGACAAAATCCAAAATTTTAAAGTAAGTTTGTTTTAGTTTTGTCATTATGTTTGCGTAATTCAACTCCACCAAAGTGCAAAGAGCATCGTTTTGTGACAGTTCAAAAAACTTGTTAATTTTTGCGTCATCGTCTTTGAAATGCTTGTATAAATCCGTCATCGTTAAATTGTGAAATTTAATTGCATCAAAAAAAGTTTTAAAGCCAGAAATCAAAATTAAATCAACAATCGGCAATTGATTGTAAGGCAAATTTTGTTGCTTTAAAATTGGAATATCAATAAATTCAAAATTTGCAGGCAGGGCGTTTAACACGTTAAAAAGAGTATATTGAGTCAATTCTTCAATTTCAAAATCAATCGGTTCAGTTTGCAGATAATCTGTTAAAATTTTGTTGTAAAATTTTGCAAAAGTCAAACTTGAAAACGCAGGTTTGTCAAGCATGTTGCTGTCGGTTAAAACAAAAAAATCCGCATCAGTTTTAATCCCGTTTGAACAACAAAAGCCAAGCAGTTGTGGCGAAGTGGAAACTATCACATTAACAAATTCACTTATATCAACATCAAATTGCAAAAATGAATTTACATCACAAACAAAAATCAGCATTTTGTAACCATTGTATATTTCCTGTTTGTCCTTTTCAAGTGCGTTTATTTTGTTAAAGATACAAAATGGTTTTATTTGATTGTAAATTTCTGCAATTTCTTGATTGGAATTAAAATTGTCAAACACCAACATCACTTTTTGATACTTGGCATATTTTTCCACCAAACTTGGCAATTCATTTTTGCAAAATTTTGAAATCATATGTTAAATTTTAACACATTGACAAAAATTACAAAACAAAAATTTTTTGAGATTTTATTTTTTAATGCCAAAAAATGTCGCAATCAAAATAAAATAAAATAAAATAAAATAAAATTATCAATTTTTAATGCTGCAACTTGCAATATTGCGATTTGTGGTTGTTTTACTTTACATTTTTTTTTGTTTACGATAAAATACAATTAGGAGGAACTATGCAAGAAAAAATCATTAAACTTGTTGCTGAAAAATTAAACAAAAAAGTTGAAGATATTAAATTAGACTCAAGATTGGTTGAAGATTTGGGTGCAGACAGCCTTGATGTTGTTGAACTTATTATGTCTTTTGAAGATGAATTTGGTGTTAGCCTGCCAGATGAAGAAGTTGAAAAAATGAAAACAATCAAAGATGTTATAACCTATATTGAAAAAATCAAAAAATAAAATTTAATTTTGATAATTATACAAAAACAACGCTTTTTAGTGTTGTTTTTTTATGCCATTTAACTTGAATTTTGTTTAACCACCTATAAAAGCTGCAATGCACAATTAAAAAAGCAGCACTTCTATCGTGCTGCCTTTGTTAACTAAAATTTATTAATATTATTGTCCAAATAGTTGTAAAAGTCAGAAAAGTCTGCTTTTAATTCATAATACTTTGTGTATTTATTTTCAGTGGCAAGTTCTTCGCTGTTTGCTTTGTAGTATGGTTTAACATAAACTTTAATGGTTGTTTCGCCTTCAGTTTTTGTTACATCAAACACAAGCTCACGATAATAATATTTGTTGCCTTGACTATCTTTGTAATCCTTTTTGCCGTCTTTCAACACTTGTGGAGTTGAATATTTATAAACAACAAAATATCCTTCTGGTGATGGCATTGTTTTGCCAGTTTCGCTAACACTAACAATGTTTGCTTTTTGGTTTAATCTGCCATTGAACATTGCAGAGATAAATACTTCCTTGCTTGCATTATCTATATATTTTTTAACTTCATTAAAATAATCACCTTCAACCTTAACATCAGATGTTGAATTTGTTTGAACATAAATACTATTTGGTGTGTTGCACTTGATGCTGTAATTAATTTTTACATTTGCAAAGATAACTGTTAAAACAATTAAAACACCAATAATTGACAAACTAACGATTGCTCCAATTTTTTTTGCCATTTCTTCTCCTTTTTGCTTAAAGCAATTTGCTTTTGTTTCTAGCGTTATTTTACACTTTTTTTAAATTAAAATCAAGCAAATTATTCTTGCTTTTCCCCATTAGATGAATTGTCATCATTTGGTTTTTCTGGTTTTTGCTCTGTTTGGTTGGCATTGTCAGTTGGAGTTTGAGCGTCCTCAATTTCCTTTTCTGCTTCTGCCTTGATTTTTTCAAAGTCTTGTTTGCTGATAACGCCTGCTTTTGCAAGTGCTTGAGCAGTTTCAATCCTTGATTTTATGTCGCGCGCCTTGTGTTCAACAAGTGCTTGTTGTTTTGCTTTTTCTTGATAATCGCGTTTTTCTTGTTCCTTTTTGTCAATGCTTTGTTCAACTTCTTCAACCGAAGCGCCGTTGTAAAGCATTTCAAATTCTTCCTTATAAATTGTTTCCTTGTCAATCAAAATTTTAACAACTTTTTCGATGATATCTTTTTTGCTTGTCAAAATGTCTTTTGCTGTTTTGTGTGCTTGGTCAATTATCTTTTTAACTTCTTCATCAATCACATAAGCCAATTCTTGACTGTAAGGAATTTGTTTTTGATAGTTTTTGCCAACAAACACTTCTTCACCTTCACCAAATGACACAAGCCCAATTTTGTCGGTCATGCCCCATTCAGTAACCATGCGACGAGCAAGTTTTGTTGCGCGTTCAATATCGTTTGATGCACCAGTTGTGATGTCGGCAAGCATAACTTCTTCACTGCTGCGGCCGCCAAGCATCATTGCAAGGCTGTCCACAAGTTTTGCTTTTGGCATATGAGTGCTGTCCTTTTCATCAAAAGTTAAAGTGTAGCCCCCAGCCATGCCGCGTGGAATAATAGAAATTTCTTGAACATTGTCGCAGTTTGGAAGCGCTTGGCTGACAATTGCGTGGCCAGCTTCGTGCACTGCTGTGATATATTTGTCGTTATCTGTGATAACACGGGACACTTTCTTTGGCCCCATGATTGCTTTGTTCAATCCTTCTTGAATATCAATCATTGTGATTTTGTATCTGCCATCACGCGCTGCAAGTAATGCTGCTTCGTTAAGCACATTTTCAATATCCGCACCAGCAAGTCCGCTTGTTAAACGGGCAATACGCTTAATGTCAACATCTTCACTTAAAGGTTTGTTACGAGCGTGCACTTTGATGATTTCTTCTCTGCCCTTAACATCTGGAAGATGAACATAAACTTGCCTGTCAAAACGGCCAGGACGAGTGAGCGCTGGGTCAAGCACATCTGCACGGTTTGTTGCAGCAAGCACAATGATGCCACTATTTGTTTCAAAACCGTCCATTTCAACCAACAATTGGTTTAAAGTTTGTTCGCGTTCGTCATTGCCACCGCCCAAACCTGCGCCGCGTTGGCGACCAACTGCGTCAATTTCATCAATAAACACAATACAAGGTGCATTTTGTTTTGCGCTTTCAAACAAATCACGCACACGGCTTGCACCAACACCTACATACAATTCAACAAAATCACTGCCCGAAATGCTGAAGAAAGGCACTTTGCTTTCCCCTGCTACGGCTTTTGCAAGCAAGGTTTTGCCTGTTCCCGGTGGACCAACCAAAAGCACACCTTTTGGAATGCGCGCACCAAGTTCTGTAAACCTTGATGGATTTTTAAGGAATTCAACAATTTCCTTTAACTCTTGCTTTTCTTCATCTGCGCCTGCAACATCAGTAAACTTAACACTTGAACTAACAACCAATTTTGCCTTTGATTTGCCAAAGCCAAAACCTTTGTTGCTGCCAGACATGCTCCTAAACAAGAAAATGCCCATAACAACAATGATAAGCAAACTTGCATATGGCAACAATTTGCTGAACCAACTTTCAGTTTTGTAGCCATAATTTGCTTTGATGAAAGTTTTGCCTTCAACAACCAAGCGGTTGCCATCTTCATCATACTTGAATACTTCTTTTCCTTCCGCATTCAATTCTGTTTGTGTTATAGAATCGTTATACTCTTTAATGAGCAAGTTAACATCACAATTTTCTGTTATTGTGCAATAAGCGTCAACTGATTTTGGAAAGCGTTTTTCGTCCACACCGTCAATTTTGCGAATACGCACCGTGTAGCCGTACACATCAATTTCCGCCACCTGACCAGTTTCCACCATATTTTGAAATTCTGTGTAACTAACCTTTTTGCTTTGATTGTTTTTTGCAACAATAACATATATCATAATCACAACCAAGATTAATGTAATAATGTAAAATATTGCAGATTTCCAACCTTGATTTTTTTTCTTTTCCATATTCACCTCAGTATGGTTTATTATATCATAACAAAAAAATATTAACAACCAAATTTAATCATTAAATTATAATTTCCAACTCACAAATGTTAATACATATTTAGTTTTTTGTTGAAATTTAAATTGGTTAATCAAAAATATAACAAAAATTATCCATATTAAAAAAGATATGTTTCAATATGGATATTTAAGCATAAAATTGCACTATGTTTGCAAATTTAGTTTATTTTTGATTGGATTTGTGATATCATTAAAAATATAAATTTGCTTTTTGGCATATTTTATTTGGGAGGTTAAAGTGAACGTAGTTGGCATTGTTATTGATGTTGCAATTGTGCTTGTTTTGCTTATAACTGGTTTGATTGGCATAAAAAAGGGATTTTTAAAGTCCTTACTTTCGCTTTTTAACTGGGTTGTTTGCTTGGGCGCTTCTATTTGGCTGGCAAAATATGTTGCAAATTGGGTTGGCAGTTGGTTTGGAATGGAAAATGCAATTGCTGGCAAAATTTCAAACGCTATTGTTGGCTCAAATGCAGAACTTGGCAATTCTGTGGCAAGTTTTGGCAGCAAAGATGCCATTATGGCTGCTTGCGCTGGCATGAATGGTTTGCTTAAACAACTTATAAACATCATTTTCTCTTCAAAAAATGTTGACTTTGCGTCAGAAACAGCAGTTTCTGATGTTGCAAGCGCTGGTGTTGCTCACATTTGTGTGCTTGCAATTTCTGCAGTTTTGTTGTTTATCGTAATCAAAATTGTGCTTGCAATACTTGGCAAATTGTTTGATAATATTGCCCGCACAAGAGTGTTGGGCAGTTTAAACCGTGTGCTTGGCTTTGTGTTTGGCGTGGTTAAAGGTGGCTGCATTGTTGTGATTTTTAACATAGTTGCAGTTGCATTGTCGCTTGTGCCAATGATTAACAACACAATCATCAAGCCAGTGATTCAGGACAACACAAAAATTGAAAAGGTAATCTACCAAAAGACCGACGAAATTGTTGGCAAATATGTTATTGAAGGCAAAATGATCCAAACTTGGATTGATAATTTGTGGGAGAACAGATAAAATGGGACTATACGAAACACTTAAAGATAGAAATTTGTTATATCAAACAACTGACGAAGCATTGTTGAAAGACATGCTTGACAACAAAAAAATTGCTGTTTACTGCGGCACAGACCCAACAGCGGACAGCATGCATATTGGGCACTGCGTGCCTTGCACAATTTTGAGGCGTTTTCAACAAGCTGGGCACAAAGTTATTGTGCTTGTTGGCGGTGCAACTGCTGCGATTGGCGACCCTAGTGGAAAAACAGACATGCGCCCAATGTTGAGCAAAGAGCAATTGGAAAAAAATATTCAAGGCATTAAGCGTGCTTACAGCCATTTCCTTGACTTTGAAGGCGACAATCCTGCAATCATTGTTAACAACGCTGATTGGTTTAAAGGCTATGATTATGTTGACTTTATGCGCGACATTGGTGTGCATTTTAATGTTAACAAAATGATTACAAACGAAATTTACGCCAAGCGCATTGAAGAAGGCGGTTTAACCTTCTTTGAAATGGGCTATATGTTGATGCAGGCATATGACTTTTTGTACCTTAACAAAACTTATGGTTGCTCTCTTGAATGGGGCGGCGCTGACCAATGGGGAAACATTGTTGCAGGCACAGAACTTGGCAGAAAAATGAACTTTATTGACGGAAAAAACCGTGTTATGGTTGGTGCGACCAACCCACTTTTGTTAACCCCAGAAGGCAAAAAGATGGGCAAGACGGAAAAAGGCGCAATTTGGATTGACAAAGATAAAATTTCCGCTTACGACTTTTATCAAGGCGTTTACCAAACACCGGACGCGTGCGTTGAAATGATGTTTGCGCTCTTCACCGATGTTCCTATGAACGAAGTGCGTGAAATGATTAAATCCGACATTGTCGCCAGCAAAAAACGCTTGGCTTTTGAAATAACAAAGTTTATTCGTGGCGAGGCTGACGCTATTGAAGCACAAACAATGAGCCAAAACTTGTTTGCATCAACTGCAATAAACAAAGACAATGCCCCAACTTGCGAACTTACTTTTGACACAGACACCATTGGTGTGCTTGATTTGCTTTTAAATGCAAAATTTGTTGCCAGCAAAGGCGAAGCACGCAGACTTATTGAGCAAAACGGTTTAAGCATGGACGGCGAAACAATCACTGACCCATACATGCAACTCAACAAGGCAGATTTATTTGACGGCAAACTTTTTAAAAAAGGCAAAAAGAATTACCTTTTGATTAAAGTTAAATAAATTATCATTTGCACAAACCCAACAAAAAACTCTCAATAACATGAGAGCTTTTTTATTCAATTTTCTGGCCATGTGCGGTTGGCTTTGAACCAATCGGTATCTTTAAGTTTTGTGGAGTTGTTGCTGAATGCAAGACTTACTTCTGGCTTTGTTATGATTGAAATAACCATTATGTTGCCGTTCATTGATGTAAACTCATTGTTTTTGTAGTCTACGCAAAGAGTTGTAACATAAATGTTTGTTGTGTACTTGCTTATGCGATTGATGAAATCCTGTGTTGGGAATTGGTTTAATGGATTTGGCGAATATTCACTGCTGCCAGCGCAACAACAAATGCAAACAACTTTTGGTTGAATTGCTTTTAAAAGGTTTTCATTTGAACTGGTCTTGCTGCCATGATGACCAGCTTTGTATAAATCAACTTGAAGAGAGCCATTGTCAAAGCCTTCTTTCAACACTTGATTATTTTCAACAAGCAAATCTTCGCCATCTTTTTCAAGGTCGCCAGTGAACAAAAACTTTTTGTTGTTGTGGCTGAAAAGTGTGCAAACAGAATAATCGTTTTCGGTTGTTGCTTTGTGGTTGTAAAAGTAATTGTAAAGCACTTCAAATTTAAACACGCTGCCCGTGGTTGTGCCTTTGTCAATCTCAAAAGTATAATTGTTGCCAAGAGTTGAAAGTTCTTGCACTGGATAATATGTTGCGCCGTCAGAAGAAACCTCATTATCACGCTTTTTAACATAATTTTTATATGTGTTGCCTGTTTGGTTTGTGCCGCTGCCAAAGTCAATTATATTTTCACATTTGTACAAATCAAAAATGCCTTTTGTTTTGCCGCTTGTTGCAAAACCTGCGTAATGGTCAAGGTGAGCGTGTGTTATAATAACAAACTCAAGCACGCCGTCAGTAACATAATTGTTTAAGTAACTGGTTACAGTTGGAATGCTGCTAGCCTTTGAACCGCAATCAATCAAAATATCGTAATCTTTGTCTGCGCCTTTATATTTGATGTAAGTGCAATCGCCAGTGTATTTGTTGCCAAGCTCCAAAAAGTGCACGGACAATTCACCCACAGCACCAGTTAGTTGACCGTTAGTTAACGCTGCGTCATTGTAGGAATAATAAACTTCTTCGCTTGCGTTTAAAACTTCGGTGTCTGGTATTGTTACATATGTAAAGCCAAAAGCCCCACCAGCCAAGCCAAGAACCAGCGCAACGATGCTTAACAAAATACTTAATGTTTTTCTCTTCATACTACACCCCCTCGTCTGGTATCATTTCGCCAGGTTCACTTGCCTCAACAAACGAAATTAACCTAATGCGTTCAACTTTGAAAAGTTTGCCATATTTAAAACTATTAGATTTGTATTTAATATAAAAAGTGCCCTCTTCATTGGACGTGTAACTACCGTCTGCATTTTTTGTTAAATTGGTTTCAATTTCAATGCTCTCTTGTTGGTCTTTGCCAAAGGATATAATCTTTACACCTTGGTCGTAATACGATGAGCCAATTTCCACAGAAATCTCATCTTTTCCAATCATTTCAAAGCAGTCGTTTTTGCAAATAATTTTGGTTGTTAGCCAACCTGCACCAACCCCCACAGCCAAAAACAGCACTGCAAAAATGATTGGCACAAATCCAACTTTTTTAACAGATTTTTTAACTTTGTTTTGTGTGCGTTTGCTTGATTTTTTTGTTTGTTTTGATGGTTCATCAAAGCCAAAATCAAAATTAAGTTTTGCTTTTTGCGTTGTTTTTGACGCAGTTTTTTTTGTTGCCATATTTACCCCTTTTTATGTTTATATTGTAACAACAAAAGCACAAAAAAAGAAATAAATTTTGTGTGTTTTTTTCAATTTTAAAAATAATTTATTTTTAACTAAACATCAATCTTTATTTCTTTATTCAACTTATAATGCGATAATAATTAGTTTAATGTTGCAGCAACAACATCAATCAAGGTTTGCAAGCGTTTTTTGCATTCGTCCACGCCAAGCACTTTCATGATTGAGTAAAGTTCTGGGCTGTTTTCACGCCCAGTGATTGCAAGACGCACAAATTTTGCACAATCGCTTACACTGCCAGCATACGCGTCTGGTTGTTGCTTGTAAGTTTTGTTATCTGCAAACAAATGCTTTGCTGCAAGTTGTTTTAAATCTTCAAACCAGGCTTGGTTGTTTTCTTGTTCGCAATAATTTGCACAATATTCTTTTAAGAATCCCACCAAATTACCGCGTTTAACCGCGCCATAGTTCAAACTTTCAAAATTAGGCTTGAACAAAGGCAAAACGTAATTGTACAATTCCACAATTTCACTATAAAAAGTTATATCTTTACGAGGGCGTTCTCCACCGCGGTCAATTGACAAAACAGCAAGCAAAACTTGTTTGTTGTCTTTTATTGTTTGATAATCGTTTTTATTCCACTCTTTTGCCCAATTTAATGCATTTTCATAAACCTGTTCTGCACTCATGCGGGAAATAATTGTTTTGGAAATATCATCAATTTTTGCAAAGTCAAACATAGGATTTGTTACGCCAATTTTGCTTAAACTGAATGGGAAATCGGTGTATGGCAAGGTTGGATTTTGTTTGCGCCACAATTCAAAATCGCTGTTGAGCAAATTCATCAAATACTCCACAACAGCATTGGTTGGATAACCTTTTTTAAGGAAGAATCGCACATCTGCAAATGGGTCTTTACGCTTGCTTATTTTGCGTTTGTTGCCGTTTTCGTCCAACACACAAATGTTTGGTGTGTGAGCATATTTAAATGGTTTAAGCCCAAATTTGCGAGCAATTTCCAAATGCACTGGCAAAGATTGGAACCATTCCTGCCCACGGATAACTGTTGTTGTGCCCATAAGAGTGTCGTCCACAACATGCGCAAAAGCATAAACTGGAATGCCGTTTGATTTGATAAGCACATCATCTTTTGCATTTTCACGCACTTCTTTTTTGCCCTTGATGCGATCGTTAATTTCATGTGTTTTGTTTGCATCGCCAGTTGAAAGCAATCTCAAAGCAAAAGGTTTGCCTTCCTTTATATTTTGTTTAATTTCATTTAAACTCAAATTCCTGCAAGGGTCTTTAACTTCCAAATCGGAATTTTCTTCCAATTCTTCTTCACGTTTTTTCAAAATTTCTGCCTTGTCTGCCATTGCTCCACAAAAGCATGGGAAAGCACCACCACGTTTAACAAGTTCGTGAGCAAAAGCACGATAAATTTCAAGCCTTTTAGATTGAACATAAGGGCCATATTCGCCTATTTCTGGCAAAGTATCGCCACGATAGCCTTCATCAGCAACAAGTCCAAACTTGTTTAACATATCATAGGCAATTTGACCCGCGTTTTCAACTTCACGCTTGTTGTCTGTGTCTTCCAAACGCAAATAAAACACTCCATTTGTGGTGCGTGCCAAAGACGAATGAACCACTGCTTGATAAAGTTGACCGATGTGCAAATATCCTGTTGGACTTGGCGCCAAACGAGTAACTTCACCTGCAACATTGCGTGGTTTGTATTTGTTAAAGTAAAAAGTTGTATCCAAAACATTAGGATACAACAAATCTGCTAATTCGCTAAATTCTTGCTCTGTCATTTTAAACTCCTGCGTTGTTGATGATATTAATAATTTTAACCAAAACTTTGCTGTACTCATCAACAATATAATTGTGATTTTCAATCATTTGCACGCAAAATTTTTCATAATCGGTTGCATTTGGATCGGATTTTTTGTTTGAATAAACAACATCATTGATTGCTTTTTGATAGTTGTCAAGGTCGTTTGCCATAATTTGTTGAATATTTGACATTGCCACACTTTCTTTATAAAAACTTTGTTTTAATTCAGTGCTGTTGTTGATGATTTCCATTTTGCTGGTCAAACTATCTTCAAAGCTTTTGCCCAAACTTATGCTTGCAACATTTGACATATAGTTTGTGTAATTTTCATCTGGTTTGTTGTAATTTGAACCTGATTTGCTAACAAAAGTTTCTGTCAAAACATTGCCTCTAACATATGTGTTGAAATATGCGCGAGTTAAGTTCAAAATTTGAGAGTCTGTTTGACTTTTAAAATTAATCATTGTTTTGTTCGCGTCAAAATTTTCAAGTGTATATTTTGAATAATCATCAACCGCACTTGTTAAAGCATTATTGAAATAAACACTAGACAAATTGTAATTGTAATTTAATGCAGAATTAATCAATTCGTCGTAAGAATCAAAAACTGCTTTTAATGCTGTTAAAGAGTTGTAATCTGGGTTTGGATATTCAAATTTAACACATTTTGCAAGTGTGTCAATGTGATTATCAACATTTTTGATTGCATTTTTGAGTGAAGTTAAACTATCATTCAAATTCTCCATCACACTTTCGTCAACTTTAATTGATGAATTTGAGCAAACATTGATATAAGAATAAGCAAAGCTCATTGAATTGTTTAAAAGTGGATTGTAAAAATCATTTATCCTTTTGTATGGTTCAACATTGTTGATGGTTTGTTCAAGGTAGGCGGTGTCATCAATTTTAAACACGGAATAATCAAACTTAATTTTGTCTGTGTCAAGGCTGGCAACCACGCAATCATCTGCTAATGTTTCGTAATTTGCTTTTAGCCCACCCAAATTAAACTGATTTTTTTTGCTGCAACCAGAAAAAGATATAACACTCAAAAGTGTTGCAGCACATATTAAAATCAAACACCAAAACTTTTTCATACTACCCTTATGCACCCAAAATAATTTTTAAATAATATCCAGCACGCAATTCAACGTTGGTTGAGTTAACGTCTGCCAAAATCAAATTTGCATTTAAGTTTGAGGCAAATGATAACGCATTGCATTGCTTGTATTGTTCAATAAATTTGTTGTTTTCGCTTGCAAAATTTCCATTTGGATTTTGAGAAACCAAATATCCATTTTTAAGTTGAAAATGTGAGTTCATATAATTTAAATTGTCAAAATTGTTTGTTTCATCAACTTTTAAATTTTGCAAACTGTTTTTAACCACATTTGCGTAAACATCAATAACATCAAATTTAACATCAACATTTGTGGAACTTACATATTTTTTAACTTCCATATTTACAGCCAAAACATAATCAGCATAATTCGCAACAAAATCTGCAAATGATTCATAGATATTGTTTGAGCCTTCATATTTGTTAAAAGTTGAATTTTGGCTTTTGATGTTGTACTCATTAACCATTGCTTTAATATCACTGGTTTGAGAAACCAATTTGTCTAACTTTGTGCACAAAATGTGCTCGGCACTTGAATTTTCAAAATCAATCAAACAAGCATTTAAACATTGCAAACTTTGTTGCATGTCATTGTAAGTGCCAATTATTGTGTTAAACCTATCCCCACCATATGTGGAAATTTGTTGCATGTCAATCAACAATTCCTTTTGGCTGGAACTTTTAACAAAAGAATTAATGTTTTCAAAGGCGGAAGAACTTTTTGTTAAGTTAACAAAAAACAAATAGCCCGTACCACCAGCAACTGCCAAACACAATATCAATATAAAAAATGTCTTTAGTGCCTTTTTCATATTTATTATTATATAATTAAAAGTTTGTGTTGTCAAATATTATTTAAAACAAATACAGATTGGTTAAACTTGCCAAAAGCAATTTTGCAACAAAAAAACAGGTTGATTTTTGTGAACAAATTGCAACAAAACAAACCTGTTTTAAATGTGATTATTTAATCAATGGAACAATGACGCCAGCGATTACAACCAACAAACAAACGATGTACAAAACTTTCCACACTGTTTGCTTTTTGGAAACATAACGCCAAGCCAACACTGCAACGATGCAAATCATGATTGCGGTTGCAACGCCTTGCAATGCAGCAACAATTTTAAAACTTACACCAACCAAAGAAAGTATCATTGAAACCAAATATAACACTGCAACTGCAACGATAATGTACAATGAAATTTTGTTCAAACTCCAGCCAGAACTTTTTGTGTTTGAACTGGTTTTTGTTGTTTTTGTGTTTTTCTTTTCAGCCATATTTCCCTCCTTATTTCAAAAGTTATTTTACAATTATTTTTGGATTTAAGTCAAACAAACTCAAAAAAAATTTAAAAAATTATCAAAAAACACGCAAAAATGTTAAAAATTTGCAAATATTTTTGATTTTTATTTGAAAATTTTGTTTTTAATGATATAATTTTTTTATGAAAAATATATTAATTACTGGTGCAAGTGGCGGAATTGGGATTGCAGTTGCCAAAGCCCTTGCAAAAAACAATAACAATTTATTTTTGGTTTATCATCAAAATCAAGCACCTGTTAAGATGCTTAAAAAAACCAACTCAAAAAACTGCAATATCGAAATATTAAAATGTGATTTAACCCATGAACAAAGTGTGGTTGAACTTGTTGAAAAAATTGTTGTAAGCCACAAAAAAATTGACTATGTTGTTAACTGTGCTGGTGTGAGTTTAAATCAACAAATTCAAGATGTAACAGAAAAAGATTTCAACTTCATTTTTGACAACAATGTTAAAAGCACTGTGAATGTAATAAAAGCAGTAAGCAAACATATGATAAGTGAAAAATTTGGCAGAATTGTAAACATTTCTTCCGTTTGGGGAGTGGTTGGTTCCAGCACGGAAAGTTTGTATTCCGCAAGCAAAGGAGCAATTAATTCTTTAACTCTTGCTTTGGCAAAGGAATTGGGATTAAGCGGCATAACTGTTAATGCAATTTGCCCTGGATTTATCAACACAAAAATGAACAAACAATACTCAAAAGAAGATGTTAAAGCAATCGTAGACGAAACACCTTTGCAACGAATTGGAGAACCAAAAGATGTAGCTAACGCTGTTGAATTTTTGCTTTCTGACAAGGCTTCATTCATCACAGGTCAAATTATTAGAGTTGATGGCGGTTGGACTTTGTAGTTTAATAAAAAAAGAGCTGTTTTGTTAGCTCTTTTTTTTGATTAGCAAAATCTTTTTTGCTAATATTAAATTAGCAATTGCAAATTTTTTATTTTTCCATTTTGTCAATTTCTTCTTGCTCGGTTGCATGTTTAACAATGCCTTCACCAACACACCATGTTGCAATTGCATAGCCAGTTGTGATAAAAGAGATAATCGAAACTGCAAGGTATGTGTTAAAGAATCCTGCTGCAATGCCTGCTGTGGTTGCATTCAAACAATAAACAAGCATAGACATCGACACACACAAAACGCTCAACACATAAATGATAAAACCAGACAAAGTTTTTGCTTGATGAGTGTTTGTGCAAACAATGTCAAAAATAATTGCACCAACAAGAAGTCCAACCCAAACATAGTAAATTATTTTTATCCAAAGTGGAAGTGTGTTAACAACCAAAGCAAACACAAAAAATCCACTTGCACACACTGCCAAAGCAATGAGTGTGTAATAAACAATAATTCCCAACACTTTTTTGTTAAAGATACTCATAAATTCCTCCTACAAATATTTTTTGCTTAAGTTAAATTTTTATTCAACTTTTTTTGTTTGTAGAAAAAATTTTATTTAATAATTTTTTACTTTAATTTAAATTTGTTTTTGTTTGATTAAAATATGAATAATAAAATATGAATAAAAAATAAATATATTAGAATTTTGTTAAAAATTTTATAAAAAACGCAAAAAATAATTAATTTTGACAATTTTTTAATGTTTTTTTAATAATTTTTGTAAATCTAATTTTTATTTTGCAATTATTTTTTTGTTTAAATATTTTTTGTGTGGTTTGTTTGCTAAAACACATTTCATTAATTCACATGCTGGAATAATCAAAATTGAAGCAATTACAATTAATAACCATTGTGAAAAATTTAATACTGACAAGCCAAACAATGGATATAACACAGGCACACAAGCAACCAGCAAATTGATGAACATTGTAATAGTAAAACACAAATTAAAAACCTTGTTGTTAAACAATATTTTGCCATTAAGGTTGTTGTTTGTTTTGCAATTTATACTGTGCAAAGTTTGCATAAAAATTATTGTGAAAAACACCATTGTGCTGGCTTGTTCTGCAGAATAAAAATTAACACCAACAACAAAAATTATCATAACAATTGCAGTTTGCAAAATTGATTGGTAAATTATGGCAACGCCAACTTTCCCACCAAACAAGCCTGCTCGTTTATCTCTTGGTGGCTGCAACATAACTTCTGGTTCAACCTTTTCCATGCCCAAAGCAAAAGCGGGAAGGCTGTCTGTAACCAAATTTATAAACAGCATTTGCGCGGGCGACAAAAAGCATATTTGAGGGAAAAACATCAACGCAATTAACACACCCAACACTTCCACACAATTTGTTGAAATCAAAAATTGAAGTGCCTTTTGTATGTTGCTGTACACTTTTCTGCCTTCTTCCACCGCAACCACAATGGACGAAAAGTTGTCGTCTGTAACAACCATATCCGCCACATTTTTAACAACATCTGTGCCAGTTTTGCCCATACCAACGCCTATGTCGGCAATTTTTAAACTTGGTGCATCATTAACACCATCACCCGTCATTGCAACTATTTTTTTTGTGCCTTTAAACGCTTTAACAATTCTAACCTTATGTTCTGGGCTCACACGTGCAAAAACCGAATAATTTTCACATATTTGCGCCAGTTCTTTGTCCGACAACTTGTCAAGTTCTTCCCCAGTTAAAACTTGATTTAAATTTGTTGCAATGCCAAGTTTAGATGCAATAGCAAATGCTGTGCGCTTGTGATCGCCTGTTATCATAACAGGTTTCAAGCCGGCTTTAAAACATTTTTCAATGCTTGCTTTAACTTCTGGGCGCGGATTATCCATCATTCCACAAAAGCCCAAAAATATCATTTCATCTTCCAAATCGCTGTTGGAATTTATCACATCAAGGTTTTTAAACGCAAAAGCGATTACTCTATACGCTTTGTCAGTCATTTTGTTGTCTATGTTTTTCAGGCTTTCTTTCAATTTTGCAGTCAAGGGCTGAATTTTGCCATCAAGCAAAATTTTTGAACAACGCCCCACCACAATTTCTGGTGCACCTTTTGTGTAAGATTTAAGCCCATTATCGTTGACAATAACACTCATCATTTTGCGCGTGGAATTAAAAGGTATTTCATGCACTCGTTTGAGTTTTTTAACATCACCATTTTGCAAAGCAAATTCATAAATCGCAGTTTCTGTTGGTTCGCCAACCACTATTTTGTTTTCAATTTTTGATTCATTACAATTAACCATGCAATTGAGCATCTCTTCAAATGCTCTGCCGCTTTTTATGTTCAGTTCCCCGTTTGAATACGTTTCAACAACCTGCATTTTGTTCATTGTCAAAGTTCCTGTTTTGTCAGAACAAATTATCTCACAACTTCCCAAAGTTTCAACCGCATTTAAATGACGGATAACGCATTTGCGTTTTGCCAATTGTTGCACACCCAAAGCCAAGATTATTGTTATAACCGCTGGCAAACTTTCTGGAATTGCCGCCACTGCAAGCGACACAGAAGTCATAATTGCATTTAGCACTCCATTGCCCGCCACCAACTCAAACACCAAAATAACCGCACAAATTGCAAGCACCGTCCAAGTGATAATCTTGCCAATTTTGTCAATGGATTTTTGCAATGGTGTAACTTCTTTTTTTGTGTTGAACAAAATGTTTGCAATTTTGCCAATTTCTGTGTTGTTTGCCGTTGCAACAACCACACCAGTAGCCTTGCCACGCACAATCATGCTGCCAGAATAAACCATGTTTTTGCGCTCCGCCAATGGTGTTGAATAACTCAAAATCAAATTTGAACTTTTTTCAACGGGAACACTTTCCCCAGTAAGCGAACTTTCATCGCACATCAAATTGTTGTCAGCAATCAGCCTTATATCTGCCTGTGCAATATTGCCTGCTTCCAGTTCCACAATATCTCCTGGCACAAGGCAACTGCTGTCCAAATTTAACACAACCCCAGCCCTAATCACTTTGACATTTGTTTTGCAAAATTTTTGCAAATCATCAATGCATGCTTGTGCCTTGCTTTCTTGCAAAACTCCAATTATTGCATTCATAAAAACAATAAAAAGAATAACAAAGCCTTCAAACAAATCACTGTACTGTTTGTGCAAAATTGCAATAGCAATTGAAACAACAGCAGCAACTAATAAAATTGCAACCATTATGTTTAAAAACTGCTTAAAGAAACATTTGATAAACGACTGCTTTTTTGCTTTTTTAAGTTCATTTTTACCATATGTCTTTTTCAACTCATCTGCTTGTTTTTGGCTTAAACCATTTTTTGATGTGTTAAATTTTTTAAAAACTTCTTCAATATTTAAATTATGCATATATCCTCTTAATACAATACTCATTTGGACAAGACATTATAACCACCAACACTTGTCTAACCCATATATTAAAATTTGTTGGGCATAGAATTTGTTAAATTTTAAAAAACCACATTCAAACATTGAAAAATAATTTTAAATGTGTTAGAATAATAATGTATATGGAAATAAATGAAATACTAAACTTAATACCAGATAATTTAAAAGACAAAGCAATCTCATACTTGTCAATTTTGGACGAGATGCATTTAAACGAAGGCATAAAAAAAGATAGTTTGCTTTACTTTTTGGTGCTACATAATGTGCTCACACTTGACAAGGTCAAGCAAGATTTTTCTGATTCCTATGCCACAGTGAGCATTTTTGACAAGCTTGAAAATATAAGCTTTTCAAACGCAAACGAAGATGCTGAAAACATAAGAAAAATGTTTTTTGCAATAACCAAAGATATTAGGATTATAATGGCAAAAATTGCTTTGGTTGTTAATGATGTTAGACATCAACAAGATTTGTCCCCTGAAGAAAGAAAAAACATGGCAAATGCAATATTTTTGTTGTTTGCACCTTTGGCTGCACGTTTGGGGATGTCCAACTTTAAAACCGAACTTGAAAACGGCGCATTTTTGATTGCAGAACCAAAAAAATATTTAGAAATTCAACTTGATGTGGACAAGCGTTTTCACAAACGCCAACCTATTGTTGAAAGATTGATGGCTTTAACACAAAAATGCATGGACGAATTGGGCATCAAGGGCAAAGTTATGGGCAGAAAAAAGCACATATATTCAATTTACAAAAAGTTGCAAGATCACCCAATGGATCAAATTTATGACCTTATCGCTGTGCGTGCAATTGTAAACACGGTTGCAGAATGTTATGCTTTGTTGGGTAGATTGCACAGTGAGGTTGAACCAATCCCAAAAAGGTTTAAAGATTATATTGCAATACCAAAACCAAACGGATATCAATCATTGCACACAACTGTGATGTTTGAAGGCTTCCCTGTTGAAATTCAAATTAGAACACAAGAAATGCACCGCTACGCTGAATATGGTGTTGCTGCTCACTGGCTTTACAAAGAAAAACGCAATGCACAAGACAATTTGGATATTCGCCTTGCTTGGTTAAGGCAAATGATGGAAAATGAAAATGTAAGCATTGAAGATTTGGCAAAATCGCTGAATCAGGACATTTACAACAATGAAATTTTTGTTCAAACCCCACGCGGCAAAGTGATTTATTTGCCAGCAGGTTCAACACCAATAGATTTTGCTTACAACATTCACAGCGAGATTGGCAACAAATGCATTGGCGCAAAAGTTAATGGAAAAATGACCCCAATAACAGACTCGCTTAACAATGGCGATGTTGTGGAGATTATCACAAACCCAAATTCAAAAGGTCCATCAAGGGACTGGCTTAAAATTTGCAAATCAAGTGAAGCAAGAAAAAAGATAAACGAGTTTTTTAAGCGAAACATGAAGGAAGAAAATGTTAAACTCGGCAAAACTATGCTTGAAAATGCAATTAAAGACAAAGGCTACGCCGTGAATAAACTCATCTCAACTGACGCCATGCAAGAAATAATAAATTATTACAATGTTGCTGACGATGATGAATTTTACGCTTTAATTGGGACAAACGCAATCAAGCCAACCGCAATTGCCAGCAAACTTGTGGCATCTTTTCAAAAGCAATCCAAAGCTGAACAAGAAAAAATTGTAACCCACAACACTTTTGTTAATCTCACCCCACAAGAAAATCAAGTTGCAATAAAAGGCTTAAATAACATTTTGATGAAATTTGCAGGTTGTTGCAAACCTATGTATGGCGATGATATTGTTGGTTTTATCTCCACAGGTCGTGGCGTGATTATTCACAGAAAACAATGCCCAAACCTTGCTTACTTTGATGAAAATCGTTTGATTGATGCAAGTTGGAAACCTGTTGTGGAAAAACCAAAAAAATCCAACAAAAAGAAAACAAAAACTGAAAAAACAGAATAAATTTGAAAAAATTAAGCAAGAATAGCAAAAAATCATTAAAAAAATTAGTATTTTAAAAAATTTTAACAAATTTGTTGCATTTGAATTGTCACTTATATTACAGTTTGAAAAAGTCCCAATTATATCAATTGGGATTTTTCTTTTTTTATAATATATGAAATTGGAATGTCCAAAATTGTGAACACTCCATATTTGTGCAATTTTTTTAAAGTTGGCAACGCACGCGCATATGCAATCATCACTTTTGCAGTAAACTCCGGATTGGAACTTAACCTTAATTTAAACTCCATTTCATCACCAACTGACACAACTTCCCCTTTGTGAGCAAAAGATTTTATCTTGTTTAGTTTTTTTAAACTAACAAATTTAACCTTGGTTTTGTATCCCACAAAATAATCTGGCATGGTTAAAATTTGTTGTTTTATTGTTTTGCAAAATTGCTTTTCACACACAACAAAACATTGCCTTAAATGAAACGCATATGAATCTATTAAATCATTGCCTTGTTTTGTTTGCCTAACCACCTTTTTGTTTGGGATGGTAAACTGAACAGCATCAATCACATTTGGCAAATTTTTTATTGCTTGAGTATGTCCTTGACTTAACCCTTTGCCCCAAAAGGTTTTGAAATTTAAGTTTAGTCCATTCATCAACCCACGAATCAAACTAAACAAACCAGGGTCCCATCCAACTGAACAAATGGCAATCTTTTTGCCTTGCTCTGCAATCTCTTGTTGATTGATTAAATAGTTTTTGATTTTGTTGTGGTTGTCAAAGCAGTCAATCGTGTTAAAATTTTTAAGCACTCTGGTTGCCACTTGTTCCAAATCCGATTGAGAGCCAACACATAGAAACATCAAATCAATTTTACCTTGAAATTCTTCAATTTTTTCAAACTCAACACAACCCTTAATTTTCCGTTTTGAAAATACAGCAATCAATTCAAAATTTTCATCATTTGAAATTTGTTTTTTTATTGCTTTACCGATATTGCCAAATCCAACAATACCAACTTTTAATTTTTTCATATATATTAATATTCAACAATAAAAAAATCTGTTAATTGATTTTTATTTAATAATTTTGGTTATTAAAAAAATTAAATAAAATATTTATTTTTGCAAAATAATTGAATATTTAAGTGATTTTTATGTTTTTTATTTATTTTTATCATTTAATTTTTATTTTTTTATTTAAATTTTTATATTAATTAATTTTTTATATTAATTAATTTTTTTGTGAAATTTATTTAATTATTTTTTTATTTTTGTTATAATTAAATCATGAAAGAAATAATTATAAACAAATCTCGTTTTATTGCTTACAAATTTGAGCTAAAAAATTTAGAGCAAGTTAAACAGATTTTGGAAGGATTAAAACACGAACACAAAAAAGCAACACATATTTGCTACGCATATGTTTTTAATATTGACACTGTTAGTGAAAAAGCGTGCGATGATGGCGAGCCAAATGGGACGGCAGGTTACCCAATTTTGAATGTAATAAAAAAGAAAAATTTAACCAACACAATGGTTGCAGTTGTTAGATATTTTGGTGGAATAAAACTTGGCGCTGGCGGTTTAACGCGCGCTTACACAAAAGCGTGTGCCGCAGTTATTGATGAATAGCCTATCAAATTTGTTTAAACATTTGATTGATTTTAAAGTTAAATTTTGTAAAATATACCACGCATCGTCAATTTAACACAGCCAAACAAATATTTAGTTTTTTGTTTGGTTTTTTTATTTGTTTCAACAAATTAAATCTATTGCAAAATGTTTGTTTTTGTGCTATTATAAGCCTATGGATATAAAAGAATTAATAGCAAAGAGCATCGTTTTAGATGAAAATGTGGAAATTAAAAATTTGATTGTGGAAAGTGCAACTGCCGACAAAGGTGACTACTGCCTACCTTGTTTTTCGCTTGCAAAAGTTATGCACAAAAACCCAATGGAAATTGCAAACAATATTGTTGCAAATTTAAAACCAAATGCGATTGTTGACCATGTTGAGGTTGTGGCTGGATATATCAACTTTTTTTTAAAAAAAGATGAAATCGCAAAACAAGTTTTAAGCGAATACCAATCAAAAGATGATTTTAAATCTATTTGTGGCAAAGGCAAAGTTGTATGTGTTGATTTTGGCAGCCCAAATCTTGCAAAATATCTTCATATTGGGCACTTAAAATCTTTGATTGTTGGTGAAAGTTTGTGCCGTTTGTTTGAACAATTTGGTTACACTGTTAAACGTCTTGACTTTGCTGGGGATTACGGTACACCATTTGGCAAAATTATTGGTGGAATGCAAAAATGGGGAAGCCTTGAAGATGTTAAAGCACGCGGAAACGATGCTTTGCAAGAATACTATGTTAAATTTAATCAGCTTGAAAGCGAAGACGAAAGTGCTTCTCAACTTGCACGCGACATATTTAAAAAGATAGAAGAAAAAGACCCACAAGTTTACCCAATTTATCAACAAATTGTGGACATTGCATTAAAAGATGGCGAAAAGATGTTTGATTTGCTTGGCGTTAAGTTTGACGACAATCGTGGCGAATTTTACTACAATCAATTTGTGCCAGAAATTGTGGAAAAACTTAAAAAAGCAAACTTGTTAACCGAAAGTCAAGGTGCACAAATTGTGGATTTGTCCGCTTATGATATGGCACCAAGTGTTATCATCAAAAATGATGGCACATCTCTTTATGCCAGCCGCGACCTTGCTGCTTCATTGCATAGGTTTGATGACTATCACTTTGACAAAATGATTTATGTAACAGACGTTGCACAAAGTTTGCATTTTAAACAATGGTTTAAAATTGTGGATTTGTTAAACTTGCCTTACTCAAACAGTTTGGAGCATGTTGCATATGGCAGATTCAGTTTGCCAGACGGCAAAATTAGTTCCCGCCGCGGCAAACAAGCGGTTTTGGTTGACCTAATTGAATATGCACACAACAAAGCGGTTGAAATAATTAAAGACCGTAAATTTGAATTGGAAAACCCTGCTGATGTTGCAAACAAAGTTACCAGTGCAGTGTTGAATTATAGCGTGCTTAAAGTTGAACGTGTTAAAGATTGCGTGTTTGATATGGAAAAAGCATTTTCTTTTGAAGGTGAAACTGCACCATATATGCAATACACTTTTACCCGTCTTGAAAGCATTTTAAGAAAACACCAACAAACAAAAGCAAAAGCGGACTACTCTTGCTTTAACGCTGACGCTTTTGACCTTGTTAAAATGATAAACAATTTTAAAACAACTTTGCAAATTGCACTTGAAAAGCGTGACACAAGCATTGTTGCAAAACGTGTTATGGAAATGTGCAAAACTTTCAACCATTATTACACAACCACAAAGATTTTGGACGGTGACAACAACACAACAAATGCAAAAATCAATTTGGTTAAGTCATTGAAGGAATGTTTGAACGTTGGATTTAACATTATTTGCATTGCTGGTTTAAAGGAAATGTAATTGCAAATTTAATTTTAAATTTTATTTTAGGGTATTTTTGTTTTATGAAAGATGATGATATGATAAATAAAAAAACAAACGCACATGAAGGACATAGGCAACGCATGCAAGAAAAAATTGCAAAATACGGTTTGCGCTCGCTTGCCCCTCATGAGCTGCTTGAATATCTTTTGTGGTTTACTATCCCCAGAAAGGATACTAATCCAATAGGTCATAATTTGCTTAATAAATATGGTTCTTTTGCAAATGTGCTTAACGCAGACCCAAAATCCTTGAAAAAGGTTAATGGCGTTGGCGAACGCACAGCCTTGTTTTTAACTAGTTTGCCAGAATTGTTTAGTATTTACAAAGAAAGTTACAACAACGACAATATTGATGTTTTAAACAATGTTTCTAATTGTGTAAAATTCTTTAGAAGCAAATTTGAAGTGAGCAAGAATGAAGAATTTTTTATTGTCTGTTTAAACGGAATGAATCGTGTTGTTAAATACACAACAATTTGTGGAGCCGATGACACAACAATAAAAATTAACCCAGGTCAATTTGGAGAATTTATTAATGACAAAAATGTGGTTAATGTTGTGATTTTTCACACTCACCCATTTGGCGAAGCAACGCCAAGTTTTGAAGACATTAAAACAACTGAAAATCTTGTTTCGATTTGCAATTGTATAAACAAAAATCTTGTTGACCATATTATATTTAGCAACTCAAGTCATTTTTCGTTTGGCAGAAATCGTTTGTTTGACCAAATCCACAGCAGAATTATTGTTAAAGCAAATCCAGAAAAACAAATGCAACAATCTAACACCAAATTAAAAAACAAAAAGTTTAGCCCTTTTTCTTACCTTGACGACAGTGGCGAAACTGAAATGAAAATTGATATAAATTATTAAATTAAAAATGCACCAGTTTTATTAAATAAAAAAAACCTATAAATGAAGTTTTGCAACTTACATCTATAGGTTGTTTTTTTACGCCAAAACCACTGGTTTTTTTGCCAAGCAAATGCTTACGATGTCGATAATCCAAAGGATAGCCCAGCCGAGCAACAACCAAAGGATACCACCAAGCAAAATTGCAGTGTTACCTTTAACTGCACCTTTAACAATACGATAAATAGCCCAGATAATGTCCAAGCCTGGCAAAGCCAAAATGATTTTTGCCCAAAGTGGCAAATTGTCCATCCAGTTAACGAATGCCATAAAACCCTCCTTGTTTACTTTAATTATATTAAATATATTCAGCAAAAGCAAACTTTTTGCCTAGTTTTAAAAAATAAATTTATTTTGTTTTTACAATCCCAATTGGTCATCGTTCAAATCTAATTCTTTCAAATTTAACTGTTTTTCAAACACAATAGTTCTAAAATCGTCTGGTGGACTAACCAAATCAAACCCCAGTTTTTGATAAAAGCCAACTGAACTAAGAGCTGAAATTAAACTAACTTTTTTGCACCCAACAGTTTTTGCAAATTTTAACAAACAAGAAATTATCTTTTTGCCTATGCCATGGTGCCTTAAATCTTGCCTAACTCTAATCAAATCAAGGTTTAAAAATTTTTTGTTGCAATAAAAACGGAACCTACCTTCCCCAATTTCTGTTAGCTCACCATCTTCAATTTGATAAGCAAACAATGTGCCAAATTCTTTTCTAAAAACAACAACAATTTGATTGTCGTTTTCAAGTGAAGTTACATAATACTCATAATCGTTTTCAATGCAATTATTTATTAATTTTTCAAAAACTTTATCCATAAAATCTCTCTTTTAAAAATGCCAATAAACAACTTTTTTGATTTTTTTAAAAGTTAAAGTAAAAAACAAATGAAATTGAATTTCAACTTCATTTGCCTTAATTAATTACAAACTTTTTTCAACTTTTTTTGTTAAAGATTTTTGCATTGGAACAATAACGCGTGATGTTTGTTTTGATTTTTCAAAGCCAAATTGTTCAAAGAACCCAGCCAACTTTTTAAAACTGTCCACTTTGATGTTTGCAAAATTGTAATCTTTTGCATTTTCAATGAAATAATTCATCATCAATTTGCCAATGCCTTGATTGTGATATTCTTGCAAAACAGCAATTGAAGACAAATAAATTGAATTGAAATCTTCATTTTCAAATCCAAACACCAAACTGCCAACATTGACAATTTTGTTTTCAACTTCAATATACGCATTAATTGAATGTTCCATTTTTTTTGTTATCAACAAACATTCCAAACCACCAGTTGTGGTTCCAACAAAAACTTCATCACCTTTTTTTGATGACACTTTAACAAACTCTTCAAATTTTTTATTATCAATCTTTTTCATAAGGCTTATTATAGCACAAATATTTGGTTTGTCAATAGCGCAAATTAAACATATTCAGTGATTTTTTTGTGTTAGTTTGACAAAAGCAAATTAATGGATTAATACCAAAACATTAAAGCATAATGTCACAAAAATAAACCGCTTCTTCTGCTATGGTTGATTTTTCAAAACCGAGTTTTTGGTAAAACTTTAATGAAGGAGACAAACTAACCAATTCCATTTTTTTAAGCCCAATGTTTTTTGCATAATTTTGCAAACAGTTTATCATATTTGAACCGATGCCAATAAATTGAAAATCTTTGCAAACGTCCAATTTGGCAACAAAAACCGAATGGTTAGCCTTGTCTATTGAATAAACCAATGTTGCAACTTTTACAAGTTTATTGTTTTTAATCATCAAGCAAAACATAATTGATTTTTTGCAATAATTAACAATCAAACTATCTTGTTTGTCTTTTGTTATTTTAAAATTAATTTTGTTGCCCATATTCATCATTGATATGGCTGCTTTTTGCAATCTTTTGTCCATAATAATTTAATATTAACACCATAATGCAAAAAGTCAATAGCAAGTGTAAATTTTGTTTTTAATATTCACAATTTCCTGGTGTGCGTGGGAATGGAATTGCATCACGGATATTTTCAACACCTGTTAGGTACATAACCAAACGTTCAAAGCCCATGCCAAACCCAGAGTGAACACAACTGCCAAATTTGCGCAAATTTAAAAACCAATCAATAGGCATTGTGTCCACGCCCATTTCCTTGCAACGAGCAATGATTTTGTCGTAATTTTCTTCACGTTGGCTACCGCCCATAAGTTCGCCAGCACCTGGAACTTCCAAATCAACAGCAGCAACTGTTTTGCCATCTGGATTTAACTTCATATAGTAAGCCTTGATGTCTTTTGGCCAGTTTTTAACAAACACTGGGCCACCAAAATGCTCAGTTAAATATTTTTCATGTTCCTTGGCAATGTCGCCACCGTCTTCTGGTTCAAATTCCCATTTAACAGGAGCTTGTTTAAGCAATTTGATAACATCGGCATGGTCAATGCGCACAAATTTGCTGTCAATCACTTTTTTAAGTTTTTCAATTAAACCTTTTTCAACAAAGCTGTTTAAAAATTCCATTTCTTCCGGGCAAGTGTCAAGCACATATTTGATTACATACTTCAACATCTCTTCTTCAATGTCCATAAGTCCGTCAAGGTCGCAGAACGCCATTTCAGGTTCAATCATCCAAAATTCGTTTGCATGAGTTTTGGTGTTGCTGTTTTCTGTTCTAAATGTTGGGCCAAAAGTGTAAATTTTGTTGAATGCCAAAGCAAACGCTTCGCCATGCAATTGACCCGAGCCTGTGATGTATGATTTTTTGCCAAACAAATCTTTGCTTGTGTCAAGTGCTCCATCTTTTGTGAGAGGTGGACGCTCAAAATTTAATGTTGTAATTTTAAACATTTGGTCGCTGCCTTCGCAGTCAGTTGTTGTGATGAGCGGAGTGTGAACATAAACATAGCCATGCTCTTGAAAATATTTGTGAATCCCCATTGCAGCAACACTTCTAACACGAAAAACTGCACTAAACAAGTTTGTGCGTGGGCGAAGATATGCCATTTCACGCAAATATTCAAGAGAATGACCTTTCTTTTGCAGTGGATATGTTGCATCGGTTTCGTTAAACACTTCCACTTTTTCTGCCTGAACCTCAAAAGGTTGTTTCATTTGTGGGGTTAAAACAACTTTGCCCGTAACGATAATTGTTGAACCAGTGTTTAAGTGGGCAAGCTTGTCATAATTAGCCAACTTTTCTGCCGAAATAACAATTTGCGCACCTTTAAAACTTGTGCCATCGCCCATGTCGATAAACCCAAAGTTTTTCATATCTCTAACGCTTTTTACCCAACCTGCAAGCACAATGATTTTGTCCGCAAATTTGGCGTAATCTTTTTTCAAATCTTTTATATCAATTTTTTGCATATATACTCCTTTAAAATCTCTTTTGCTATGTTTAAAACAAATTTTAGCACATTCAAGCCAATTTTGCAATTGTTTGAATTTGTTTAAAGCAATTCAATACCTTGAATTTTGCAATAATCAATGGTTTGTTTGTCCCAATAACTTGCTTGAACTTCACCTATGTGTGCCCTTGCTAGCAACAATTGGCACAATCTGCTTTGCCCAATGCCACCACCAATCGAAAGTGGAAGGCTACCATCAACGATTGATTGATGAAAAGTTAATTTTAACCTATCAACATCTCCTGATTTTTTCAACTGGTCAAGCAAGGCAAACTTGTCAACTCTTATACCCATGCTTGAAATTTCCAAAGCTTCATCAATCACTGCGTGATAAAACATCAAATCGCCATCTAATGTCCAATCGTCATAATCTGGAGCACGAAAATCGTGTGGCTCGCCGTCAGAAAGTTTATCGCCAATTTGCATTATAAACACGGTTTTGTATTTTTTTACAATCTCATATTCTCGTTGCTTTGGCGTTAAAGTTGGGTACATATCCAACAATTGTTGGCTGGTTACAAAATGCACTTTGGGGCACAACTCAACACCATCAAAACCAAACTGTTTAAGATATTTGCTTGTTGAACACACTGCTTTTACAATCTGTTTGACGGTTGACATTAAATATTCCTTAGTTCTATCTTGCTTTAAAATAACCTTTTCCCAATCCCATTGGTCAACATAAATTGAGTGAGTTTGGTCAATTTTATCATCACGACGGATTGCTTGCATGTCAGTGTAGATTCCTGTGTGCACCGACAAGCCATATCTTTTGAGCGCAAACCTTTTCCATTTGGCAAGTGATTGTACAATCTCCAATTTTTTGCCGTCTTTTTTAACATCAAACTCAACTGGACGTTCAACGCCAGTTAAATCGTCTTGCAAGCCAGATTCTCGTTCCACAAAAAGTGGTGCAGAAACTCTAATTAAACAAAGCTGTTTTGCAAGTTCTTTTTCAAATTTATCTTTTATTATTTTAATGTATTTTTGTTTTTCCAAAATTGGAATATATTTTTCTTTTATCATAATTTTCTCCTTAAATTTTTTATTTTTAGTTAAATTTTTATTGTAATTTTAAAAACATAAATTGTTTAAAAAATATGTTGCAATTTATTAGGCAAACGCCTATGCTGATTTGCATTTAAGGAAAAATTATCATTACTTTTTATCTCCTTAAATGCAAAATATTATCATCTTCTTCGCCTGCTACGGCATTGGTTTTTTTCATATTTTGCTCCTTTTATATTTTCCTTTTAGGTTTGTTTTGCTAAACAAAAAAGCATCTGCTGGGATTCAGTAGATGCTTTAAATTTAAAATTTGTAAATTTATCAAACAAGCAATAAAAACTAAAACCCATTAACAAATGTGTTTAAGATTATTATTGTTGTTATTATTGATAAATTTAATCATAATCTCCCCTTTTAGGATAACTTTATTTTAGCATAAAATTTTTTTAAGTCAACAGAATTTTGTAAATATTTTTATATTTTTTGTGGTAGATTTTTTAATTTTTAATTTTAATTATAAATAATTAATCCTAATAATTTTTTAACAATATTTTTTAATGATTATTTATTTTATGCAAAAATTTTAAATTTTGTGCAGTAAATTATTCTTGCACATCTAATTTGATGTGGACATCTTTAAGTTGTTTTTCGGTTACAACATTAGGTGCGTTTGTAAGTGGGTCACAACCATTTTTGTTCATTGGGAAAGCAATAACATCACGAATATAATCATTGTGTGTGAGCAACATCATTATGCGGTCAAAGCCTGCCCCCATGCCACAGTGTGGTGGTGCACCAAATTGGAATGCATTGTAAAGTGCTGGAAATTTGTTTTCTACAACTGATTTGTCATAGCCTGCAAGTTTAAACAATTCAACCATAACATCTGGACGGTGATTGCGCACTGCTCCAGACAAACTTTCATAGCCGTTAATAACCAAATCGTATTGATACGCTTTTGCTGCAAGTGGATTTTTCTTAACTTCTTCCACATCAACTTGTGGCATACTAAATGGGTTGTGGCTAAACGCGATATTGCCGTCATCGTCAAGTTCGTAAAATGGAAAGTCAACAATCCACACAAATTGATAATCATTTTCATCAATAAGCCCAAGCCTGCTGCCAAGTTCGTTGCGCAAAACATTTGCAAATTTAATTGCTCTATCCTTGCTGTCAGCAATAAAGAAAATTGTGTCGCCAACTTCATAGTGCAACAAATTTTTGAGTGCTTGCTTTTCAGTTTCTGTTACAAATTTGGAAATGCCAGTTTCAAACTCGCCTTGTTCGTTAACTTTAACATAAGCCAAGCCTTTTGCTTCACGAGATTTTAAAAATTCTGTAAGTGCGTCGTAAAACTTGCGTCCCTTTTCTCCGCAATTTGCCTTGATTGCTTTAACCACATTGCCATGGAAAGCATTGAATGTGCTATCTTTAAACAACTCTGTGCAATCTGCAACTTTAAGTGGGTTTCTTAGGTCTGGCTTGTCGCTGCAATAATCACGCATTGCTTGATCGTAGGTTAAACGCGCAAATGGTGTTGTTGGACGCTTGCCTGCAAAACGCTCAAAAATGCTTGCGTACAATTCTTCCGTAATCTTAAACACATCTTCTTGTGTTGCATATGCCATTTCCATATCTATTTGATAGAATTCTGTTGGCGACCTATCTGCACGGGCGTCTTCATCTCTAAAACATGGAGCAATTTGAAAATATCTGTCCACACCACTTGTCATAAGCAATTGTTTGAATTGCTGTGGTGCTTGTGGCAAAGCGTAAAATTTGCCCGGGTTAAGACGGCTTGGAACAAGGAAATCCCTTGCACCTTCTGGGCTGGAAGCGGTCAAAATTGGAGTTTGCACTTCCAAAAAGTCGTGTTTGTGCATAAACTCACGCACAAACATCATCAGGTCGCTGCGAAGTTTTAACATTTGTTTGTTATAGTCCGCACGCAAGTCCAAATATCTGTATTTCAAACGTAAATCTTCAAGCACATCTTGGCTGGATTTGATTTCAAATGGCAAAACGTTTGTGCATTTGCCCAAAATTTCAATTTTGTCCGCCACCACTTCGATGTCGCCTGTTGGCATATTTGGATTTTTACTGCTGCGTTCAAGCACTTTGCCGTGCACGCAAATGTTGTCTTCTTTGTTGAGTTCAACACCAAGTTCATCTGGCACAACAATTTGTGTTTTGCCGTAAAAATCACGCAACACAACAAAAGTTATGCCGCCCAGTTTGCGGATTGTGTCAACAAAACCAGATAATGTTTCCTCTTGCCCAACATTTTCAATCCTTAATTCTCCGCAATCAACTGACCTATATTTGTTTTTTGCTATCATATATTTTCTCCTTTTATCAATTGCCATTAAAACAAAAAAGCCCTAACGCAATCATGCATTAGGACGAGAAACTACTCCCCGCGGTGCCACCTAATTTGCCAAATTTAATTTGCATTGCAACTTCAAGTCAACAATCAAATTCAGCCACTTTAAAACTAACCATAAAACGGAATAAGACTCCAAAGTGTCCTTCGCCAAACGCATCAAATAAGTTCTCACTATCCTTATTTCACTTTGTGATGTGGGGTTTGGTTACTCTCTTTTTCAACATCTTAATAAAATTATAAATATTTCAACTTAAATTGTCAAGATTTAAGCCCAACAATTTAAAATTTTTTGCTCTTGACTTTTACCACTTTAAATGGTATTATAACTTTAATTTAAAGGGGGAATTATGAAATTTTATCACGCAAGCGATATCGCAAATTTGCAAGAATTAAAACCACAAAATTCAGTGTATATTGAAAATCCAACACTTTATTTTTCTTCCAAAATGGAAAATGTGCTTATATACCTTGCAAACCCAGTAAAAAAGTTTTACGAGCAAAAATACGGCAAATCCAACCAAATATTTCAAAAGTTTGCAACTTACGGTTTTAATAAAGAAAAACTTTTGACAATAGATGAATATTACCCAAACGCATTGGAAGAAAATTTTGGCGATGTGTCTGGTTATATCTATGAAATTGAAGCCGATCCAAACAGCCTTTGTGAAAATAAAATACCTTTTGTTTATTCCACAAATCAACCACAAAAAGTTGTAAAATCCACTTATGTTCCAAATGCTTTGAATTTGGTTTTAAAATTTGAACAAAAAGGTTTAATAAAAATCAATCGCTTTGAAACATTAAGCGAAAAAAAGTTGCAAATAATCAAGCAACAAGTGGAAGATTGCTATGCAAAAACTGACGATAAAATTTTTAAAGAATATTTAACCGAAAAATTTTCAAATTTAAATTTGGGGCAAACCTCAAATATAAAAGACTAATTACTTGGTAAATAATAATCTTTAACATATTCAAAACGAAATAATTAAGTTAATCAAGATTTCTGTTTGTTGAATTTAAGAAAAATAAATTTCCACAATCTGCATTTCTTGATAAGACGAAAAAGTTATTTCGTTTTGTTTTTTATAAAGCAAGTTAAAACTTACAACTTCAAAATCGTTTGAACTTGGATTAATATTCACATCATTTTGGTCGTTGATTTCAGCATTAAAATAATCGGTTGCTTTAATTTTTACATTGAGAGTAATTTGCTCAAAATCCGTTGCATCGTCCCATTGCCAATAAATGTTGAATCGGTTACCATAAATATATTGCAATTGATTGTTGTCAGTTTTTATTTTTGTGCTTTTGCCAACAAATTGCAAATCTGTTTTCTCCGCTTTGCAAGTTGCCAAATCAACTGGGTTTTTAGCATGGCAAAACAACATACTTTTGTTTGTGTTTATTGTCATTGAGTTTTCGCCCGCCCAAAATTTTGTAAGTTTCTTTTTGTAATACATTGAATATTCATAACTTGGTTTGTAAGTTATAATCAGCAAAAAAACAAAAGCATAAATTATTATGCAATATTATATCGCAGATTTTTTCAATTTGATTAAACAAACCAACCATTTCCCTTGACAATCTCTGCTTTTATTAATATAATAACCACAGATAATAGCATATTATCCACATGTGTGCTTAAGCGCCTTGCATTCCCAAGGCATTAAACAGCATCTGCTGGTGTGGCTCAGCGGTAGAGCACCACCTTGGTAAGGTGGGGGTCACGGGTCCGATTCCCGTCACCAGCTCCATTAAACGAAAGTCGCTAAAACGCCGATAAATAAAGGCTTTTAGCGACTTTTTATTTGCAAATTTTTAGGGCGCAACTCTCTTTAAAAAATACATTAGGTACACAAAATTGTCATTTTAGGTACATAAAAATTGCATAAAAAAAGACCGAAAATTGAACTTATCAACTTTCGGTCTAATTCTCCCTAAAACTGTCCAAAACTACTACATTAGGTACATTTAGGTACACGATTATAACTGGATTTTAACAACATTTTATTTTTATTTAACAAAACACAATTCTATTTCGTAATTATATTCTGTTGATAAAGATAAAATATGTTTAAAACAATATTTTGCTATGTTTGATTCAGAATTCAGGATATCGTTTTTATCAGCAACATTAATTACTATCTTGTAAATAAATTGTGTAACTTTTTTTATTTTATCAACAAATTCTTCTGCAGAACTAAAATACTTATATAATTCATTTTTATCGTTTCTTTTTGCTTGGTTTTTAGACCTATTATATAAATCTACAAAATACTCCGAGAATCTTGATAATTCGCTTAATTTTTTCATGGAAAGTTCAACTTGTCTATCAAGTTCTCTCATTGAACAATTAAAATTATCTTTTACATGATATATATAACATTTTGTTTCATCAAATTTCAACACATCTGCAAATTCAATATTATCTGGAATGCACTTATGAATAAGTAAACCATTAATTGTATCGGCCAATTTTGAATTGTATGCGTCTTCGTCATTGACTTGCCACTTAGGCAAAAAATTGTCGTTTTTATATAGACTTAGTTTTTTTTGAAGCAAACCATTTAATCTATTAAAATAATTGTTTTCAACATAGTAAAATATACCATACCACATAAAATAATGTTTATCTTCGCATACCACTTCTCCGCTTAAATTTTCAATCAGATTTCCAAATGGACATTTATATTCATCATCATTTACACCTAAAACATATATATTTTTTACAAAACTTATCTTTTCATCTTCAGATTTTTCGTTTATCTTCAGATCTGTATACATGCTCCTGAGTGTTGCAAAAACTTCATACGAGTCATCAAACCCTTTTTCAGTTTCATTGTACTTTAAAATATATTTGTTATAATCTAAAAAGCTTTCAACATCTTTATTAAAAAAATCATAACCTAAATATGTTTCTGACTGATTTTCTAAATTTTTAGCGATATTAAAATATACAACATCTTGATTTCTTGCTATATCTTTGGAATCCTTATTCTTGTCTAATAATTTAATATCAACAAAGTCATTTTCAATTTTATCTGGTATTAACTCATTAATAGCCTTTAAACTTTTAACAAGTTCCTCCAATTTCATTGAACTTGACAATTGTAAACTATCTTTTGCCATAAATGTTAGTTTATTTTTTTTTGAATCTTGGGGAATATTAAGCAACTTACAAATTGTTTCTTTGCTATTAATTTTACCTTTTAACCCCTTTATTATCGAGTCAACATCTTGAATATCAAAAAAATCCAATTCTTGTCTGAAAACTCTATTTTCGGAATGTGTTTTGCCACTCATATTATTTGAATTTAATGCTGTGACTTTAAAAGACGCATCCATTGATTTGAGTGCGATAAGTCCAAAATTATCAATAATAAATTTTGAAATAGCTCTAAATCCTTGCCCCGTGGGAACTGCATAGATTCTACTTTTAATAATTAAAAATAAAACAGAATTTTGAACTAATCCTTCCTTTTTAAATATTTCTTGATCTTGTTTTACAAAATCTGCTGAAAATTTATTAAGTGCAGTTTTAATATTGTATCCATAATAATAAAAATGTAATTCAACGCCATCAATTACATTTGTTTCCAACTTTTGTTCTTCGTAGTCTTTTGAATTACTCATAATGTATTCAATACATTTTTGATTATTGATTTCTTCTTTATTGTATAAGTTTGTATTTAGCATTTCAGATTTTACATAATCGAGGTTTATCAAGTTAATATTGTGAACCTTTCCATTAGTTTTAGCCATAAGAGTTTCTCCTTATATGCACATTATAACATATAAGGAAAATTTTTCCATACATTCGACAAAATTCGTGCTTTACATTTCCATATCACTTTCACGTCTACGTTTGCGTTCTTTTCGCTCTTCTAGAAGTTTTGTGAGAATTTCATCAAATTCATTATCGTCCATATCTGCGACAAATTCATCTTTGCGTTGTTCAAGGATTTCTTCTCGTTTTTTATCGTTTAAAAGCATTTGGTCTTCTTTAACTCTTTCGTTAAACTTATCAGTTGTCTGGCGGATATATTCGCTATCAACAGAGTTATAAACAGTGATTGTTGTTTTAACGTCATGGTGACCTAAAAGTTGTTGAATTACTTTTGGGTTCTCATTCATTTCAAAAAGCATATTTGAAAATGTGTGGCGGAGTCCATGAAAATGGATATTGTAATTAGTTCATATTTGTCCAATCCTCCTTTGATGATAATTTATCTGTCTACACTATTTTCTTGTCATAATGGCTTGATTTTGGCTTTATACCTCCTTTTTATAAATTTCTCACAACAAAAAAAGAAACCACAAAATTGATTTCTTAATTGTTCGTCTTTCTAAAACGGCTGGAATGAAGTTTTGCAATCACGTCTATTAACCACGCCAGCGCTAAAAATTCTTTTCTTTATTAAATTTTCTTTTCTTATCTAACAAGTAAAGAATAATTAAAAATTATATTTATAAATAATATGGGAGTGGGAAGTGGGTGACACTTTTTCTTTTTAGAAATGTTTGTTTTAGCAATTTACTTGTTAACAACACCAGCATATTTTTCTTTGTAAGAAAACTATAATGCCTTTCAAAAAAATTCTCCCTCTATAATGTTAACCACTCGTTTTCTAAAATCGTTGCCCATTTTCTGCCACTTTTTGAAAAAATTTCTTTAAAAAATAAAAATTTTTTGTTAAAATTCACATTTTTCTATTGATGCAACAAAAAAACACCCAATCAATTAAGATTGAGTGATTTTTATTTGTATAATTCTAATAGTTGTGAAAATGAAATATTTATACCTGATTTTTTTAAAAGATCTTTCCTTTTCTTATAAAGAATTAATAAATCTTTCTCTATATCTCTTCCATAGTGCAATTTATTGTGACAATTACTACATAAAGAAACTATATTATTTGACACATCTAGACTATAATTAAAATTATCTTGGTAACATATTGGAATTAAATGATGTGGTTCTGTGTAATTTTTGTCAATTGATTTTCTCAAAAAAGTAACATGGTTTTTATCTATTTCACAACAATAATTTGCATTTGCTAATGCATGTAATGCTACTTTAGTATCTCTAACAAAATTACTAAAGTTTTTCTGTTTTTTATCTTTAACCTTCGGGCTTTGTTCATAATATTGATCAGCGTCATCGTTTGATAAATTTAAGTTTACGTTGCTAATATAAGTTTTATCATCTATAGATTCTTGTATGTTATTTCTATTAAACATATCATCATCAAAATTATATTGCAGATTATTTTCTTTTGTAAATCTACTACCAATTAATATTTCTTTTGATTGTTTTAAACCTGTCTGATAAAAATATTGAATAGTATGATAAAATAATGATTTTAGAGCAATATTCAAGGCTTCTACACCAAATGTCATATTTATTTTCTCAAGAAAAAATTCTAGTATTTGAAAACTCATATTTCTACCATAGGGAACACCTGTTCTTAAATGTCTATAGTTATCAATATATGGCTAAGGATCCTGGACTATGGGTAGTTATTTTTTCTTTAAGAGTATTAATTGCCTCACTTCTCTTTATTTCTTTATTTAGCACCTTATTTCCGCATTCAATAATTATATTTAATTCATTTTCATTCAATAAATTTGACATTACACAATAACTCCATTTTGGCTAAGTTTTGTTCTAATATCCCAAATTGCTTGAGCCTGTTTAGGTGTAGCCATTTTAATACCCTTACAATAATCTATAGCAAACCTTAATAATTCTTCTTCATGTAAAGATAATAGACTTTGGTTTATTCCTTTTTCCAATAAATTTGTCCAGTATTGCACACCTTTATTGTATATATCTACTTCAATGGATAATGACATATTAAATCTTTGTTCTTTTTTAGCCCTTACGTCTTCAACTTTTTTATCATTTGGATCTACGAGTGATGATATGGTTTGTTCTGACAATATAAAACTTTTAGCGATTAAATTATCCCAACATACCTTCTGTTTACAATAAGAACTTATATTAACTTGACTTCGATTAGGATCATTAATTGTATTAAATACTTGTCTTGCAATCAATTCAATATCTTTTACATATGCTTCAGGAATAGATTGTTTCTCCCATATATATTTATAATCTAAAACTTTTCTTTGTTCTTTGGCTAAATATACTAATTTTGCAAAAGTGTAAGTTACAAGCTGTGGCTTATATGCTTTGTTTTCTTTATACCATTCTAATTGAGATATGATCTTATCAATTGTTTTATACAATATAGCTTTTGCTATTAAATCTTTATAAAAAACTTCATTATAATAACTATTGTCTTTCTCCCATAGTTTTTCCATATCTTCTTGGAATCTTGTCGCATTTACCTCTGACCCCCAAGATACATAATATGGCTTCATATCCGCACTATTAAGATATTTTGCCAAATCTGTTTTTGTAAATTTTTTATCTTTTGGTCTAACACGTTGATATTCTTCACGCTTTGCTTTTGTCATTTTCATCATTGGTTGTTCATATTGACCTCTAGCACGTTCAAAAAACCATATTTCTTGATAAGTTTTCCCAAGAGCAGGTGGTGCATATATTTTTCTTGAAAAGTCTTCCATTCTTGTATAAAATGGATGATTTGAATTTAAATCCGCAGATGTTACTTTGTTTTGACTATTTGAATATTTTGATATATTTCTAATAAATTCAGCATCATTATTTTTTATTATGGTCAATTTCATCTGAACATAAATATGATCCAGTGCAGCCCCATCTTTAATACGTGCTGAAGCCAAAGACGCTGTTGTTTGACCTCCGTTTATAATTTGCAAATCATGAAACTTTACTATACAATTTCCAATTCCTGGAATGTTTTTACATTCTACATTTTTCGCCGTTGTTGAAATGCCATTATTGTAAGTGAAAAATTTATTCCTTTCATTTAAAATAGTGCCTCTGATTCCTTTATTTACACCCCCTTTTACATTTAAAAATGACCTAACATTTGATTCTAATAATCTTGCTCCATATTTATCATAAATATCGGCAAGAAATTTTCCTGGCACTACAGCCAGATATGCTTCATAATTTTCATCTTCTATTTCTGCTTTAATGCATGGGATTCCTTTTTCTCCAAAATCCAATACATTAATTTCAATAGGTTCTTTTTCAAAACCTTCAGCTCTTGTATTATAGATTCTTGTAATATCTATAATATCAAGTTCAACAACAAAAGATTTCCCCTCGTAAATATAATTTGGTAAGTTAATAGTTTTAACCCTTTCACTTATTTTATTGGTTGAAGCAATAAACAAATGTATTTTATTGATAGATGATATATTTCTTCTTATGTTTACGGCTAACTCTGTATATGGGGCAGATTCCTCGCTTCCATTAAAAAATCCTTTTAAAACATTTTCAAAGAAATTTAACATGTATTGACAATTTTTATTTATAAATTCATTATTAATATTTTCGATTTCGTATTCATTAAAGTCAGAAATTAAACAGTTCAAAGTATTTGTAGGTAATTCCAAATACGCGGCATCAATTTTCATACTTTTATATGCCTTATTACCATTTAACCATTGAAAATAACAATCATCTAATTGTGATACGACATTATAATCATTTATCATCATATCAATAACATCATTATTTAATTCATGAACAGGGTGTGTGTTATTATTTAAGGCAGCGGCTTTTATTTCATTGATGTAATATTCTCTAAATTCATTTATATCCATACTAAATCTCCTTTTTAAAACTTTCAAGAGTATTTAGAATTAATTCGTAGGATACTTTACCTATTTGCTGATATTTAATATCTGACTCCAAAAGCCTTGGAAAATTATCATCGACATTATAAATATTAAAGTTAAAAAATTTATATTTTTCAATATTAGAATTTTCATTAATATCAAATCCGTATTTTAATAATTTATCTACAAATTTTTCTTTTGATTCATTACTAGTTAGTTCAGACATTATTGATTTAAATAAATCATAGATATCAGAACAACCATCATTAAACATTTCTGACATTTTATCAATTTTAATTACAACCAAATTCCCAGGAGTAGTGGAAGATAATTGTTCTATTGAAGAAATTTTTACTGTGTTTGATGTTGACAAAGTTGTTTTAACTTCATACCATGTGTTATTTATTGAAAAATCTTTACTATATCCATTAGGTCCAGCCCAAGAGTCTATCACATCTTCTAGATTATAAAATTTAAACAAAAAGTGTTTCATAAAATACAATTCACCAAACAATCCTTGATTTGATTCAGGAGACATTTTCCGTTTATTTTTAAACATTGACTTCCATGCATGATATCTGTTTTTTAAATGGAGTAAAGCTTTAGATTCGTCAAATTGTTCTGTAATAGAGTCTACTAAATCATTGCAAAAAGCATAAAAAACTTTATTTCCCATAGGATTTAACAGGTCAAAACATGTCCAATAAACATTTTCACTTTCTTGCCCTAAGGAAACTTTTAATTCTTTAGTTGATTCCAATTTTAATGGCTCTATCGTTGACATAAACGATATCCTTAGGTGGTTTTCAGTTGTAATACCATAATATACCTTTAATGACGAGTTTACCAATATCTTTTTTTGTTTACCAAAAAAATCTTCTTGTAGGCTATTGAATTTTTCTTCAAAATCAATTTTCATAATCATCATCTTCATCCTCCTCGAAAGATTTTGTTAATTCTTCAATTTTTCTTTTATTTGCTCTGAATTTAATTTTTACTTCACCGGTTTTGCTTGGGAAACCAAGTCCAAAACCAAATAAAACTTTACCATCATATTTTGATAAAATATTTTGTTTTTCCTCATTATCATTATCACTATTATTGTCTTCAATAAGTTGAACTGGATATATAACTAAAAGTGGATTTCTTCCAGATGCTTTAAGCCAATCTTCGGCAATTGGTGATCCTTTACTATTTTCTTTAACTTCTTTAATTTGATTTTCTGTTAGCCCACTATTGAAAATTCCTGGTTCTAGCAATCTGTTGTTAGATCCAGATATTCTTATATAATTTTCTTTTTCTCGCACTTCAAAACTACGTCTGGTGGCTGGAATTTCAATTGTATCTAGTTTGAATTTTAAATCCTTACTTGAACCGGTCGCAAAAACGATATCCCATTTTAAAAAATCTTTACTATTTTCGATATAATCACATAGTGATTCTTTATCAAATTTTCTATTTTCCAATGGAAGATCAAGGTGCTTTAATAACTCTCCTATATAACTTTTATCCACATCTTTATATAAGATTCTGTTATTCAATTTTTGTATAAAGATACCCTGATTTTTTAATTTGTTTATTAGTGTTAATATTGCCGTTTCATTATTATGATTCCTTGATACTTCTTTATACAATTTTGATGTGTCTATTGGTTTTGCTGAATAGTTTAGAGTCTTAATAATTTCTTGAGAAGATCCATATTTATTTCTACTAGTTACAAGCATTGTGGTTTCAAGTAAATCTGGTGATTCCTTTATCATTAATCCAAAGTCACGTGGAGTTTTACCTTGAACATTCATTTCTCTAAATTGAGATTTTAAATCTTCTGTAGCATCAATAACCGTGTTGAAATTTAACAAACTAATTTTTGACATATATATTCTACATAAATTCTCATAACCAGGACGATAGCCAAACCAACGACACATTTGTAACATTGTATCATAAGCAGAGCCACTTCTACTAAAATAACTAACCATCAAACCTTCAAGGGTTAAACCTCTTGATAACACAAATCCACCAATTGTTATAACTCTCGCACCTGTTTCCTCATAATCACTATAATTAAAACGTTCTTTTTCTTTAATTTTGTTATTTATTATAACCACATTAAATTGGTTGATTTCATTATATAAAAGTTCTTGTATCTTGCTCCAATCATAAACATTTCTGAATTCAGCATAGTAATTATCATTTTTATAAAGATTGTACAGTGCCAACATTTCATCATTTCTGATAAATTTTTCTAGAGGCATATAGCTCGTTTGTTCTAGAATAGTTTTAAGTTTTTCGACATATTCGCTTACATAAAATTTTATACTATTTTGCATATCATTAAATCTTGATATATTTATCATCATCGTTCTGTGTTTTTTTATTTGCTTTCCACCTCTTAAAGATCTTAGCACATTATTTATTAAAAAAACTTGTATTGCTTCCTTTAATGAGGCTGATAATCCATAATACGGATCATCTTTTTTATGATAAACATCTAAAAAATTTGGTTCATTTTCATCAATTATTCTTATGAATTTATCTTTTGTCACGCCAAAAACTTTGTTTCCACCAAAATAATTATCAGGTGAATTAAGCTGTATAATAAAATCACTAGGAAACAAATCAAGGTCAGTTGTTTCATCATCAGGAGTAATAAAAATATTCGCATATGGGGTTGCAGTATATCCAACATATGATGCAATTGTAAAGTTGTTAAATATATCTCTGATTAAACCATTTATTATTGAAGGATCTTCACCGGATCTTTTTGTATTTACAGATGCATTATCAGCTTCGTCATCAATAATCAAAATACTTTTACCTTGAATATTGTTATGTCCAGGTTTTATCCATTCTTTTACATTTTCAAGTGTTTTTTTGTTTTTCTTAATAACTAAAATCTGTGGTTTATTGTAGTCTCCTCGCGTTGCATTAATAGCTGATTTGACTTTAGTGGAAAAATCGTAGTCTGTGTTTGTAAGAGGAATTGCATAATGATTTTTTCTTATTTCTTGCTCTCCAACTCCAACATACTCAATCAATTCACTTCCGATGCTGCTGCTTTTTGCTCCTATATATCCTTCATCTATTCTACTTTGCGTTTGTTTTCTTAAAGATTCTGTCATGCCGGCTAAAACCACTATAACACTATAACCATAATCGCTAGCCATATTAATCAATCCTAAATAATTGGCGGTTTTGCCTGACTGAACATCGCCAACAACTAATCCTTTTTTCTTTCTAGCTTTTATATCTGTTGAATTAAATGGATTTGCGCAATATGAAAGGATTTTTTCGCTATTATACTCAATTTTATCTATGCTATCTTCAGCAAAATCGTTATGTCTTAAATAATTTTTGTATCTTTGAAAAAATTCATGTTTCTGATTTGGGTCAGATTTCATCTTGTAAAACCATTCAGGATCATTTTCAAAATCCACTAAAACATCTGGCAGATATGATTTGATAGAAACATTTTCTTCATATTGATCGACAATATTGTCAATAATATTTTGAGAAACTTTCTCTCCATTTAATAAAGTTTTAACGAGTGCTGTCGCAGAACTTATAAGTTCTGTATGTGTTAATGATTTTCCACGAGCCAATATTTTTAGCATTTCATATACTTTATCAATATCTTCTGAATTAATCATTTGAATTTAACCTCCTTAGTATTTCATCAACTCTATTAATGGCTTTTTTGTAAGCTTCCATATTTAACATAATTTGCAATTGTTCGTTTCTCGTATCCTTTGGCATAAATGACAATATATCTACAATTTGCTCAATTAAACGATCATTTTCAATTTCTTCATTATTGTTAATTATGTTAATGGAATCATATTTATCATTCATTATTCTGCCTTGGGGTAAATAGCATTCTATCTGTGACATAAAATCTTCTAATAATTTTTTTTCATGTTCGCCAATTTGCTCATATAAGGTATAAAACAACGGGTTAGTGCGATTTATTTCATACTTAACAACCCCATCTCTTAGAATAATTCTATTCCAAACCGGAGATATTTCTCTCTGTTCTTTTGTCCCTTTATACCTATTTGTTTTTCTACTTCTATCAGTTGAGTCTTCAATGGCTGATCTTATTTGTTCCTTTATAAGGTCTGGAATTTTTGCTGAAGATTTTTTTACATCTAACATCCATATATAATCCAAAGAAGAAGGAATATCTACTTGCACTCTAGCGAGTTTATTCAATTCGCTTTTATACCCCATATGCAACCAGCTTCCCCAGATAATTAAGCGTTCGTTTCTATATATGTAAAAACCTTGATCATCATAAATGCTCTTTGGATTTCCAAGGAGTGATTTTTCTTCATTTGATAAAATATTTGAATTTGGTAAGGTGTGGGGAATAACTTTAATCATTATGCCATTTATATTAATTAAGCTTTCTCTACCAGTTTGTGCTTTTTGCGAAGATGATAAAAAGGGATCTCTTTTTTCAATTCTCTTTCCGTTGAAATAAATTGAAACCTTATTATAAAATCTATGGAATACCAATTCTACATGTTTTTTTGCATCTGCGACTAAATTTCTAAAGGAATCCTCAAAGTTGTTTGAATTGCTTTCTAACTTATCAAAATCTTTCCAAATTACTAATGTTCCATTATTATACTTTAATAATTCATTAAAGCATTGTTCATTCTTTACTTCGTCTTTTGATAATTCTATCAAATCCCATTTATTATTTTTTTCTATCAAATCTAAATCATATGACATTGCATAGATATTATTCGATTGTTTTGTTATAACAATAAAATTTCTGCACTGAGATAAAGACGCAGACTTTAATCCTAATCCAAATCTACCAAGGTCATCAGGCGAATCCTTTTTGTTAATTCTGTTAGATCCAAAGGTCATGGCATTAATTAATTCGTGACGATTCATACCTGTTCCATTATCTAATATTGAAAAATATGGTTGATCATCCAATGGATCTGAATATATATCAATATTTGTAGCCTTTGCAGATATACTATTATCAATGATATCAGCAACAGCAGTTGAAAAACTATATCCTATAGCTCTAATACCATTTATTAATGCTTTTGCAGGTGGTGCTAATTCCATAATTGTACCCATTTCATTCTCCTTCATCAGTAAATTTAATTGAATTAATTGTTTTGTTTAAAACATCCAATTCTTCTGTTGTATATTTTTTAATTTTACAATCATTAAGAATATCTGTTATTAAGAATATATCACAATTTTTGCTAAATTTGTGGCAAAATACATTTCTTTTTATAGACATATTAAAATATTTTAACTTCGTTGCGGTGTTAGATATTATAGCATATTTAGTTAAACCATTTAATTTATATCTTATATCATATAATGAATATGGATATAATAATGCTATTTTTTCGATTTCATTTGCACCTATTTTTGTTAATTCTTTAGAAATAGTTTCAATAGCTTTTGCACGATTTTTGCAAACATATTCATAAAAATTTGATGTATTTACAGTTTCTCCAAATGTTCTCCTTAAAGGTATTATTTCCATATCATAATCTTCTGTTAATTCATTAAATACTAAATTAAATTTATTCCCAGTTCCTTTTTCATTTATAAAAACTTTAGAATAAGGTATTTTATTTTCACCTACAATAATCGCATTAAAATTTAAAATTTTTAAATTTGTATCATATTCGAAGTTTTTAACTATGAAAGCATAATCGTTTAAAGTATTTGATACTTGTTTCATAATTTCTTTATTATTAATTGAAAAATCAACATCTTCATATTTGAAATTAATTGGATAATGCACCTTTAATCTTCCAAATTGAGCTTTATCTGGATCAATTTCTTCTTTTACAAAAATACAAAATTGCTTTGATATGTTTATCTCAATTCCATTAACTGCAATTTTATCAAATACAAATACATTTCTTATGGCGATTTTAGATTTTGAATTTTTTAACATTTCGTTAATCAATTCTGGTTTGTTCTGAAAATAGATTTCTTTATCTTTTATTGTGAGTAACTGTCCTAGTTCTTCATTATAAGAATTGCCCTGTTTTAGTGGGGTCGCTACTGTTGCTGTGTGCCCAGCTAAATTATCATTAAATATATTTAAATACAATGACTTTGTGTCAATAGGTAATACAATTTTACTCATCTTTTTTATCCTCCTCAAGTTTGTATTTTTTTGAGAATAAAAATCTAAATATTTCAACTAATACATTTACTACAATGGAATTTCCAATAAGTTTATTCATTTTGCGATAACTTAACCCGGTTTTTGTAGCTCTTTCATATTCATCTTCTTTGAAACCCATCAACAAAAAGGCTTCGCGTATTGTTAATAATCTAAAAGATTCTCCTTTGGGTCCATCGTAATACAACATTGCGGCTGTATTACTTCTATCCATATTGCATGTAATAGTATGAATTATTGTGTCTTCTTGAATAGGTTCTCTTTTATTAATTTTCCACATGTCTTTTCTAGACCTAGTAGGATATAATTGTGCCGCATTAGCTTCTTGTTTGTATATTGGGTTTGTATAATCCTCTTTAATAAAATCTTTACAATTTAAGGGTTCGTTTGTTTCCAAATCTTTAGCTGTGATATTTATTTTTTTGCCTATATGACTCACAATAAAACATCTCTTTCTATCTTGTGGTATACCAAATTTTGTTGCATCTAAAATCATTGGGTCTGAATTTTCATATCCAATTAAATTAAGAAATGATAACCATTCATTAAGATCTTCTCTGTTAGATTCAGCTAGTATTGCTTTAACGTTTTCCATTAATAAATATTCAGGTAATCTATTTTCTTCATTAAGCTTAATTAATATTTTTTCAATTTCCCACAACAATCCTGATCTTGTCCCAGATCCTTTCTTCATCCCTTTTGTTTTTCCTCCAGTTGATAAGTCTTGGCAGGGGAAACTATAAATCAGTAAATCACAATCTGGCATATCAATTTTTCCATTTCCAATATCAACAATTGATCCGAAGTTTTTTGTCCTTATATTAGCTTTATATAACTTTGTAATTTCTTCTTCAGGCATTCTTGAAATATCTTTTACGGGATTAACTGAATCTTTACTAAATGTAAAGTTGTTTAAATATTTAATTTGTTCATCTAAAGTTGGTGGATCAATTTCCGGTTTGCCATCATTTTGAATTTGATCATAACAATTTATAGCATCAATGAACCAATCACTAATACCCACTATTTCATAATTAATGTTTAATCTTTTTAATGCTGAAGCTTGAGCACCGATTCCGGCGAACGCTTCAAACACTCTTAATTTTTTATCTTTTTTCATTATTTTTCTCCTTTACCAACTTTAAATACTCATTGTAATCAATTATTACGCTCAAAGGTTTATTGTTTTTCATTATCACGACAGGCCGACCAAGCGAATTACTTACAGCTTCTGTTAATTTGCCACGGCTTAAATCTCTAATGCCATAACTAATTATGTTGTCATGCAGATGTTCATATTTTCTTTTCATAAAACACAAGGCCCTCCTTTCATTAGAAATGATATCAAAATGTCAAGACAAATGTCAAGACATTTTAATTAAAAACATAGGTCAAAGTTAAATAATAAGTTTTAATATTTTTTAAAGCCACCTATCAAAATCAGTATGAAAATAAATATGGCAGTAGTGATTAGATATTAAAGATATAACACTTTACTACAAAAGTCCACAAAGTTCTAAGCCGTTTTAAAGCGTTTAGGAAAGAAAAAGAATGACTGAAAATGTGGGTTTAATATATTTAGGTACATGGTGTTTGGAAAATTGTGTACCTAAATAAAAAATACTAGCGAAAGTGCTAGTATTTATGGGTGGTTTTGGGGGTGTGGGCACATGTTTTGAGCAAAGGTTCGTGTGTTGGTAAGGTGGGGGGGGGATCACGGGTCCGATTCCCGTCACCAGCTCCATACCCCCTCAATAACGACACCTTCACAGTGAATTATTGAGGGTTTTTTTATGCCAAAAAATTAATAATTATATAATCAAAGATCAAATAAATACTCTAAATTGATAGTTTTATGTTTAAAAATTTAATTATTATTTTGCATTTTTGCATTTTTTTTGCAAAATTGACATATAATATATTGACAAATTCAATTGTTATGTTATAATAAAACTGAAATCAAAGGGAGAGGGGTTATATGAATAATATAGTTAATTTTAAGGTTAAAAATTTTAGATCGTTTTATAATGAAACAATCTTTTCTATGCAAGCATCCAATAATAAAGAATATGCTGAATTGAACACTTTCTTATGCAACGAAAAACTTTTTCCAAAAAATGAAAATGAATTATTGAAATCTGCAATACTTTTTGGTGCTAATGCTAGTGGTAAATCCAACTTGGTAAAAGCACTAGAATACATGAAAAATGTAATACTCACTTCTTCAAACCCATTAAATCCTTTAGTGCAAAACAATACTCCATTTGCTTTTATGAACACATCAAAGGATGAATCCACATTGTTTGAAATAGAAATAGTTGCAAATGATATCTTTTACGATTATGGCTTCGAAATAAAACAAAAACAGATAGTAAATGAATTTTTAAAAAGAAGAACAAATGGTAGGCTTGTTAATATATTTAGTCGTAATTTGATGGGCATAGATTTACAAACACCAAATAAATCATCTTCAATTGGTACAATATCTCCACAAAGCCTATTCATATCTTTTGCCAACACTCCTTTCTTAGCTCTTGATAAAGATATAGTGGTTGATCTTAAAAATGTGTTCAACTGGTTTAGTGAACCGAACTTATTTATTGTTACTGATGAAACAATAAACAATTATAGGATATATCAAGAAGAAGATGGTAAATATACAAAATTAGCATTAGAATTTTTAAAGCAAGCTGATATAGGAATTGAAGATTTTAGTGTAGTTCAAGAAAAATTAGGTGGTGATAATGCCCCATCTGTAATGAGAGGAAAGCATTTGCCTCAAATACTACCTTTTCAAAAAGAATTATTAGCACTTGATTTGAAAACAAAATTTAATGTATATGATAAAGAAGCCAATGTTGTAGGCGAAAAAGATGTATATTTAGAACGTGATTATGGTTTTCACTCTGATGGCACATATAGATTGATGTCTATATTAGGTTTAATATTAAAAACTTTAGACAAAGGTGGTGTAATAGTAATCGATGAAATAGATAGCAGATTAAATTTTTTGGTTGTCGATTATATATTAAAATCTTTCAACTCTATAAATAAAAATATAAAAAATGCTCAACTTATATCAACTGTGCATAATGTTTTGCTTATGGATGATGGTTTAAGAAGAGATCAAATATATTTTGCATCAAAAAATAAAGTTGGTGCAACTGAACTTTATTCATTATCAGACTTTAACGATGTCAGAAAAACAGACCTATTTAGCAAAAAATATCTTGCTGGTTTTTACTCTGCAATCCCAAATTTAAAGGGGGTGTAGAATGAAAAGGCCTCAAAAGATTAGGAAGCAAAGAGATACAATTTTAATTTTAACCAATGGCAGAACAGAAAAAAATTACTTTGAAGCTATATCCACTGGTTACTCTTCTATGTATAAAATAGAAGTGAAATTATTAAATGCTGAATGTGATAAGCTTGTCAATTATGCGATAAATCTTGACAGGTCTAAGTATAATCAGATTTGGTGCGTGTTTGACATTGATAATTCATTGGAAGAAAATCATTTAATTCTTGCGCTAAAGCTAGCTAAGGACAATAATATTAATATAGCATATTCTAATGAAGCATTTGAAGTGTGGTTACTTTATCACATATTTGAAAAAGTTCCGCCTGCTTTAACTAGAAAGGCATATATAAAAGAGATAAATAAGCATCTCGAAACTATTGGTAGTTCCAAATATCAAAAAAACGATGTGGAATTATTGAAAAAAATATTTTTGCCAAATTTGCTTGTTGCTACAGAAAATTCTAAAAAGGTTCACCAAAAATTTGAAGCTGAACACCAAAAGCAGAATTCTGGCAATAAAGGATACCAAGTTTGGGAGTGGAAATCAACAACCACTGTTTACAAACTTGTTGAAAACTTGCAACTAATCCAAAAAGATACGAATAATAAATAAAGTCCTATTTATCTCTGCCGTTCGCCCGCCGATATAGTAGCATTGGTTGGTTTGCATATGTCAATGGAAAAAATTATCGCTTAAACAATTTATTGTTATCTTCAATATTTTAAAGACTAGGTTTTTATCCTGGTCTTTTTTTATGCACTTATCTATATTTAGGTCAATAATTTTTTCTATTTCATTGACATATACTCTGCCCTTCAATTTACAAATTTTACAACCTTTGCTTCCGTTAGGTCTGCCGAAAGGCAAATCTAAATAGGAGGTTTAAAGATGAACAACGAAGTTAAGAAATACTACCTTAAAGAGTTTTCTTACTATGATGGTGAATGTTTTATAACTTTCAATATTGTTTCAATTGATTTTGAAAGAAGAACCATCAATGTTGCCATTACAAATCGTGGGAAAATAAGCGTAATTGAATACGACTTATTAAAAGATGATAATGGCGATTTTTACTTTGAATATGGGTGTGAAAGAACACCTATTGAAGTAAATGATTTTGAAACGATAAACGATTAAGGAGTTAAAAATGAAAGAAGATGAAATTGTTATACTTAATTCTATAATTGATGAATTAAGAAGATTTGAACGCCAAGATTTATACAGATGCTATTATTGCAATTTGTACTTTAACTGGAACGATGCAGACTACAACCTAGAAGACAAAACTTATACTTGTCATTTTTGCAGAAACACTTTTGACGAAAGTGAACTTGAAAGTGTTTCCATAATGGACTACATAAAAGATATTTTTATGGCATACAAAGGAGACACCAACGATGAGTAATATTTGCATTGTTATTGGCTCTTGGGGTTCATACAACGAATGTAATGAAAAAGCCTTAGGAAGCAAATGGTTAGATTTAGAAGATTTTGATAGTTTCAAAAAATCGAAGAAGAACTAAACAAAGAAGGCTTTGAACTTAATGGAATTGATGAAGAACTATTTATACAAGACATTGATAACGCAAATGTAGATACTGAACACATTATCTTACAAGCAACCCAAGACGGAAAAGTTAACAAAAAGATTATACGATAAAAGTTGCAGATAAGTTCTACATTACCAATAATCTATAAATAAACAAGTCGGGAGTAAAAACTTCCGGCTTGTTTTGTGCTTATGCTGTTTTAAAATCTTCTAAAATTATTGAAATTATTAATATTATTAAAATTATATTCTCCTTATTTGACGTGGATTTAGCAGAAACACACTGTTCATAGCAACCATTGATTTCATCATTTGCCTATTATTGACAGCCTTTTTAATATCATTTACAGCTAAAGATGTGAGTCTTAAATCTTTTAAATTACTTTTATCAAAAATAATATATGCAATATATTTTGCATTGTTATAATCAACACAAACATTATCTATCACTGCAACAGCGTTTTCTTTATCTGCGAACTTCTTTTTCTTTAGTGATTTTATATATTCTTTACTATATACATAAATAGCACTATCATCTTTTATAACATCAAATAATTTATCATAAGTTTTTTCTTTTTTAACTTTTTCAAGGACAATATTTGGTTCTTCAAAATAAATACAAAAAATTTCTTTAGAAAAAATGTTTGTAACTACAATCACATTGTCACACGCAAACTTATTCCTTTTAATATCACATTTTGAATATTCGATCTCAGATGCTTCCCATTTCTCGCCCAACATAGCCTTGCTAATTTTTTTAAAGTGCTTTTTTATCCAATTATAATGATAAAAAACATAAAAAGAATCTGCTGTTTCTTTCAATTTTAATAAATTATTACAAACAACTTCATCTAAATTTTGAGGTGTAAAATTCTCTTTACTTTTAGGTCTAAAACCTAGGGAACCCATCTCATATTTTGCTCTACCAATAAATTTGTAAGTAATAAAACACATATTTCATCTTCCTCTTTCTTGCTTTTATTTGACAATATTGATTATATCATAGTTTTTCATTTTCGCATAAAGTTTTACTTGCGTCCAATTAAATTATCTATTGAACCACCAAGATTTTTAGCAATATAGTATATTATATCAAGTCTAGGGATTGAGCCACTTTTTCAATGTCTAATAATACTTTCATCGTATCCAATTGTTTTCATAAAAAAGGCAGATAATTGAAAGCAATCACCAGATGATAGATAATTGCGACACTTTAATTTGTTATGTTGACAAGAAAAAATGGCGCAGCGGTGCAAAACTCGCACTCAACTACGCCAAACGCAAAGGTCTAGAAATAATAAATCTTTACAAGCGACAAAATAATTAGTATAGTTAAAAACGTTTTACAATCATCATCGATTATGAGATTCGATAAATTTAACTATTTTTTCTGTTAATTCTTTAGCATTTGTTGATAACATATCATAATCAGTCGTAAAATTTAAAGCCTCATTGCAAAATTTGAGTTTGTTTTTGATTGTCCCACTACTACCAGAATAACTTTTTAATCCATCATCTTTGAACAGTGTATCAATATATTTTCCAAGTTGTTTAGTTGAAAAATCCTTATTACTTAATTTGGTTTTAATTATTTCTTCTTTATCTTGATTGTCGCTGATTAAAACACTGATCAATACTTGGTTATGAATTAAATTTTCAATTTCAACGACTGGTAATTCATAAAAATTTTCACCAAGAACAGCTTTTAAATGTTCCTTATGTTGCTGTTTTTTTGAGGATGCTTTTCTATTATCATTATCTGCTATTAAAAATATATTATTGTTTATATATTTTGCATTTATATCATCGGTGTTTTCATCATCAAAGTTAAAATGCACGAGATTACCGCCACCATACTCAACAAATGTAAAATCAATATTTTCTCTAAAATGCTTATTAAATTTCTTTTCGTATAATTTCAAATAATGACGTAAATACAACCTATCAGTTATACCCTCAACCCAAATACTGCAATTTGATAAAAACACGCTTGAGTTGCGTATCCCCAATTCGTTAAGTAATGACATATCTCCATTGTTGCACTGCTCTATCAAAAAGTTTTCTTTATCGTTGAAATGCTCTTTTTTCTTTTTAAATTTGAAAATAGACATATTTACTTCAACGTCTGCAGACATATCAAGTATAGCATTTGAATGAGTCGTAATAAAATACTGGTGATTTTTAAAAATATCCGAATTGATCACTTCAATAAATTTACGCAATATACCAGGATGTAAATAAAGCTCAGGTTCTTCAATAAAGAACATACAATTTTGCTCGTCTTTATGGTAATACAATGAAAATAATATAATAATTAACTGCTGAATACCATCCCCCAAATTAAAAATTTCTCGTTCATCATCACCGATTCTAACATATAATATTTTCTTTTCTTCGTTAGGAATTAATTCAATTTTGTCTACATCTCTAAAAAAGTTATCATGTAAGAAACGTTGAAAATTTTCAATAATTTTTCTTTGAGTATTATCACCTAAAAGCAGTTTTTTTATTTCAGAATATAGTTTACCTCCAGTTAATATTTTATCTTCTAGATTTCTACTATCTTTAAAATATTCATTAAGAATTATTTTATTGTAAATATCAAAATCCTCTAACCCTTTTTTATCCAAATCTAGTATACTAATAAAATGATTAATGGAGTCCTTGTTTTGAATTAAAACAGTGTCACTTAAAACTTTTTTTAATTTTTTTATAATTGCAGATTTATAATCCTTAACACCCCTAATTATTGGAAAATAATATTTAGATTCATTATGTACTTCTACAGAATTTTTAAAACATGGGCCCCAAAATGGATGACGACTAAAGTTATAAACATCAATAGGATAATTTTTAAATTTGTTGTGTGCATTTGTAAATATTTTTACACAAGATGAAGGTGGAGTTTCATAGTAGCTGTAAACATTACTTTTTGTTTCATTATGAAATTGCTGGAATCCTTCGTCCGTAAATCCGTTGTAGTTTTCTTGAAATAAGTATCTTAAAAACCTGCTTTTTCCGGAATTATTTTCACCAATAAAAATATTAGTTTTGGATAATTGTCCAAAGCATAAGCATTGTTCATCACTAATGTAATCTTCATTAAACTTTAACAATTCTATTTGATTAAATTTTTTTTCACACTTATAAAACAACTTGTACATTTCTACTCCAAAGGCTTGATGGTTTTTTCGATGAAATCAATTTCTTCTTGGGTTAGGTTGTATTTTTTGTAAAGTTGTTTATCTATTTCTGAAATTGATTTTGACCAGTCAATATCTGATTTGTTTGTAAAATCTTGAAGTGGAACATTTTGCCATACTCCCTGTTTTAATCCATTTGTTGCTTTTAGAGTCCCAATCATAAATCTGGTAAATTTTGTATTTAAATATTTTTCCAAATTTTTCGCTTCTGTTATGTTATTAAAAGCACCTATTGAAATAAATGTCTGTGAAAAACCTACATTTTTCTTTAAAATACAAGTTTTTCCTATAATTCTAACTGCATGATCATTGTTTATCACACCACTCGCTCCATCCGCTGCAGATATAATTACTTTGTATCCTGTTAAATTCTCATTTGATATTAAATATTTTTTATTGATATATTTAGATACTCTTGACCTATTTATAAGTCCAACTATTTCAATATCATCTTTTGATTTTAATCTATCATGAAATAACTGTGACAATTTAACAAAAGCAGACGAAACAATTCTTTTTTCATTTTTATGAATTGCCTTTAAATTAGGATAATCATTATAAACCTTAACCAAATTTAATTTATTCTGTAAATATATAATATTTTTAATTGTTTTAAAGTCTTTTTGTAACACTTTATTTTTCACAGATTCGACTTTAGAATCAACAGCATAGAAACCGATAGGTTCGTACACTTCATCTTCATTCCTAAAAGTAATTACGACACCTCCACTCATACTTGTTGAAACAAAAACATCTTTTGCATTATCGTATTCCTTAACTATTTTTAGATGCTTATCAGTAAGCATTTTTTGATTCCAAGCTTTAGGTGTTTTCCCCGCATTGTGTAAAAACTTTGAAGGAGTAATCATAACAACGTGTTTTGATAAACGATATGATATTTCCATAAATAAATTATACAACTGTTTATCACTTGTATTTTGCAAATTTTCTTGATATGGTGGATTTCCAACTATCGCATCGAATTTCATTTTTTGTCCTCCTTCCGTGATTGTATCAGTTAGTTTAATTTCACTAAATTTTTTATTTTGTGTAAGAATGTTACAAATTTTATCATAATTAATACAATTTTCATTTTTTACCTTCAGCAAATCATAAGAAGTAAACCCTGTCGCAATATTTTCGACATTCAAATCTAAAACTTCATAAATTTTGCGTGTAAATTCATAGGCAATTTTTGATGTCGGAATTGAATAAATAGAATTTTTTAGTTTATTTGTATCACATTGCTTATAAAGTTTAGAATATAATGCTGTTGCAAACTCTCCTGATTTACTTGCAATATCCAAAATTTTATTACCACGGGTGATGGCTTTTTTGTACTTTTTTAATGAAATTAAATCAATCATTTCTTTGCAAATTATTGCTGGTGTTTGTATTTCACTTGTGGAAAGTCTTGCGAATTTCGTAATAGCAACTTTCGCTCTCTCTAAAGGTTCAACGGTTCTATCGTTAGCCAAAGTATTAAGGTTTAATATTTTATAATCCAAATCAGAAAGCTTAAATGCATTCATTGTACTTAACAACTGCAACACTTTAAGTTTTAAACCTAAATTCTTAGCTATCCTTTTATTAGTGTCATTTGTATTTATCTTTTTTATAATATCATCAAGAGAAATAACTTTATCTTTTGTTAAAAATGCAAAAAACAATATTCTTGCGTAGTATGTTTGCATTTGTTTAATAAATTTTTGTTCTGGATTGTTTGTATTATCATTCTGAGCGTCTGTTTGCTCAGGCTCTGTTGATATTATAGATGTATTATTTTGATTTGTTGCATTGTCTATATTCAAATCATCACCATCATTATTATCATCAGACGCGTTAAAAGATAAACCATCTTTTGAGCCTAATTCTGGTTGTTTTGATATTTCAGCCATAAGTTCGGCATTTTTCATCAAAGATAAATCTATAGAAATGCCTTTAACTTCATCTGCCACACCTTTTTCTTTTGAATACTCACTGATAACTTTCATAATATCAGCTTCTTTCACTTCAGAAATTTTATCCGTATTAAGCAAGATAATAGGAGATATTGTAAGCTCCTTTTCAATTCTTTGTTTTAGTTTTGTATTACCGGATTTTTCAACATTAATATTATAAATCTTAGCTTTTTCCTCTTGCATTTGGAACATTCGATTTGGGTTAAAATCAACAAGTAGAGTCTGTGGCTTCATATTATATTTAATTTTATGACCACTTACATCTTTATAGCTAACAACGTACTGATTTTGTAGTCTAAATATTGATTGATCATATTCTTGTGGTGAAGCAGTATCTTTAAAATACAACATCGTATCCCACTCTGGTACGGTTGTTCCAGTCAACATACGATTTACTGTGAGTGTTAATGTCTTTTTATTTTGTTCTTCACATTGTTTAATCTTGTTTTTTACAGCATCGATGCTTCGATATTCTACTGGGTTATCTATGCCAGCAATATTTATAATTTCATATTGATTAAGATTTTTAAAATCTCTTCTGTGCGTTTCTATTAAATTTTCTAAAGCATCACATGATGCTTTGTATGGTAAAACACAGACTAAGTGCCTACACATTTTACCTTGTTTTATTTTTTCATAATCTAAAAAGCCTAACAGTTTTTCTCTAGAACTTGATCCATCTATAACTTTAAAAAGTTTTAAAATTTCATCTTCATATTTAAACTTTTTATGTAAATTGTCACTAGTTTTTGTTACTGATAATGGTTTAAAAAATTCTGAAAATGCATATGTTATATTGTTTTTTCTTAACTCTTCCAATTTATCTTGTGTTGCTTTGTTGGGGTTAAAAGCAAATCTAATCATTTGTGGAAAACCATAATAAGGATTTTTCCATTCATCTTCTTCCTGGTTTTCGTCGTCCCATTTCTTTTGTTCATCAATAATATCTGTATATTGACAAAAGCAAATGATATCATCTTTAGTAAACTCATCACTCATTAGAATTCTATATGGCGTGCCAGATAGGTGAAGTTTTACTTTTGGATGTAATTCCTTAAGAGTCTTTTCGTCTTTTTTCGAAACACAATCTTCTATGTCCCTTTTATCATACTTTTCCCTAAGAATTTCCCCATATTTGTCAGCCCTTGCTCCAAAATGCGTTTCATCGACTATTAATAGATCTACATCATTTTGAAATAATTCTTTATGCTTTTCCTTAATCCTTGAACCTTGCAAGTCTTGTAAGGTTAGGAACACTACGCAAACTTTATTATGGCTTAAAACATCACGAATCGCATTTTCATTTCTTAGATTATGTTCATCTAAAAATACAAAATTATCAAAATTGCTCGGTTGCTCAACATTTTTCTTCCACTCATCTTTAACATCAGCTTTTGCTGAAACTATTAAAACAAGTTTTGCACCGATTTCTTTAGCACAACACAAAGATGTAAAGGATTTTCCAAATCTCATAACTGCATACATTAATAAATTTGTTCTATGTTTTTCATTTACAGCTTTTACAAAATTTTCAACAGCCTGCTTTTGATTGTCTCTTAAATCCCAAACGGATTCTCTTTGATAAGTAAATGTTTCTGGAACTCTATCTATACTGTAATATTGATATTTGTTAGTTTTTCCATAATTATTACCTATATCCTCAATTGCAGATTCAATATCTTTTACCGTTGCGTTGTTAAAAAACTCTTTTGAATAATATCTTTTTGGAAATTTTTCTGGAGGTAAATGTTTCTTTTGTTTATTATTTTCTAAAAAATAATGAACAGAATAATCTCTAAAAAACCTTGTATCATTATCGACAGTAGCTTTACATTCATATTGTTTTTGGAGGTTTGGGTAATATTTTTTCCATTCACTCAATCTAATAGAAACAGGTCTATAAGTATCTCCAACTTTTAAGGCATTCGGTACGCTGTTTGTTTTAAACGCATAAATATGCGGAAGAACCCTTCCAATAATGTATTTATTTATTAAAGATGTTTCCTTTGTATTCTTCATTACCTGTTTTTCTCCTTTAATAAATTGATAAATTTGATAGATCTTTTTGTTTCCCAATTCATAACTTTTACATAAATGCCGATGTGTTTATTGTTGTTTCCTTTTTTACAGCCCGGACATTCTTCTGGTTCATTATCATCATCAAACAATGACATTTGCATTTTAGGTATAGGTTTGCAAGTGTTAGGAATCACAAATTTAAGTCCGTCCATTTGAAAAATATTCCATGAAAGTATTTTTGCAACTTCTTCAAGTATTTCGTTTGTTGGGTAGTTTTTAAACCTTTCCACATAATAGTCAATAAATGTGAACAAAAGATTTTCTCTTGCAATAAGCAAACTGTCTCCTTGCCATTCAAAACCGAATGTTGCTTTATATGCTTTTATAGTCCACTCAAACCAATCTTCTTCGTGTTCGGTGTTTTCGTTTATAACTCTTAATTTTCTATCTAAAATACCGATTCGGTCATTGACCTCAATCCATTTGCCAGTAACAGTGTCATATCTACTGCATAGATAAGGGGCTTCACCACAAGATATTTCCATTCTATTTGATAAAACATAATCTTGCCAAGTTTTGCCTTCTGGAAAAGCTATTTTATTGTGATTTGTCAGCCAAGTTTTATCTTTTTCGGTATTAAAAACATTTTCTCTATTAAACCAAGCACTATCTACCAAATTATTTTGAGCATTGCAAACCCAAGATGGAGTAAATACTTCAGCCTTATCTTTAATCCTTTTGGATTGTTCTTTTTGAGATTTCTCAACACGAGGTTTAATAACCAATCCATTTCTTCCAGTAATGGCTTTAAGCGTCATATTCTCATACTCTTGATAGCCATTACCTCGTCCTTTGTAATTATCGGTTGCCCAAATAATATTCTTTTTAGATGCATGATCTTTTAACAAGATTTCCAATAACTTGTCGTCTAGGCTATATATGTAATTTTCTTTAATGTCAACCTTGTTGTCCATCACTTCTCCTTTTATTCTTTACTCTTTTTATACGCTTGCTTTATCAAATCAACAGCATAATCCATATCTATATTTTTACTGAATTTAAAAGCATATTGACAATTTGTCCATTGTCTATTTGAAATATCGTACGTTAAGTTTTCATTATCAATCAACTTTCCTTGCTTTAAATGAAGACACACTTCAATCCAATCTTTTTTTAACCATAAACTAAAAATATTATGTTTTGCATCTTTTTTATAGACAATATAATTTTTTGTATATGATTGTATCAAATCTAAATTTAAGTCTTCTAATCTATTCTTCAATTCTATATACAGGTCTTTTGTAATTTTAGTTGCTCTGCCTAAATGATAATCTTCATCATACACTTTAATTTCTTTGTTTACCAGTTTCATCTCATCTGTTTCAAAAGGTTTTGAGATTCCAATAGATGATGATTTTTTGGATTTGCTTATTTTGTCAATATCATACAACTCATTTTCATATCTTCTAATTTCATACAACTCAAATGGCATATTACCATAAGATGTTGCGTCTATCTGATATTGTGTGAATTTTGGAGATACAAACACAATTTTTGTTTGAGACCAATCAAAATCATTCTTTTTCTTATTAGAATTCGTTTTTTCATTGTACAACAAAACAAAATCCGCTTTTCTATCAATTAAAGTTTTTAAATACGCATAACCTTGGTCTACCAGACTTTCGTTTACACCTCTTTTATATTCAACAATAACAAAAGCATCATTTTCATTATCAAATGCCACACTATCAAATCTATAAGAATTTATTGAAAATTCAGTATCTAGGAAGGTGTAACCTAAAATTTTTTGCATATTTCGTTCTACAAAGTCTTGCAAATCTTTTTCTAGTTCAAAATTTTTTAAGTTCAGATTTTTCAAATTACCATTTTCATTTTTTAAAATCATACACAACTCCAAAAGCAGTATAACATAAAATTTTTAAATTTAATATAAATTTCTACACATTTCTTAATATTGAGTAAGTTATTTATAATAGAAGTGGGAAAATCATCAAATGAAAATTGACCTTTTTAGTTTTCATTTTTACGCAAAACTACAATTTAAGATATTAATAAGTGCTTGTCTTATTACAACAACTATTAGTCAAAAAAATGAGAGTGCTATTTAACTCTATGGAGTTAGTTCTGCTCTCATTTTTTAATATAAAAATTGCGTTTTAACAAGTTTATTTCATTTTGTAATAATATGAATATATTCCATTAGTTGATGTATCTGCTTTTTCTATAAACAGTTTAAACAAATATTGATTTTTTGAAGTGCTAAATTCATATCTAATTTCAAAAGTATAAACCGAGTTTTGAACAAAATATCCTTTTTTATCTGTATCGTGGTTTGTAACATAGTAAAATTTATAAAGTTTACTTGGGTTGTCACCAAAATAGTCGTTTAAGTTATTGCTTTGTTCTAAAACATACCATGATTCATTTTCGCCATACCTAGCACCAAGATTACTAGAGATATGACCGAAATATCCATTATAATTAGTTTTAAAATAGTTTAAATAAATTTCTGCATTTTGTTCTAATAAGTCGACATTGTCGCAAGGTTGCGAAAATGAGTAACCATCATTAAACCAAGCATCACTAGAAGAAATCTCTCCGTTAAGACCAGTTGGTGCTGTTAAATTAGATAGACCAACTGCAGACAATTCTGTTTCAGTAAACCATTTAGAACTATCATGTAAATTTAGATTTCCACCACCTGAGCCATTATCTCCACAAGCAGTTAAGAAAAACATTGCTGGCATAAATAACAATACTGCCATTATTAAACTAAAAATTTTGTGTTTTGTTTTCATATTTTTTCTCCTTTTGTTTTATTATAAAGAATTTAGTCTTTATCACTCAAGCAAAATATTAAGGTTTTTATATCTTATGTTTTTAGTATAACATAAAGTTTTAAAATCCGTACATAAATTTTCAAAATTTAACAATTTTGGATCTAGGCGTGCGCTTGTCTTGATACAAGAAAATATTACTGTTTCATCATTGTTTTTCCGGTTGCCTGCAAAAATCTTTCAAAAATTGCAAAGCCTATTGTACCAAGTGAAAGACTTGAACAAATCATCAAGTAATTGTTTTATTCTTGTTATCTCCATCGTTTAATTTTGTCTTTGTGTAATTCCACAAATCGATTTTCTCTAAATCAATTTCTTGCTTTTTAATTAGTGGCATACCATATTTACCAACTGTTTTAAATTCATTTCTAACTAGTTTAAGTTTTTTAGTTAACTTTTCTTTTTCATATTCAGTTTTATCTTGTGTTAAATTGTTATCAACTTCATATTTTTCTTTCATAAAAACTCCTTACAAAAAAATCATAGGTTAAACTTAATTCAACCTATGATTTTTATAATTTTTTTTTAATATCTTTTTGCTAAATCAATCGCTTTAAAACAGGGTAATTTATTATTTAAAAAATTTGTCAAAATATTCTTGAGATTTTTCTATTGCATAAAATCTATTGTTTTTAAGATTTGCTAATATATCTTCTTTATTTTCTCCCCAAAATTTCTTATATTGATTTAAACTCATTTCGTTAGCACCACCCATATAATCTGGTTTTTCGTTTTGAATATCATCAGCTTCCCAGCCACAATAAGGGCAAATGTCATATGAATTCTTAATATCTCCCATACTACATACTTTACATTTGTATGGTGGACAATTTATCTCATTTTTATTTTTTATAATATTACTCATATTTTCTCTTTTTATTCCAATGGTCTCACCACCTTTCATATTGTTCATAAAAATACTCTATTCCATCTTTAGTTTGTCACAGACTCTATCCCTTTTTGTATATTAAAACCTTGAAACCATTTTGTGTTAATATATTAAGTTCTCCACCAAGAGTTTCGGCATTTAATCTCATACCTTTTATTCCAGTGCCTTCAATTATCAAGTTATTATCAAATTTGCCGTTATCGGAAATTTCGATTTTGTTATCTGAAATATTTACAAACAATTTTGTTGCGTTGGCATGACGAATCGCGTTTGTTGCACATTCTCTTATAATCTTAACAAGCGCTTTTGCTTTTTGTGTTTCTTTTGGTATTTCACCTGAAATTTCAATATTAAAGCCAATCATTTCAAAGGCTGTTACAATGGAATTTTGCAAATTTTGAGCTTCGGACATATCCTCATTATCAATTTCGTCAAGCATTGTTTTTAACAAACTTTTAACGCTGTTTAGGTCAAAAGTTTTTTCGTCTATCTCATCTAAAATTTGGTGTAAAATAAACAATCTTTGCCCGATTATGTCGTGCAATTTGCTTTTAAGCAACAAAACTTCTCTTTGTCTTTCAATTTCATCAAGATTTTCAATCATTTGCAAAATTTCTGTTTGTTTTGTTTTAAGTTCGTTTTGTTTGTTTTCAATCTCGGTAGTTGTTAAATATTCTTTTGTAATATCAAAAGCATAAATTTGAGTTTTTGATTGCTTAATTATTGAAAATGAATATACTTTTTTATCTAAAAATACCAAAATATTTTGCTCATCTATAATTTTGGAATTTTCTCTAGATTTAAGACTTTTCCAAATTTCAAAAGAACTTTGATTTTGTTTGATGTTTAGTTTTTCAAGCAAGGTTTTCATTGCAAGGTTTTCATAAACCACATTAAACTCACTTTCAAACGTCAAAGCGGTTTTAAGCCCATCTAGTGCTTGTTTAAGAGAATAATAATTTATATTGCTTTTTAGTTTAGTTAAAGAGTTTAATAAACTTGTCAGTGATTTTGCAAATAAATATACAACGCCAATGACTATAAACATAACTGAAAGTGTTTCATTTGCATATTTCCAAAATGGCAAAAGCATAATCAAAAAAGGGAAATCTATTACCAATTTATAGTCTTTTTTTGCTATCATCAGTCCAAATTCAAACACCAAAATTAAAGCACTATAATACGCTAAAATCTCGCAAGTTGGTGTGTTTTTAAAATTAAACAATATAAATGCCCAAACAACGCAAAGAGCAATATTCAAAACTCTGCAAACAACAAAAAGATCAATTTTAAGTTTTCTATTAGAAAACATTTCACAAAGTAATGTAATTGTTAAAAATATGATAGAAACAAACAGCAAAACGACCATAAGAGACTGCATTTCGTTGTTTAAAATGGATAAATAACTCATTTGATTACCTCCTTAAAACAAACGATTGTGCTGTCGTCTTCCAACGTGAAAATATATTCCATTTTATATTCGTTTGGCAATTTTAATTCTGGTTTTTCAAGCCTTATAGCATCAAAAGTAATTTCAAATTCCCAAACATCTCGCTTTTTGATTGTCAGCCAAATATCAAGACTTTCTTTTTTGATATTTGTGAGTAATTCGTTGTAAATATCATAAAACTTGCCAGCTATGCTAACTGGAATAGGACATTTATCAAGTCCAATACCAGCGTTTATATTAAGCCATTTTAGGTCGTTAAAGCTCTCGTTAAACAAAAGATTTAATTCATCTTTTGTAATTTCTTGTTTTTGTTCTGAAAGAAGAATAAGGCTTGTTTTTCGCTTTAAGTATCCAACAATGATTTTTATTTCATTTAAAGTTTCTTTTGTTTGCTTTTTGTTTTCAGTGGTTATCGTTTCTGGCAAATTGTTTAACAATTCTTCAAGCACATTTCTCTTGTTTTTAATCTGCTTTTCCACCTTGTTTAAAAGCAAGGCGTGTTGTTTAATTTGTTTTTCTTTTTGCAAAACTTCTTTTTTGTTTTCCAAAATTTTGTTTATATATTCAAGTTTTTCATTTTCGGTTTTAAGTTCTTTTTGCAAAGATTTAAGTTTTTCAACATCATTAAGCACCAAAAGTGTGCCAGAATTTAATTTTTGCTTTTCTAGTAGCATGTTGCTATTTGCTTTTTGTTTGCGATATTGCATATTTTGATATTCAATATCTTGCTTTTCATTCACTATTGCAAGTGGCACATTACAGGTTTCAAAGAACTCAAAATATGCTCCGCTGTTTTTGACAAGTCCACATTTTAGTGAAATATACACAAGCATTGTTCCTAAAACAGTGTAAACAAGTGTCATATCCGAAAGATATGGAACATATAGGTCGCCAGCCACATACACAATGCTATATGCAAGCACTAGTAAGATTACAAGACTTGGCAAAATCTTTTGCTTTATGGTCGTTTTTCTGTTTGAAAAAATATAAAACAATACAATGGTTGTTAATATTTCAAGGAAAATAAAGGCGTAGATAATAAAATAGCCAAGGTTGTATTTATAGTTGCTTGAATGAGAACCAATCTCGCCGTCAGGGAAAATAAATACAAATTGATGAAAATCATTGGTTAAAACTAGCACTAATAAAAGCAAGGATATTGCAAGCGAAATAGTAGCAACAACTCTTTTATATGTTTTGTTTTTAATGTATATTTGGTTGTTTGTGATAAACCACATGGCAGGGATAAACAGCAACGGAATATACAAAAGATACCAAGTATAATCATTGTTATCGTTAAAAGCCGACACTTTGTCGAAAATCTTTATTCCAAGCCAAAAAGCGAACAAACAAAACAAAATGATAAAACAAATTTTTGTCTTTTTATCTATAGTTTTGATTATTGCACCAAACATTACAACAGATAAAACAACTGCCACCAAACAGTAAATAAAAACATTTGCCTTTTTATTACTTTCAGTGGGGTCAGTTTTGCCAAACACAAGTGCAAAAATTATGCAAAGCACAACACCCAGCATAACCCCATAAACCATTAAGTTCCTTTTGCAAAAAATTTTATTCATATTTGAATTATAGCATAAAAAGTCAAATTTTCCATAAATAAATGCAAATAAAGTTGAGAATAACGCTAACTTTTTACTATTTAGATTATTTCCAATCAACACGGAAAGATATATCTTTTGGAGCATTAGCACTAATCTAACAAATAGTTTTTTGTTTGAGAAAAATGTAGACAAATTCTATAATTCGAACTTGTCTACACTCTAAGGTTTTTGGGTTGTAGTCTCTTTTATGCAGACACAAAAAAAGCATATCTAGGGAAAATCCTAAATATGCTCTTTTTTAATTAATGCCAACAAACTTAGTTGTTTGCTTTAACTTTTAGTGATATAGAAATCAACACTTTCTTTTCCTTCTTCACTGTCAGCAACTTTTGTTACTGTAATAAAATACAAAACCCCATCAGGTGTTATTACGTTTAGTTGGTATCCCCCTGAAACACCAGATCCATCTTCTTTTTTATAAACAACCGATTCACTAGTTGTCACATAGCCTGTTCCATTTGTGTTAAAATTTAATTTATAAGTTTTTAGATTTGCAGAAGCTTCTGTAGTAAATACAAGATAAAAACTTTCGCCTTTGTTTAGTTTTCTGCTTATAGTGTTGGTATAATTTTTGCCTTCTGCAAAGTTAAGGGTTTCAACTTCTGTAAAGGTTTTGTTTGCCAAGATAGGTTTTGCAGTAGCTAAATCAGCAAAACTACTATAGTCAAAATATATCTCACATTTTTCGTCGCCATTTACTAAAATGTCAGTAGGAACATTATATTGCAATTTTAAGGCAACTACTTCTAGAGGTTTTGAATAACCTTCACACATCATATAGTCACCAACTCTTATTGTTCCGTTGTTAACTCTAGTAACGGTAATGCCAACTTGTTCTGTGGTTGTGTTCCATTTAATCTCGCTTTCTTTTTCGACACTTGTTAATGTTGCTACAACGCTGTCGTCATAGTGGACTAAATTAACTTTTCTATTAGTGTCACTTAATGGCAATTCCTTAATTGCGAAATTGTCATCTTCAGTTAATAAGTAGTCAACACGAACTGGATTTCTTCCAGGATTTTTGTTGTCGTTTCTCTTTGGTGCTTTAATTGGAACGTCAACAGGTTTAACTAAACCTTCAGTTACGTTAACAGTTCCTAAATGTATATATTGAACATTATCATCTTCCATAGCTGCTTTGTTATAAGCGACCTTAAAACTTAAATTTTTACCAATTTCAACTTTGTATTTATTGATTACAAATTCTGCTTTTGCAACTTCGCCTTTAAGGTAAGTAGCATTTCCTTCGCAATAAATTCTTACTTCATAAGTTCCTGCATTTGTTGGTGCAGTTGTGGTGTAGGTGCTATCGTTTGCGCCTTTCACTTTGTATTCAATTTTGCAAAGGTCTTTGATTGCTTCATCAACTGTGTAATCGCTTGAAGCAACACCTTGTGCTCCAGCATTGTATGTTTTTGCTGAAAGTGCTTTAAATGAGCCTTTTCCAGTCAAACTTCTTACATATTTACAGTCATTGCAATCAACATCGGTTTCGTCTGTATAGGTGTGAGCAATTCCAGTTTTTGTTTTTATTGGGTGTTTTTCTGTGCCACAATTGGTATCACGTTTGTGGGTCAATTCACCTTCTGATGTATATACCCAAGTATGGTCTTGCTCGTTTTGTGTTAATGGGGTTTCGTGTTCGCAAGTTGTTTCTTGCCAATGTTTAGTGTCGTTAGCTTTCCATGTCCAAGAATGGATATTATCGCCAGAGCCCTCAACTGTCCTATCTTTTTGATATTGACAGGTTGAGCAAGTGCCTGTTTCCACTTTATCGGTGTGGACACCAGCAGGGGTCTTTTCAACCCAAACAAAGGCGTGATCACCTAAGTTGCTTTTTTCTTCGCAATTTTTGCCTGTGCAAGCGTGCCAGTGTTGTGTTTCTGATTTAGACCAATCACCACTGAATGAATGTTCGTGTTTTCCGCAAGCCGAAAGCAAAAACACTGCGGGCACAAACAACATAAATGATAATGCAAGCGCCCAAATTGATTTTTTCTTTGTCATATTTTCTCCTTATATTTAAATTTTTGTGAAATACAAGAAGAAAATCTATCAATCTTCTTTTTCACATTTTTATTATAACATAATACCCTCAAAAATGATTAGGACTTAAGTCTAAACTTTTGTTCAAAAAAAAGGACAAAAGTCCTATTATCTTGTGTGGCTTTTATGGTATAATATAAAAAATAAATACTTTTGGGAGCGAAAATGGATAAAATTAAAGTATTGCTTGTTGAAGACCAAGATTTGCTACTAGATGGAATGTCTTTGTCGCTTGAAGCGAGTGGCGAAATTGAAATTGTTGGAAAATTTAAGGATATTGCAGACTATTTTTATATTGAAGATAGAAAAAACATTGATGTAATTTTAACCGATGTTTGCTGCGCGAATAATCACAATAGCATAGACTATATAAAAGAAATTAAGCAAGACAATCCGAACATTAAAATTATTCTAATGACATCTGTTATGGAAATCAGTTTTATTGATAGAGCCAAACAAACTGGTGCAGACAGTTTTGTGTATAAGACAATCCCAACAAAAGAACTAATAACAATTATACGCAATGTTATGAATGGATATGGCACTTTTCCAATAAGCAAAAGAGAAGAAATTTCTTTTTTGAAAAATTTAACTGACAACGAACTCAATATTGTAAGACTATATTGTCAAGGCAACAATCGAAAAGAGATTGCACAAAAGTTGTCCTTTTCTGAGTCCACAATTAAAAACACAATAACACTGATTTTAGAAAAAACTGGTTTTGCCTCAATGTCAAAATTTGCCATTTGGCTAATGCAAAATGGATACATAGCATAATGTCCATTTTACTCAATTAAAATAACAATAAAAAGGCTCTAACAAATAAAGGAATTTACTATATTTTTTTCAAATATTGTGATTTTTGGGTGTAAAAATTATATAAAATATTCCCCATAACTTGCATTTTATTAAAAAAATAAAAATACATCATACTATCTGGGAGTTAGTTTACAAAAAAGACTGCATAATTGCAGCCTTTTTTTGTTAGTTTGTTAGTTTTTATTAAGTATTTTTTAGTTTTTGTTTAAAATCATCTTTCACTCTGATTTAAAGCATAAAATGCACATCAACTGCTAAAAATTTAAAAAGTAATCTATTGGCGGAGTTCATCAAGAGCATAAACTTTTGTGATTGCTTTTTCAATTTCATTAACCGCTTTAACTGGTTCAATTTGACCATCAATTATACTTTGATAAGTTTCAAGCAAGTATGCTCTCAATTGCATTGCATCGCTCACTTGATTGTTGTAATTTATCATGCGTTTGATTAAGCCTGTTACCGCTTGTTTGCCTTCAATTGAAACAAAAGGCAATTGTGGGTTTGGTGTGTTTTGCTTAACAACTTCAATGCCGTAAGTTAAGTTGTGACTATTGTTATCGTACATTGTAGCATCATAATCGCCAAGCAAAGGCAAGCGTCTTGCAGTTGTTGGTATGCATTGCATTGCATCCAAATAATTTTCCATTTCCGCCAAACTTGCACACATAAGTGAACCACGCAAAGTGTCATTTTTTGAACCAACACACATGCCACCCAGTCCACCATAAACATTTTTGGCAGCTGCGCAAATTTCAACACCTTTAACATCATGCAAAGGGAACAATTTGTAATTTTCGTTGCTTAAAATTTTGCTAACTTTTTTTGCCCTTTCACTGTCATACCCAGCAACAACCATGTGAGTTTTTTCGCCTTTTACAATTGATTGTGGGTGACCGGGACCAGCAAGCACACAAATGTTTTGTTTGTTCACCCCATTTGCAAGCAAAATTTCGCTTAAAGTTCTGCCTGTGGTTTGTTCAATGCCTTTCATCGCAAGAATGTAATGTTTGTTTTCATAGCCTTTCACTTTTTTAACATCTTGCATCAATTCGTCCACGCTTTGGCTTAAAATGGAAATAATTACATAATCTCCAAAATTTAAAACCTTTTCCAGGTCGTGAGTAAAATTTAATTTATCGTAATTTGTTAGGTCAACATAATTGTTCTTTTTTGTTTTAAAAAAATCACTTTCTGTTTTTCCTTCAAAAATCTTTTCCCAAGCAAGAACATTGTGCCCATTTTGTGCGCAAAGCCATGCCATAGTTGAAGCCCAACGTCCTGTTCCAATAATGCCAACTTTCATCAATTTCTCCTTAATTTTGCAATCATTAGCTGCATTGTTTAATTTAATTCAATAATTATATTAAAGAACAAATTATTTGTCAAACAATTTAAATTTTACCAAAAACATGATAATTCAACTTTTTCATTAAAAGCATTACGCGGTTGATAAAACAATTTTAATATTTTCTTTATTTCAAAGATTTGTATATCTTTTGCAACCTAAATCTGTTATAGCGCTGAATTAAGATAGGTGGCAAATCTACAAGCAAAGATGTCAATACCGCAGTGATTATGTAAAGCCACAACTCATCAACAGAAATCAAACAACCAATCAAAATTGCAAAAAATCCCACAAAAAAGCCAACCCAGTGCACAATTTCTGCACATATGTTGTTTTTTAAAACTTTCTTAATTTGATTTTTATCTCTTGTATTTTTTAAAATAAATTGATTTTTGTAAAGTGCAATGAAGTTATCCTTCCATCTTTTAACCCCGAGTTTTGACAAAAAAGCAAACTCATTTTCCTTAATCTCAAATATTTTTTTGTTAACATTTATTTTGTTTTTTGTTAAAGTGAAAAATTTCCCAATCAAAATTCTCACATCGGTGTGATAAGCAAACATAAGTGAAGTTATAAACAATGCCACATAAGGCGACCTATATCCACAAACAGCAAAAAGAACACCACAAACCAAAAATATTATATTGACGATTATTGCAATAACAATACCTATAAACAAAGTTTTATTTTTCATAATTTTATTATATCACAAATTATTTTAACAAAGCAATTATAAAATGTGTTTTAAAAATTTAAGTTAAATTAAAAAAATTAACATAAATTAATTAAAAAACACAAAAAATTTATATTTTTAATAAAAATAATTAAAATTTTTTAAATTTTCCAGTAAAAGTTTTTAAAAAGTTAATATGGTTGCAAATTAATTTTAAAAATCATATAGCCATATCCATAACCATCATAATCAAAAATCCCAACACAAAAGCCAATGTTGCCAAAAGATTATATTTGCCAGATTGTGATGATGGAACCAAATCTTTAACCACAACAAAAATTGTTGTTCCACCAGCAAAAGCCAAAACAAATGGCAAAATTGTGTTAAAAATTTCAGTTAAGAAAAATGCAACGATTGCACTAACCAGCTCCAAAACCGCGGACAACACGCCAAGCCAAAACGACTTTGATTTTGAATATCCGTCAGCATAAAGCGGCAAAGAAACCATTGCTCCATCTGGAAAATTTTGTATGCCTATGCCAACAGCCAAAGTTAAAGCACTGGTTAAACTAATAACTGCGTCGCCGTAAAACGCCCCAGCAAGTGCAACACCGACAGCTAAACCTTCTGGAATATTGTGAATTGTTATTGCAAGCATCATTCTGCCTGTTTTTTTGTTGTTGAAAACACTCACTCTTTTTTTACGCTTGACATTTTGTGAATTTTCAAATTTAATTGAAACAATTTCCACCACAATCAAAAACAAAACGCCGCAACAAAAGCCAATTGCGCATGGCAACCAAAACAAACTTGAACTTTGATTTGTCATCTGTATTGCTGGCAATATTAACGACCAAATTGAAGCAGACATCATCATTCCAGCCGCCAAACCAATTAATGATTGGTCAAATTTTTCATTCATATTGCTTTTTAAAAAAAACACCAAACCAGCACCCAAAACAGTGCCCACAAATGGCACAAAAAAACCCAAAACTATTTGAGGCATATTCCTCCTTGGTATGTCTATTCGACCCTTTATATTAGAATATGCAATTTGGGTTTTAAGTGTAATCAACTTTTATTTTTTTATTGCTCTGCCACAATATGGACAAACAGATTTTTCACCTTCAAAAGCTTCCACAGGAGCACCGCAACCAGTGCATGTCAAAACATCAAGTTTTTTGTTTTTGTGCACAAGTTCTTGTTGAGTTAATGTTTTGGAATTGTTTTTTACAATATATTTATCTTCAACAATAATGTATCCTTGCAAATATCTGCCATTGATTAATTCTTTTAACTGCTTCAACATTTCTTCCGTATTTACATTTTTAAGCCTTGCAAGTTCTTCAACATCTTGAATGTTTTCATCTATCACTAATGTGCACAAATTTTGTTTTGTTTTTAAATTTGCAAAATGCAACCATGCAAATGGACAACCATAAAAGCCAACAGCTATCAAAACAATGCCCAAACTTAATAATAATGGTTTAGACGCAAAAGCAATGGTAACCACAACGCCAGCTGGAAGAGCAACTGAAAGCAATATCGCCAAAATAAAACTTATAATAATTTTCTTTTTCATATCTATCCTTTAATAATTTATCAATTATACAATATATTGTGTATTTTATACTATACTTACACTCTAATTATTGTTATTATGGTTTGATAACAAAATAATTAACACCCTCTTTGTTTAGAAATGAATAATCATTTGCGCCCAAATCTTTTAATGAGTAAGCAAAGCCACCTGTGTTTGATTCATTGCCAATAAGCAAATTTGCAAACTGCTCGCCTACCATCAAATTCAAATCATCAACCGTTCCAATTTTCGCAACCAAATCTAATGTTTTAATCAAATTTTCTGTTTCCGCTTTATCCAAATTGTTAATTGTAATCTCTTTGCTTTTAACTGTGTAAGCAAATGGAGTTGCACCCTTCAAGATTGTGGTTGTAGATGATATATAAACAGTTTTTGGGACATATGATTTAAACAAACTAAATGGGAAATTTTGCATTTTCCCTTGCAAAAACGAAAAGTCTATTTTAACAACAATATTAATGTCAGCATTGCCAGTTAAATTGTCAATATTATCAAACTTAATTTGAACCAATTCCACTTTTGCCTTGTCGCCATTAAAGTCCAAATAAACACCATCTTCACTATTATTCATTAGAGTGTTTGAAATTGCAGCCAATTGTTTATCACTAATCAACAAATCTTGTGTTAAGTTTGAATCCGCAGTTAATCCATCTCCAGATATTTTGTAGCCATCTGCTTCAGTGTACGTAATCAACCCTGCAATTTTTGCATTGACAGTTGTTTGCGCTGACGCCATATCATCGCTTGAAAATTTGTTTGTAAATTTTGTATTTTCATCAACTGGCGTTGATAATTTTTTAACTTGTGCATATGTTTCAAACAAATTAATGCCATATTTTTTGTTGACATATATGCAACAAACAGCAACAATCAAAACCAATGTTAAAACAATGCTTAATAACCAAATTAATAGTCTAACCAAAAATGGCTTGCGCTTTTTCATATTTCACTCCTTTGTGGATTGCAAAATAATGTTAATATGTTTTTACCACTATTAAAACATTAACACAAAATTCAAAATTTGTAAACAAATATATACAATTTGATTTGGTTAATATTGACAAACTTTTATTTTGTTATTACACTAAAGATATGAAAAATTTTACTAAAAATGATAACGGTTTTGTTTGTGCACATTGTGGCAAAAATGTTGAACCTTTGGGTTACACTTCTCGCGACCATTGCCCTTATTGCTTAACATCAATTCATATTGACATCAATCCGGGAGATAGAGCAAACACTTGCTTGGGAAAAATGTTTCCTATCGACATTGAGATTGATAGCAAAAAAGGATACAAAATTAAATACTTGTGCTCGAAATGTGGAAAAACTCATTTCAACAAATCAGCAACCGATGATAGCTTTAAAACCATTTTGTCAGTTATGAACCACACATATAACAAAACCAAATTTAATTAATATTTTAATTTTTTTTACATTTAAAACTCATGAAATTATTTTAAATATAATCAATAATTTTAAATAAAAAACCAATAAAATCAACACAAAAAAAGAGATAAACACCATCTCTTTTTTAATATTTTTATTAAAAATTACATTTTTATCTTATTTTTTAAGTTTTTTATTAAATTTTAATAAATTTTTTTAATTTTTTGCAGTTTTATTTTAAGCCAAATTTTTCTCTTACACCAAGTCTATCAACAGCATAACCAACAGCAAGTGCCTTTGGCCCTGTGTGGCAAGCAACAAACAATGGCAATGAATCCATTGTGAAAAATGGCATATCTTTGCATTGGTCAACAACTTCTTGCTTAAATTGTTTCAATTCCGGATCGTCCAAATCTTGATAGGTGTGTGCAATGCTAACGCAAACCAAACCTTGCTTTAATTCCTCTGCAAATCTATCTTGAACTTCTTTGCATGTTGCTTGAATAATTTTTGCTTTTGCTTGACGCATGGACATAACTTTTGCATAAGCGTCCAACTTGCCACCATGAACTTGCAAAATTGGTTTGATGTTTAAAATCGAACCAATCATTGCTGCAGCAGGAGTGATTCTTCCGCCCTTCTTTAAAAATTTTAATGTATCAACTGCAATATATGCCCCTGCTTCTCCGCGATGTTCTTCCAAATACTTTTTAATTTCACTGCCAGTTTTGCCTTGTTCAATCAAAATACTAGCTTCAAACATGCTAACCTTGTTCATATATGAAACACGTTGTGTGTTTGCAACAAAAACTTTGCCTTCAAACTCTTCTGTGTGGCTGGCATTTATTGCCGAGTTGCAACCTTCACTTAAACCGCTGGACAAGCAAACATAAACAACTTCATCATACTCTTTTAACGCTTCACGCCAAGCATCTTTAACTATTTCTATGTTTGGTTGTGAAGTGCTTACATGTGTTGTTTTATCGTTAAGAAAATTAAAAAATTCAGAGCGGGACATGTTTTCGCCTTCTTCACAAATGTCTGAATTAATAATATATGGTGTATGAATAAACTTGCAAACTTTTGCTTTTTTAAGTTCTTCAGGCGTTATTGCCCCAGAATCATCAACCACCAATCCTACTTTAACCATAGAGTCTCCTTATTTTAACAAAATTATTATAATAAAAATTTTAATTGTTGACAATCAAAACGATGTGATATTTGACATTTTGTTAACATTTGTTGATTTTTTGTTAAGATACCATTACAATTTACTGCTTTTTAATTTTGTTTTATTATTTGTAATTTTCAGCACATTATGATAGAATAACAAAGTATGAAAGTTGAAATTTTAAATCTAGGAATGAATGGTGAAGGCGTAGGCTTGTTTGATGGAAAAGTTTTGTTTATACCTGAAGCCATAAAAGGCGAAATTGTTGAATGCGAAATAACAAAAGATTTTGGCAATTACGCCCAAGCAAAACTTACAAAAATCATCACCCCGTCAAGCAAAAGGCAAGTTCCAGTTTGCCCTTATTTTGGTGTTTGTGGCGGTTGTGATTTGCAACATATTTCTTATGGCGAACAATTGAATTTTAAAAAAGAATTGGTTAAATCCACACTTAAAAAGGTTGCAAATATTGATTGCGATGTTGAAAACACAATTGGCTGTAACAAACAATATAATTATAGAAACAAGATTAGTTTTTCCTGTTCCGAATCACAACAAGGTTTTAAACAAAAATCAAGTTTAAATTTAGTTGATGTGGAATTCTGCCCGCTTGCAAATGATGAAATAAACCACACTTTTGCGTTGATTAAAGCCTTTTTAAAAACAAACAACATTGACGGGCTTAAAAACATTGTGATAAGGAATTTAAACCATCAAACCTTGATTGCAATTGTTACAAGAACAAAGCAAAATTTAACCGCATTGTTTGAATATTTGCAATTGAACACTAAAAACTTTGGTTTGTTTAATGTTATCAATCCGCGCAATGATTCTGTTGTGTTAACCAATCACATTTTACATATTGGTGGCATTGAAAAAATTGAAATGGATAACCCACTAAAATTGCAGTTAACAGTTGACAGCTTTTTTCAAACCAACTTGGACATTCAAACAAAACTTTACAATCACATTTTGAGTTTGATTAACAACAACGATGTTGTGGTAAATGGTTACAGTGGTGCTGGCGTTTTGAGTGCAATTATTGCAAAAAAAGCCAAACATGTTTATGGCATTGAAATAAACAAATCAGCACATATCGATGCAGAAAATTTGAAAAAATGCAATAAAATTGCAAATTTAACAAATATTTGTGGAGATTTTTTTGATAATTTTAAAAATTTAAGCAAAAATTCAAAAAACAAAAACGATGAAGTTTGCAACACTTTGGTTATTGACCCAAGCAAAAAAGGTTGTGGAAAACATGTGATGCAGGCCATTAATGGAATTGAAAATATTATTTATGTTTCTTGCAATCCTATTGCCCTTGCAAAAGATTTGAGAGAAATTGTTGACAATTATAAAATAATTTCAATTACGCCGTTTGATATGTTTCCAAACACTGTTAGTGTTGAAACTTGCGTTTGCTTAACAAAAAAATAAAATCAAATGTTTTACGCACTTATTTATCACTTTTTATTCTAATCAATTAATATAAGATTAACACTTCAACAAAAAGACCAAAATTTCTTTTGGTTTTTTTGATATCCTTTTATGTTAAAGATTTGTTATTGCTATTTAAAATTCAATTAGTTTAAATAATTTTTTTTATCAAACGATACTGACGCTTGTCGTAATCAATAATGTTTTCCTTTTTCATTTTGCCCAATTCGTTGGAAAGAGCACTGCGGTCAACTGAAAGATAGTTTGCAAGTTCAGTTACATTAAATGGTATTTCAAAATAATCACTTTTTGATTTTTCTGTCATATGCAAAAAATATGACATCAATTTTTCCCTGATTGTTTTTTTTGTTAAATATGACAATTTGTTTTGCAACTCAATATTGTTTTCAGCAATCATTTGGTTGATTTTTTTTATGATTATTTCATGACGTTTGCAACGATTATCACACTGATTTAACAATCTATACCTATTCATAAATAACACCAATGTTTTTTCTGTTGCAATCAAACTGTCCTTATAGTTGACATCTCCAGCATAAGCAGTTTCCAAACCATATGCCTCACCCGCATTTAATTGTGTTAAAATATTGATATTGCCCAAATTATCCAAATTTTCTATTTTTGCACAACCCTTAACAATCAACACAACATCAGACATCGGTTCTCCCTGCGTGACAATATGCTGGTGTTTTTCAAAAGTTTTAAATCTGGTTTTAAAACAAAACATCATTGCCTGACACTCAAATTCATTTGAATAGGCAAAGATTTTTGTTTGTGATAATTCTTTAAAATACTCCATAGTTTTCTCCTTTATTTGTCAGGCAACAAGCCATTTTGCTTGCTAAATGGGTTATTACTGACACTCAAATTCATTTGAATAGGCAAAGATTTTTGTTTGAGATAGTTCTTCTTGTTTGCTATATTTCGACATCAAAATTTTTGATTCCTAGATATTTGGTGGATAACACTTTAACCACACAATTGAGTTTGAAAAATTACAAAAAATTGTGTTTTTTGTTGTTAAAACAACACTTTTTACACTTTTAGTTTAGTATAATGGTGTCAAGAAGTCAAGAAAAATGGCTTTAAGTTAAAATCATAATGAAAAAATATTGTGCATTTTAACACAAAATTTAGCATACAAAAGGGAGAAAAATTTATGAAAGTTATTAAGCGAAACGGTAAAGAAGTTGTATTTGACTCAAACAAAATCAAGATTGCCGTTGGCAAAGCAAGTAGTTCTATGGAAGACCCAGACAAAATGTTGTCCGAAGCTCAAATTGACAAAATTGTGGCTGATGTAACCAAAGAATGTGAAGGTTTGGGTCGTGCTGTTGGTGTGGAAGAAATTCAAGATATGGTTGAATTTGCCATTATGGGGGAAGGTAAATTTGATGTTGCAAAACATTATATAACTTATAGATATGATAGGCAAATTGCCCGCCAAAAAAACACAACCGACGACAAGGTTTTTGCGCTTATTGATTGTCAAAATGAAGAAGTTAAACAAGAAAACAGCAACAAAAATCCAACTGTTAACAGTGTCCAACGTGATTATATGGCTGGTGAAATGTCAAAAGACCTTACAAAAAGATTTTTGCTCCCTGAAGATATTTGGAAAGCTCATGAAGAAGGTTTGATTCACTTCCATGATGCAGACTATTTTGCACAACGTATGCACAATTGCGATTTAGTCAACTTGGAAGACATGCTTCAAAATGGAACAGTTATTTCAAACACAATGATTGAACGTCCACATTCGTTTTCAACTGCATGTAACATTGCAACACAAATTGTTGCACAAGTTGCATCAAGTCAATATGGCGGTCAAAGCATAAGCCTTGCTCACCTTGCTCCATTTGTTGAAGTTTCTCGTCAAAAAATCCGCAAACAGGTTGAAGAAGAACTTAAAGAAGCGTGTGGTGACAAAAATGTTGATGAAGCCCTTGTTCACAAAATAACAGAAAAAAGAGTTCGTCAAGAGATTAATCGTGGTGTGCAAATTTTGCAATACCAAGTTATTACACTTATGACAACCAACGGACAAGCACCTTTCATCACAGTGTTTATGTATTTGGGCGAAGCTAAAAACGAACGCGAGCGCGAAGATTTGGCAATGATTATTGAAGAAGTGCTTGAACAACGCTATCAAGGTGTTAAAAATGAAAAAGGCGTTTGGGTTACCCCTGCCTTCCCAAAACTTATTTACGTTTTGGAAGAAAACAATATTTATCCAGAAAGCAAATATTACTATTTAACTGAACTTGCAGCAAAATGCACAGCAAAACGACTTGTGCCAGACTATATAAGTGAAAAGAAAATGCTTGAACTTAAAGTGGACAAAAATGGTGAAGGCCATTGTTACACTTGCATGGGTTGCCGCAGCTTCTTAACACCTTTTATTGATGAAAACGGAAAGCCAAAATATTATGGACGTTTCAACCAAGGTGTTGTTACAGTAAACTTGATTGATATTGCCCTTTCCAGCCACAAAGATATGAAAGAATTTTGGAAAATCTTTGATGAACGTATGGAACTTTGCCATCGTGCATTGCAATGCAGACATGAAAGATTGACAGGCACTTTAAGTGACGCTGCCCCAATTTTGTGGCAACATGGCGCATTGACAAGGCTTAAACCCGGTGAAACAATTGACAAATATTTGCATGGTGGATACTCCACAATTTCTCTTGGTTACGCCGGTCTTTGGGAAACTGTTTACTATTTGATTGGCAAAAAGTTAACAGAGCCAGAAGGAAAAGAACTAGGACTTCAAATCATGCGCAAGTTGAATGAATACACCAAAAAGTGGAAGGAAGCAGAAAACATCGACTATTCACTTTACGGCACTCCGCTTGAAAGCACAACTTACAAATTTGCAAAATGCTTGCAACGCAGATTTGGCATTATTCCAGGAGTAACAGACAAAAACTACATTACAAATAGCTACCATGTGCATGTAACCGAACCTATTGACGCGTTTAGCAAACTTGCTTTGGAAAGCGAATTCCAAGCATTGAGCCCAGGTGGTGCAATCAGTTATGTTGAAGTGCCAAACATGCAAAACAATATTGAAGCAGTGCTTCAAGTTATGAAATTTATTTATGACAACATTATGTATGCTGAACTCAACACGAAATCTGACTACTGCCAAGTTTGTGGCTATGATGGTGAAATTCAAATTGAAGAAGATAAAGATGGAAAATTGATTTGGGTCTGCCCAAATTGTGGCAATAAAGACCAAACAAAAATGAATGTTGCAAGGCGTACTTGTGGTTACATTGGCAGCCAATTTTGGAACCAAGGCAGAACACAAGAAATCCGTGACCGTGTGCTCCACTTATAAAAATATTAAAAAATAATCAAAATTTAAATTAAAATTGCAAAAAATATTAATTTTAATTTAATTTATTAAAATTCTAAACATTTAACGAGATTTAACATGAATTATTCAAACATTAAATTTAACGACATTGCAAACGGAGAAGGCATTAGAACTTCTCTGTTTGTGAGTGGCTGCACACATCATTGCAAAAATTGTTTTAATAAAGAAACTTGGGATTTTAATTATGGCAAAATTTTTGATGAAGCTGTGCAAAACAAAATCATTGAAAGTTTAAAACCCAATTATATCAATGGGTTGACTTTGTTGGGTGGCGAACCTATGGAACCTGCAAATCAAAAAGGCTTGATTGATTTTGTTAAAAGAGTTAAAGCAACTTATCCAAACAAAACAATTTGGTGTTACTCTGGCTACACATGGGAGCAATTAACATCTCCAAGCAGAGCTTTTTGCCCTTGGACAAAAGAACTGTTGAACCAAATTGATATTTTGGTTGACGGCGAATTTGTTGAAGAAAAAAAGGACATAACTTTGAGATTTAAAGGTTCAAGCAATCAACGAATTATTGATGTGCAAAAATCATTAAAAACAAATCAAGTTGTTTTAAGTCCATTTAATGAAAAACGATTAAAAGCATTTAAAACAAAAGACAATCAAATTGCAATTTAAAATTTAATAATTTAAAATAAATTAAAAAAATTCACTTAAAAGTGGATTTTTTTATTATTTAAATTGAATTTATTTAATTTTTATATTTTTTTATTTTATTTTTGCATTATTATTTTTTTATTTTGATTTAATTTTTGCATTTTTATTTTAATTTAATTATTATTTTTTTAACAACATTATTTTATTTCAAATTAATTTTAATTTTAATGTTTACAAATTGGTGTTTTTAATGTATAATTATTTTGTAAATAATATTAAAGAAGGTATTATGTCTAAAGTTAAAATACTAAAAAAATTGCCAAAATCCAAAACAAAATATAGTAAGTCTTTGGGCAAAGTTGTGCCACATGACAAAGCAAGTTCCAACTCTTTTGCAGACAAATATTTGCAATTTTACGACGACATAAAAATCAACAGCAAACGTAACGATTGGTAAAATTTGATTTTATTTTGTTTGCCTTTAAAAGCACTAAAAATGGCAAACACCACATTTTTGCACACATAAAAAATCCACTTTAATGTGGATTTTTTATCATTTAAATATGCTTGGATTTTTTGTTTTTACATTTTTCAATTATTAATGCAATCATCAACAATATGCCACAAAGCACAATTGTTAAGCCTATGCAAATCAAAATGCAATTGCCAGAATTTGCAATGTTGTAATAAATCATAACTGGCTTTTCAAAATCATCATTATCAACAATCCAAGTGTGATAATATTTGCCGTTTTTGCTTGTGATATAATCCGCATCGCTATGCTCACGTCGCATGTCAGTTTCGTAAGTGTAACTCAATTGTGCTTTGTTGTTGGCAACAATTTCTGGATATTGCGCCGAAAGTTCCGCTTTAATTGAATTGTAAAGTGATGTATAATCAGCGTACATCGTCAATCCGTAATAATACACTTTTGTGTAAAGAAAATGTTTTTCATATTTATAATTTGGTGCTTGATAAGTGAATATGTTGTAATAATATCTATAAACACTTGCATTTTTAAATCTTATGCCAAACACAAGAGCGTTGGCAGAGTTCCCCTTTAATGCTGTAACTCCATTTAAATATGATTTAAGTTCATCAATTTCATCTTGCGTTGTTGCAAGCAAAATGGCTGTTTGAACACGGGAATTAAATTCATTGCAAAGCTTTTTGCTTGCGTTTGTGCCAATATCTTGAACATCTGTCTTAAGTGATAATATTTGTGATGATGAATAACCTTGATTTATTAAATCATTGTCATCGATGTTGACAACAACATATTCATCAATTGTGCCGTCATCATTGATTTGAGTTGTGGCGTTTATTGACGAACAAGCAGACAAACAAAATATTGAAACAATCAACATAAATAAAATTATTAAGCGAAGATATTTGCGTTTTGTCATAATATAAATTATTCCCATTCAAGCATTTAAATACTAACAGTGTGTAAATTAATGATTAACTTTACAAAAGATAATAAAATTGAATTTCATTAAAATAATTATAATTTTAAAATATTATACTAATATTCAACACTAAAAGCAAACAAAAAATTTAAATTAATTTGCAACTTAATTTAGTTAAAAAACAATAAATTATATAATTAATTAAAAATTGTAGGCATTATGATTTAATTAAAGACAATTTTTTAACAATAATACATTTCACTTTATTAACAAAAAAGAGAGCAATTAAACTCTCTTTTTGTTTTTAATTTTTAAGTTAATTTATTCAAAATCTTCTTGGTCCGTTGATGAATCGGTTGTAACTTCTGCTTCATCAAGCAAGGTTGAATCTTCTTGTTGTTCAACTGGTGTTTCATCAACATTTTCTTCTTCCGCACGTGCAACAATTGCAACACTTACAACAGAATCATTTTCGCTCACTTTCATAAGACGAACACCAAGGCTTGTTCTGCCAACCAAATTGATTGAATCAGCATTTGTTCTTATCATTACGCCGTCACCAGAAATTGCCAAAATATCGTCGCTGTCTGCACAAACATTTTTAAGTGCAACAACTTTGCCTGTTTTTTCGTTAAACGCACCCGCTTTAATACCTTTGCCACGTCTGCCTTGCAAACGATAATCTTCTGGTCTACTGCGTTTTGCATAGCCCTTTTCTGTTACGGTCAACACATCAAGTGTTGGGTCAAGCACAATCATGTCAACAATATTTTCGTCCGCGCCAATTTTCATTGACCTTACGCCACGACTTGTACGCCCCAAATTGCGTACGCTAGATTCGCTAAAACGCAACGCCTTGCCGTTGTCTGCAACCATTAACAATTCTTGTTTTGGTTCAACAAGTTTTGCGCTAACCAAACTGTCGCCTTCCAACAATTTGATTGCAATCTTACCATTTTTGCGCACTTGAGCAAATTCAGTTAACTTTGTCTTTTTAATTAAACCTTTTTTAGTTGCGATGATTAAATTTTTGTTTTCGTTGTAATCAAACTTCAAAATTGTGTTGATTTTTTCATCTGGTTCAAGTGGAAGCAAGTTGATGAGAGCACGCCCTTTGTTTTGTCTGCCTGCTTCTGGAATCATATATGCTTTGAGCACATAAACTTTGCCTTTGTTGCTGAAGAACATAACATTGTCATGGCTGTTAAGCACAAACATATCTGTAACAAAATCTTCTTCCTTGGTTTTGTGAGCGTTTACGCCTCGACCACCACGGTGTTGAGATTTGTATTCACTAACTGGCAAACGTTTTACATAACCTTGGTTTGTAAGTGACAAAACAACATCATGTTTTTCAATTAAATCGCCAATATCAATGTCGCTGTAATCCATAATGATTTTTGTTTTTCTTGGTGTTGGATATTTGTTTTTGATTTCTGTAAGTTCATCACGAATGATTTGGTTGATTTTTGCAGGATCTGCCAAAATTGCTTTGAGTTCAACAATGGTTTTTTCAAGTTCTGCACATTCTGCTTTAAGCTTTTCAACTTCCAAACCAGTGAGCCTGCTCAACTTCATTTCCAAAATAGCGTTTGCTTGACGGTCAGTCAAACCAAAGCGGTCTTGCAAACTGGTTGATGCTGCAACTTTATCTGTGCTCTTTTTGATGATTGCAATAACTTCATCAATATTGTTAACTGCAACAACCAAACCTTCCAAAATATGTGCACGTTCTTCTGCCTTTTTGAGGTCATATTGTGTGCGACGAGTGATAACTTCGCGTTGGAATTGGAGATAGTTAAACAAAACTTCTTGCAAATTGAGTATCTTTGGGCGGTTGTCAACAAGAGCAAGCATAATTATGCCGCTACTTAGTTGCAATTGTGTTTGTTTGTAAAGCAAATTAAGCACAATTTGTGGTGTTGCGTCCTTTTTAAGTTCAATAACAATACGCATACCTTCTCTGCCAGATTCATCACGCAAGTCGCTTATGCCATCTATCTTTTTGTCTTTAACCAAATTTGCAATTTGTTGAATCAAACGTGCCTTGTTAACTTGATAAGGAATTGCTGTTACAACAATGCGCCAACGTTTGCCGTTATCGTAACTTTCAATATCTGCTTTTGCACGCATAACAACGCCACCACGACCAGTGCGATACGCTTCCTTAATGGCATTGTTTGCCAAAATTTCGCCACCGGTTGGGAAATCAGGTGCTGGAATAATTTCACACAATTCATCAATTGTGATATTTGGATTGTCTATCATTGCAATAACTGCATCAATAACTTCGTTAAGGTTGTGTGGTGGAATATTTGTTGCCATACCAACTGCAATACCATCACTGCCATTAACCAATAAGTTTGGAAAACGGCTTGGCAAAACTCTTGGTTGCAAAGCAGTTCCATCAAAGTTTGGATAAAAGTCAACAGTGTCCTTGTCGATATCACGCAAAAGTTCACTTGCAACTTTGCTTAAACGTGCTTCCGTGTAACGATAAGCAGCAGCGCCATCGCCGTCCACCGAGCCAAAGTTTCCGTGCCCGTCAATAAGCGGCTCATTAATAGTGAAATCTTGTGCCAAACGGACAAGTGCATCATAAACTGAACTGTCGCCATGTGGGTGATATTTACCAAGCACATCACCTACGATTTTGGCGCATTTTCTAAACGGTTTGTCGCAAGTTAAACCGATTTCGTTCATCGAGTACAAAATACGGCGATGAACAGGTTTAAGGCCATCGCGCACATCAGGAATAGCACGCGAAACATTAACCGCCATTGCATACGCAATAAACGATTCTTTCATTTCGTGTTCCACATCGATATCAATGTATTTTGTGTTGTCGATTTTTTCAAAAATTTCTGACATAATATTTTCCTTTTTTGCCTAACTAAATATCCAAATCTTTAACCAATGTTGCGTGTTGTTCAATAAACTCACGTCTGCCATCAACGCGGTCGCCCATAAGCAAGTCAAACACTTCGTTGCACGCCAAAGCGTCACTCATAACAACCTTTTTAAGAGTACGAGTTTTTGGGTTCATTGTTGTGTCCCAAAGTTGATCTGTATCCATTTCACCAAGACCTTTGTAACGTTGAACTTCGTAGCCCTTATCTCCGCCAGCCAAAGCGGCTTCTTTTTCTTCTTCACTGAAATAGTAATTAATTTGTTTGCCACGTTGCACACGATAAAGTGGTGGTTGAGCAACGTAAATGTGCCCTTCTTCAACAAGTGGACGCATATATCTAAAGAAGAATGTCAACATCAAAATTTCAATATGGCTACCATCCACATCGGCATCGGTCATGATGATAATTTTGTCATAACGCAATTTTTTAGGGTCGCAGTTTTCATAAATTCCGCAACCAAAAGCGGTTATCATAGATTTGATTTCTTCATTTTCAAGCGCACGAGTGAGCCTTGTTTTTTCAACATTCAAAATTTTACCACGCAATGGCAAAATTGCTTGATAGTGCCTGTCACGGCAATTTTTTGCAGTACCGCCCGCTGAATCACCTTCGACGATAAAGATTTCACATTCACTGGCATTTTTGCTGCTGCAATCTGCCAATTTGCCTGGAAGAGTTGAAACTTCCAAAGCAGACTTACGCCTTGTGTCTTCACGCGCGTTGCGGGCTGCTTCCCTTGCACGTTGAGAAAGCAAACATTTGTTGATAAGGTCCTTACTTTCTTTTGGGTGTTCTTCCAAATAATCTTTGAATGTTTCTTCCATTGCCTTGCCAACAAATGTCCTAATTTCATCTGTGCCAAGTTTTGTTTTGGTTTGACCTTCAAATTGAGGTTCTTCAACCTTAACAGAGATAACTGCAACAATGCCTTCGCGAGTGTCTTCGCCTGAAAGTTTTTGTTTTTCTTTAAGCATTTTGTTTTCAACTGCATAGTCGTTGATAATCTTCATCAAACTGTTTTTAAAGCCGTCAACGTGTTTGCCGCCTTCTTCTGTGTTGATGTTGTTGCAATAACTGTGAATGTTTTCGGTGTAAGTGTCGGTGTATTGAAAACTGAATTCAATTTCCGTTGTTGCTGGTTGTGGTTGACCATTTTCATCTTTACGTTTGTAATGATAAATTTTGTCAACATAAATAGGCTCTGGGAACACGCATTGTTTGTTTTCAGTAAGGTCAGCAACAAACTCTTGAATGCCTCCCATAAATTGGTACAAATTTTCTTGTTCCTTGCCTTCGCGGTCGTCTTTGATTGTTATGCGCAAGCCTTTGTTAAGGAATGCAATTTCACGCAAACGAGATTTAAGCAAATCATAGTTAAATTCGGTTACTGGAAAAATTTCATAGTCTGGTTTGAAAGTAACTTCTGTGCCAGTTTTTGCTGGGTCAACATCTCCCACAATTGCAAGCCTATCGGTTGGAATGCCACGATGATATTCCTGATGATAGTGATGCCCATTTTGGAAAATATCCAGCAACAAGGTTTCACTAAGTGCGTTAACAACAGAAAGACCAACGCCGTGCAAACCGCCGGAAATTTTGTATCCGCCACCGCCAAATTTGCCACCCGCGTGCAATTTTGTTAAAACCAATTCTGCCGCAGAAATGCCTTCCTTAGCGTGAATGCCGGTTGGAATGCCACGGCCGTTATCGGTTACACTAACTGAACCGTCTGGATTGATTTCCACATTAATTTCGTTGCAGTAGCCAGCCAATGCTTCGTCGATAGAGTTATCAACAATTTCAGTTACCAAATGATGAAGCCCGCGCTCGTCAGTTGAGCCAATGTACATACCTGGGCGTTTGCGAACAGGTTCAAGCCCTTCCAACACTTGAATGGCAGAAGCGCCATAGTCAGCGGTAACTTTTAATTCGTCTTGCATAAAATCTCCTTAATTGCGTGTTGTTTACACAAAATAACATATAATTAAATATTTGCCAAACAAAAGCAATATTAAGCCTAGAAAGCAAAAATTTACATTATATAAATATAATGTAATTATACCAGCAAAAAAGCAAAAAAGCAAGCAAAAAACCGCCTAATTTAGCGGTTTTAAAATTATGCATTGGCAATTTCGTTAAGTTCGGCAATTTCTTTGTTTATATCAAGGCGTTGATACAGATTTTCACCTTTAACAACTGGTGTGTTGTTGGCAATAAAGCCAAAATCTGCATATTGGTTGAATGAAGTAGGCAGTTGCAAACCCCAATTTGCGTAAACCATTTTTGGTTTGTCAGTTAAGAATGGCAAAAGCAAAGTGTTGGCAATGATGATTGCTTCACTAATCAAATTCATAACAGTGTTAATGCGCTCTAAATTGCCTTCCTTAAACAAAACCCATGGTGCGGTTTCGTCAATATATTTATTGGTGCGAGAGAACATTTCAAAAACAGTGTTCAATGCTCCACTTGGATTGATATCTTCCATTTGTTCAAACACCTTGGAACGTTTGTTGCGGATTTCTGCCACAAATGTGTTGTCAATTTCTGTCAACTCACCTGCTTTGTTGAGAGTGCCATTTAAATATTTGCCAATCATGCCACATGTGCGGGACACAAGGTTGCCATATTCGTTTGCAAGGTTTGTGTTAAATGCATTCAAAAACAAATCTTGGCTGTATGGTCCATCTTGACCAAACTGAATTTCTTTGGTTAAAAACAAGCGCACACTATCCAAGCCATAACGCGCAACAAGCACACGCGGGTCGACAACTTCCTTTTTGCCTGTTTCTTTTGATTTGCTGAGTTTATCGTTGCCAAACAAAAGCCAACCATGTCCATAAATTTGTTTTGGAAGAGGAAGGTCAAGAGCCATCAAAATTGCTGGCCAAATGATTGCATGGAAACGCACAATCTCCTTGCCAACAACATGCACGTCCGCTGGCCAAAATTTGTTAAAGTTTGTTTCGTCATCTTGCAAATAACCAAGTGCTGAAAGATAGTTTGGCAATGCGTCAATCCAAACATAGATTGTGTGTTTTGGGTCAAACTCAACTGGCACGCCCCATTTAACGCTTGTGCGACTAACGCATAAATCTTTAAGCCCAGGTTTGATAAAGTTGTTAATCATTTCATTAACACGAGATTGTGGGCGCAAAAAGTTTGGATTGGTTTTGTACAAATTCAAAATTTTGTCTTGATACTCACTCAAACGGAAGAAATATGCTTCTTCTTCCATTGGTTCAACAGGTCTGCCACAGTCTGGGCATTTGCCGTCAATCAATTGTTCTTCTGTCCAAAAACTTTCACATGGGGTGCAATATAGACCCTTGTAACTAGATTTGTAAATTTGACCTTTTTCATACAACTTGTTAAAGATTTTTTGCACTGTTTTAACATGATAGTCATCTGTTGTGCGGATAAATTTATCGTAAGAAATATCAAGCATTTTCCACAATGCTTTTGTGTCGTCAATTATTTCGTTAAGATATTCCATTTCTGGTTTGCCGCAAGCCAAAGCTTTTTTTTCAATTTTTTGACCATGTTCATCAGTCCCGGTAAGGTAAAAAACATCTTTACCGCACATTCGATTAAACCTTGCCAAACTGTCGCACACAACAGTTGTGTAACAATTGCCAAGTGTTAATTTATTGCTTGGGTAATAAATTGGTGTTGTGATATAAAATGTGTTTTTCACGTTTTTCTCCTTTTTGGTTTTTTCGGATTTGTGTTGTTTTTTATTAAACGCGCAACAAACCCTTGTTTTATTTTAATTTTTCAATTAAATATGCCATGTAATGTTTGCTGTCAAATTCAAGTTTGTATTTGTCCAATTTTGTTTTTGGATAATGTTCTGGGTGTGGATTGTGAAATTTCTTTTTCTTTATAATTTTAAAACCTTTTTCTTTAAGATATTGTTCAATATATCTAAAATGCACGCAAGGGTCTTCCCAAATATCCACAAGCAAAAAATACTTGCTGCGAATATCCATGATTTGGTGAAACAAATTTTCAAACGAATTGCCAAAATTTGATGCTTCACCCAAAACCAAATGCATTAAACAAAAATCATATTTTTTGCGTATGCAAGAAGAACAAATGTCAGTTTCAATCACTTCCAAGCGGTTGCTGCCAATTGCCGATTGCAATGGATTTTTTTTGCGGTTATCACCCGGATAAACAATAGCATCAACATGTGCAGTTGGAAAATATTTAAGCAAAATGCTTGCACTTGTTTTTCCACTGCCAGAATCAATTATTTGCTTGATTTCCACATTTTTAAGTGGTTTAATCATAGTTTTTATGATTTTGTCGTGTATCGTTTTTGATGTGTTTACTAACTTTTCCACAATTCACCCCTTTGTTTGTGCAAAAAATTTAAAATTACAATGTTTAGCCGCGAGCGATACGATTAACCAATCCCATATCAACTTGACCAGCATAGTTTGCTTTAAAGTGTTTCATAACACTTGGAATTGATTTGTCGTCAAGGCCTGCAATAATGTTGCGGATTTCATCTTCTCCAAGCATTTTAGGCAAATACTTTTCAATGATTGCTTTTTGACGGTCAATGTTTTCAGCTTCCGCGCTGTTGCCCGCTTTAACATAGTTTTCCTTTTCCTCGGTTAACTCTTTAATGGTTTTTTGAATGATTTGGATTGTGTCCACATCAGTAAGTTCCTTGCCGTCCTTTTTAAGTTCAATGCCAGCAAGCAAGCATTTGTTCATAACAACACCATAAATTGCACGCGCCAAAGCATCGTGGTCTTTCATTGCTTGAACATTGTCTTTTTTGATTTGTTCTAAAATCATAATAATTCTCCTTTTAAGGAATTATTATATCACACTTGATATAATTCTCCTTTTTGATTGATAATTGCCTTTATTCGCCAAATGCGTCGTCAATATCTTTGTCAACAACCGCGGTCATAACATTATCTTTTTGCACTTTGCTTGTGTTTTTGGTGTAAAGAGTGTCTTTGCCCGGCTCATAAAATTGAGTATACTCACCTTTAAATTTAATTGGAATAATGCCGCGTTCACCATTACGATGTTTTGCAATAACAAGTGAATAATCAAGGGCATCATCATTACTTTCTTGTGCTGCTTCTGCTTTTTGGTCAGAAATAAACATAACAATATCCGCATCTTGTTCAATAGAGCCAGATTCACGCAAGTCAGTCAACTGTGGCATACGATTTTGTTTTTCACTATCACGGTTTAATTGTGAAAGCAAAATTATTGGTACATGCAATTCACGCGCGGCAAGTTTGATGCTACGAGTTAAATCCGCAACTTCTTGTTGACGGCTGCCGTCTTTATTTGGACGCTCACTTTTCATCAATTGCAAATAGTCAATAATAACCATATCAAGCCCATGTTGAGCCTTTAACTTGCGGCATTTTGACAAAATTTCATTTGGATTGATGTTTGTTGTGTCGTCAACATAAATATTTGTGTTTTCAAGTATCTTTTTTGTTTCAAAAATTGTGTTCCAAATATTGTTATCTTTTGTGCCAGTTTTAACTTCGTTTAATGGCACACGGCTGGTTGCGCACAAAAACCTTTGAGCAACTTGCATCATGGACATTTCAAGGTCAAACATAGCAATTGACTTGCCGTGTTTAAGTGCGGCATTAATTGCAAAGTTAACTGCCAAAGTAGTTTTACCAATACCCGGACGTGCGGCAATGATGATAAGCTCACCATCTTTAAAACCGTTTGTCATGCGGTCAAGTGTTGGAAAACCAACCTTAACACCCATATTTGCATTTGGGTCAATGGCAAGTTTTTCCATAAGGTCAATAACTTCGGTTACACCTTTTTTAACGTGTTCAAGTTCGCTTGTGCGTCTGGTTTGAGCAATGTCAAAAATGTTTTTTTCTGCAGTTTCAAGCACTTCTTTTGCTGTTTTGCCTTCAAAAGCATCATTGATTGTTTTTTGGCTTGCTTCAATCACTTGGCGCAAAGTGCCATCGTTTTTAACAATATCTGCATAGTGCTTAAAGTTTGCAGCACTGGGCACAAAATTTGTAAGGTCAGTGATATAACCCAAACCGCCAACTTCTTCCAACTCACCCTTGTTGGTAAGCACTTTGCTAACTGTGATGTAGTCAACTGGAACGTTGTTTGAATAGTTGTCCAACATTGCTTCATAAATTTTTTGATGAGCGTTGGAATAAAAGTCGGTTGGTTTTAACATAGAAAACACTTCCATGCAAACATCTTGCGACAAAAACATGCAACCCAACAAACTTTGTTCTGCTTCCAAATCGTTTGGCAACATTCTTGCCATTTTTTCCTTTGCCATTGGCTAAACTCCTTTAAATAAATTTATTTAAATATATCCTTTTTAGGTTCAAGCAATTCTTGTGCTTTTTTGCGTTTTTCCTTTGCGCGGGATATAAGTTCTTCAACAAGCACCGCCACCCCCATAACACAAACAAAGATAAAAATTTGCCAAAAATTGCTTGTGATGATGTTGCGAGTGAGATACGCAAACACTATCAAGAATGGCAAACAGCAAACAATGGTGATTGCCATGCGTTTGGCAACCTTCATTGCATTGCTATAAGTTTGGTTACGTTGGTCAACAGGTCTCATTAATCCTCCACAACTGGTTTTCTTGATTTTGCACGAAGTGAATGATCCAAAATACGTTTTCTGATACGTACGCTTAGTGGTGTGATTTCCACAAGTTCGTCATCGGCAATAAATTCAAGTGCTTCTTCAAGTGTTAATGGTTTGATTGGTGTAAGTTTAAGTGCATCATCGCTTGCACTACTACGAGTGTTTGTAAGTTGTTTCTTTTTGCAAACGTTAACAACAATATCTTCACCTTTTGGATTTGCACCAACAACTTGCCCCATATAAACTTTGTCGCCCGGGCCAACAAGCAATCTGCCACGACCTTGAGCATTAAACAAACCATAAGTGATTGCTTCGCCAGTTTCGTAACTGATAAGCGAGCCAAAGTTGCGGCCTTCAATGTCGCCTTTATATGGTTGATAACTATCAAACACAAAACTCATTACACCTTCACCACGAGTGTCGGTTAACATTTGAGATTTATATCCAAACAAACCACGGCTTGGCACTAAAAATTGCAAACGCATACGGCTGCCAATAGGTGCCATGCTGATAAGTTCACCCTTTTTAACACCCATGCTCATCATGATTGCGCCAACGCAATCTTCTGGCACGTCAATAACAAGTTTGTCGATAGGTTCACATTTAACACCATCAATATTTTTGAACAACACACGTGGACGGCTAACTTGAAATTCGTAACCATCACGACGCATATTTTCAATAAGAATGGAAAGGTGCATTTCGCCCCTGCCACGAACTTTAAATTGGTCAGCAGTGTCGCCATCGCTAACTTGCAAGGACAAATCTTTAACTGCTTCTTTGTAAAGCCTGTCTTTAAGATGACGGCTTGTTACATATTTACCTTCCTTGCCGGCAAATGGGCTGTCGTTAACCATAAATGTCATTTCAACACTTGGTTCGCTGATTTTAACAAATGGAAGAGCTGCCATATCTGGAGTTTCGCTGATTGTGTCGCCAATTGTGATGTCTGGAATACCTGCGATGCACACAATATCGCCTGCTGTGCCAAGTTCAATAGGATCACGTTTTAAACCATCAAAGTTAAAGATGTTAACTGCTTTGCCTTGATATTTTTTGTTTTCATCAAAAAAGTTTTTAACATAAACTGTTTGGTTGAGTTTGAGTGTGCCAGATTCAATTTTGCCAACTGCCAACTTACCCAAAAAGTCATTTTGTTCTGTGCTGGAAACAAGCATTTGGAAAGGTGCAGATGTGTCCATTTTTGGTGGGTCAATGTAATTTACGATTGCTTCAAACAAAGGTTTCATGTCTGCGCCTGGTTTGTGATAGTCGGTTGTTGCAACGCCAGTGCGCGCACTTGCGTAAATGATTGGGCACATAAGTTGCTCATCTGTTGCATTAAGGTCAAGCATCAATTCAAGCACTTCATCAGCAACAACATCAAGACGAGCATCTGGGCGGTCAATTTTGTTGATAACGATGATAACTTTTAAATTGAGTTCAAGCGCCTTTTCAAGCACAAAACGAGTTTGTGGCATTGGCCCTTCAAATGCGTCAACAACCAAAAGCACTCCGTCAACCATTTTAAGCACACGCTCAACTTCTCCACCAAAGTCTGCGTGTCCCGGAGTGTCAACAATGTTGATTTTTGTGTTGCCAAAAAAAGCGGAACAGTTTTTGCTCAAGATTGTGATTCCGCGTTCGCGCTCCAAAGCGTTGGAATCCATAACTCTATCTTGAACTTCTTGATTGTCCCTAAAAATACCACCTTGTTTAAGCAAAGCGTTAACCAAACTTGTTTTGCCGTGGTCTACGTGCGCAATAATTGCAATGTTTCTAATGTCCATAAAATAAAAAATTTCCTTTTCTTTAAATTAACTAGTAAATATATCATCAAACCAATAATGTTTGAGGTATCTGAATTAGCTTGTATCTTGAGATAAATTAATTGCTTATTATCTTTTAGATTATTTTATATAATAACACACGCGCGCGCAAAAATCAATAATTTAAACAAATAATTTGCTTGTATGATTATTTAGTTTTTGCAACTCTGTGCGTGTTTTTGCCAGTGCCATAAGGGAGATTTTGTGTTGATTTTGCCATACCACACCAGTTAGCACAACAAAAACTAAAAACAATCGAGCACAAATCTCTCTTTATTTTGGCACATTTAAAGCAAAAAAACGCTTCAAAACCCCTATTTTTAAGGTGTTTTGACACAAAATATTGCAATTAATGTTTATTTTAGTTGATTTTTGACAATCAATTTGTTAGTCTAAAGTTAAATAAAGGGGTACTTACCTTTATTAAAAGGAGAAAAATTATGAACACAGTTAGTACAGGAGACTTCATTAAACAAGTTGCAGAAGCAACAGGTTACTCACAAGTTCAAGTTAAGGCAGTTCTTAACGCAGCTGGTGAACAACTTAAAGCCAACCTTAAAGCTGGCAAAGAATGCCACTTCATTGGTTACATGAACTTTGGCATCAAACAACGCAAGGCTCAAACAAAACTTAACCCATTCACAAAAGAAAAGGTTAAAGTTGCAGCTTGCAAAGTGCCAACAGTTAAGTTGAGCGCTTCCTTCAAACAATTGTTGAAGAAATAATTTTTACCAACAAAAAAATATCGACATCAGTCGATATTTTTTTATGCTATAATATTTAAAATGATTAAATTGTCCAATTATTAGTTGAATTAATTGTAAAATCCTTATATTCTTCTTTATGTTCTTTACCTATTCCAAAAAGACCACCAGGATAATCCCAATATTCAACATTATAATTTCCTGTTTCTGTTGCCACTTTATATGTGTAGATAAAACATCCATCATCATCATAATCTCTTGTGTGACGAGTATATAACACACCCGCAAAAGTATTACCTGTTACAGCGTATGTCATAGGTGTTTTTCGTTGATGCGTTGAACTTATTGGATTCCAATCATCTGATTTTGTAAATTCCACATTGTAATTAAATTTAGACATTGGAATACTTAAACAATTTTGAACAGTTATGCTTGTTTCAATATTTGCAACAATTCCACCAATTAATAATGCTGTAACCACTCCGTCAGCTGACAATTTGCCATCAAACAAACAATTTGATATATTTGAACTATTACCGCTTCCAATTATACCACCCATACAAACAACATATTTTTCCATATTATAGTTTGTTTTAGGATAACCAGATGGTGAAATCATATTTATACTTAAAACAGCCGAAGAAGAACAATTTTCAATTTTAGCAACCTTGCCACCAACAATTCCACCAGAATAGTTATATCTTCCTTTAATGTTTACACTTGATGAAATTTCGCAACTGGAAATTGTTGAAGATTCCCCCTGGCCAACCAACCCTCCAGCATAAATACCAATTTTTGTTGATTCGTTAGTAATATTCAGATTGCTAATTTTTAAATTACTTATTGTCGCTCCATTAGTTTTTCCAAATAAACCAGAATATTCTTGATTAGTAATTTTAAAATTTGATACACAGTGCCAACTTCCATCAAATATTCCATTAAAAGATCTATCTTTATTCCCAATAGGAGCCCATTCATTATTGTTCAAATCAATATCTGCAGTTAAAGTTATTGTGCTGCCTGAATAACTATCTCCATCATTAACCTTATTTCTAAATGATTTTAATTGAGTTGAATTTGAAATTGATGTATTGCCGCCAGTTGCGCGATAATTGTGTTCACTGGTGGTGTTGAGTGATTTGCCCATTGCGGAAAGATAATGTGTTTGATTTTCAATTGTATAATCAAACATAATATTTTTGTCAGTAACTTTAATAAGTTCCCCCAACCTACCTGTTGCACCAGTTGATGTAATTTTTATTTTTGGAGACAATTTTTCAATTGTATCATCCTGCAAACTAACTTCGTCAACCAATTCAAATTTTATGGTTGCATCAGCGGTTCTAATATATGCCACATTTGATATGCAAAAATTTGAAACTATTCCCCACGTTAAAACAAAAGCAAAAACAGCGCAAAAAAACAGCAATATAATGCTTACTGCTTTTTTGTATTTTTCAATTTTGTTTACCCCAATCATCTGTTTTCAGTTTACCCCCACCGCACAAAAAATGTCAAGTGAATATTATTAATCGTTTTTTTAATGATGTGATTATCAATCAAATTTTTATACAACCTAACAAAAAAAACACTATTTACATTTAGAAACAGTGTTTTAAAAAATTTTATTTGTTAATTTTTGCCCGTTGAGCCAATTCCACCACGGTCAACAGCATCCAAATGTTCAGCTGTAACAATTTGGTGTGTTGGTTGATGTGCAATTATCCTAAATTGACAAATACGATCGTTTTTGTGAATAACTGTGTCGCGCATGGCAAGTGCTGGAAAAAGCCATTGGTCGTTATCTCCACAATAACTTTCATCAATCACGCCAATGCTGTTAGCTTGCAAAATGCCAAAGTTTTTAAAAGTGCTGCTACGTGGAGCAACAATTGCCTCATAGCCAGTTGGCAGTTTTATGCCAACGCCCAATTTTATGAGCCTAAATTCGCCTGCTTTAAGTTCAACATCTTCTGCCGCACGCAAATCATACCAATCGCTTTTGTTTTGGATATATTTAATAGGTTCAACATCTGTAAAATATTTAACTTTAATTTGTAACATACTACCCTTCCTTTGCTTGAATAAATATACCACAAATTTGCAAAAAACACAATAAAATGCAAAACAAATTGGCAAACCAATTTTTTATGGAAAACATCAATTGCTTTTATTGCAGAATAATTATTTGGTATTGACTTTTGCTTTAACTTTGGTATAATTATTTGTATGAACAACAGTGAAAGATTTTATTTTGAAACAGACATTGCAATCAAACTTGTATATTGTTTTTTGAATGAAGATTCCAGGAACCATGAATATCAAGCAAAAAAAGCAATAAACATGTTGAATAAGTGTGGAATTGATATCAATTCATTTAGATTTTCGCTTGTTTCTTTGATTGACATCACAAGTTTTGCCTTGAACAAAGAAAAAATTGAAAATCAAGCAAACATAGATTGGAACAATTACAAAGCAGAAATCACATCAAAATTGAAAAATTTTGACAATAGATTTAGTTATATTCCTTATTTTAAAGAATGGGTTCAAGTTAAAGATTGTGCTGAAAAATACAAAACAAACAATGCACAATTTTGGATTAAAAAAATCCGTGATGCTTTCCTTCATGGCAAATTTGAGTTGGATTACAGTCAAACAAATCCATATTCTGAAATAAAAATAAAACAAGGTTCTGCATCTAAAACTGATGTTGACATAAAACTTTATGAACCGGGGTTGACTGAATTTATTGAAGACAATTTTAGAAATATTTACAACCAAGGTTACGGCATTAAAGATAGTTACAGTTATTTGCAATATCCAGATTTTGAAATAACTGATTTTAAATCTTTGGAAGAATACATTGCCAAAATTGCTCATATTCAATATAAAATTGATTTTGACAAGTTTAAATATGATGGTATGACTTTAAATTCTGCTGACGGCGACAAATTTAAGCCATACATCACCCCAAAACAGGTATCTGAAAAACCTGGTATGCTGCCAGAAGTTCCAAAATATTTAAAAAGAGAAGAAAAGATTACTTGTCTACGCCCAGAAAAAGCAAATTTACTTGCAAGATTGATTGAAAAAAAGGCAGGATACATTTACAATAGTGGCAAAAAGCGTGAAATTGTGCACAAATACTATTCAAATTATATTTTCACTTTCCAAACATTAAACTCTTTGTTGCAAGAACTTGTTAATGTTGCAAATTATATTGATTTTGCCATATACAGCAAAGAAGTTAAAAAGAGCACTTACAACAAAACATTTGGCATAATTGATTCTTGCAAAGACAATTTAAAGCCAGCGTTTACAATGCTTCAACTTTATCGACTGCTTTACAGATTGCAAAATGACAATTTTAAACCAGTTGATTTAACTCGCTTTGATTGTGAAAAATTGTTTTACACCACCACTCCAGAATTGGTGGAAAAAAAGATTGAAAAAGTTATGACCAACAACCCAGAACTTACAAAAAAAGAAGCCACAAACAAAGTTTATTTGGAAATTTTGCGTGACGCTCTTGCACATGGCAATGTTGCATTTGAAACTCAATTTTCTGACGATTTAAGCCAGATGAGCAAAGTGTTTACTTTCACTGATTGCTGGACAGACCGAAAAACTGGCGAATACACAGAAACAAAAATCATATCAAATGTTGGTTTGTTGGAATTTTTGTTTACTGAAATTGACAAAGACCTTGACTTTTTGCCATACAAAGATATGGAAGATGAAATTTAATGATTTTGATTAATATTTTAAATTTAATAAAGCAATCAACAAAAAATTGTTACTTAACATGCTTTATTGTAAAAACAAAAGAAGGCACTAAAAAAAGACTAGTTTAACTAGCCTTTTTTTGTTAACATGTTAAATTATTTAACGTCGTAACTCAATTTTACGCTTGGCCCCATAGTGGTTGCAACATAAACTGATTTTAAGTAAACACCTTTTGCTGATGCTGGTTTAGCTTTAACGATTGCGTCCATAACTGTTGTTAAGTTGTTCAACAATCTTTCTGCACCAAAGCTAACTTTACCGATACGAACGTGGATAATGTTTTGTTTGTCAAGACGATATTCAACTTTACCTGCTTTAACGTCGTTAATAGCTTTTGTAACGTCCATAGTAACTGTACCGCTCTTTGGATTTGGCATTAAGCCTTTAGGTCCAAGGATACGAGCACAACGACCGATTGCACCCATCATATCAGGTGTTGTGATGCAGACATCAAAGTCTAACCAACCGCCCATGATTTTTGCAATAACATCATCATCGCCAACGATATCAGCGCCTGCTTTGCGAGCTTCTTCAGCTTTGTCGCCACGAGTGATAACCAAAACGCGAACAGTTTTACCTGTACCTTCTGGCAACACACAAACGCCACGAACTTGTTGATCAGCATTACGGCCATCAACACCAAGTTTTACGTGAAGTTCAACTGTTTCATCAAATTTAGCTTTGCTTGTTGAAACAACAGCTTCCATAGCTTCTTTTGGAGCATATGCTTTTGTTTTGTCAATAAGTTTAAGAGCTTCTTTATAATTCTTACTTGTTGCCATTCCAGTCCTCCACAACGACGCCCATGCTACGGCAAGAACCTGCAATCATGCTCATTGCTGATTCAATGCTTGAAGCATTAAGGTCACTCATTTTTGTTTCTGCGATTTTCTTAAGTTGTTCGACTGTAATTTTGCCAACTTTGTTTTTAGGGGCTTTATCGCTACCCTTTTCAATGCCAGCTTCCTTCATGATAAGGTCAGCTGCTGGTGGTTGTTTAAGCACAAATGTGAAACTTCTATCTTCATAGATAGTGATAACACATGGAACTGTAAAGCCAACCATTGATTGTGTTTTGTCGTTAAATTCTTTAACGAAACCTGCAATGTTAATGCCATGTGGACCAAGCACAGAACCTACTGGTGGTGCTGGAGTAGCTTTTGTTGCAGGAAGTTGAATGTTAACAACTGCTTTAACTTTTTTTGCCATCTCTATTCTCCTTTTTTAATATGTGGCGTGGTTAATGAGGCCGACTACCTCTCCCACGAAGTCCTCTCTCTTTAAGGCTGATTAGTTTCCTAAAAATTACATTTTTAAATTATCATTGTCATCTTCATATAATTCTTCAAACTCTCTTGGTTTGTTCATTTCGTTGTAATAACCCAACAAATTGTGGCACCACTTTTTTTGGCCAACTGTTGCTTGAATAAACTCAACCCAGTGGCTTTCCAACAAACCATCAGAGCAATTGAAGTCTGTTAAATATATTGATGATTCTTTTTGATTTCTGTTGTTAACCAAAACCAATTCAACATCTTTCAATTGTTTGTTTTGGTCTTTTCTTGCATTTACTTTTACAAGTGTATACAAATCTGCCAAAAATGAATCGTTAATCCATTTTTGAAAATCTTTAAGTTTAAAATCTTTAATTAAATCACATTGTGAAATCATATTAACTCCTAATTGTTGCTTACTCTAACTTGGGCAAAAGACAACTCAACATCGCTTTCGCGTCCAAACATTTCAACGCTAGCGGTCAATTTTTGATTTTCTTTGTCAACAGCCTTAACCACGCCAACAAAGTTTGCAAGTGAACCATCAAGGATTTCAACCATATCGCCAACTTTAACGTCCAAATCCATTTTTGCTTCGCTTACTGTTGCGCCGTCAACTCCCATACGCCTTGCTTCATCATCTGTGATAGGAATAGGTCTGCCTTTTGGACCAACAAAACCTGTGATATATTGAGTACGAGTTACAGCGTGCCAAATGTCATCACCATATTTCATCCTAACTAACATATAACCTGGCATTGTTTTTTTAGGCACAAGCACTTTTTTGCCGCGTTTTTCAACCAATTCATCTTCCATTGGAATAATGATTTGGAAAATACGGTCTTGCAAATCGTACTTGTCAATGGTTATTTCAAGGTTTTGTTTTGCAACATTTTCGTAACCTGAAAAAACATGAAGCACATACCATTTTGGTTCTTTATCAATGTTATTATCTACAATAGCCATAACCTAAACTCCTTCTAGAACAAAAGACCAACAAGCCATGAGCAAAGTTTGTCCAATCCAAACAAAACAAGTGTAAACACAATAACAACAACCAAAACCACACCAGTTTGTTTAACAATATCTTTAAATTTTGGCCATGTAACTTTTTTAAGTTCCGCACCAGTGTCTTTCAAAGACTTTGCCAATTTGTTTGGTTTTTTTGTTTTTTCCTTTTTTTGTTTTGTTTGTTTTGCTTTAACTTCAACAACCTTGCCGTTAGATTTGTTTTCTATTTCTTTTGTTTCAACTTGATTATTATTTTCAGCCATAATCTCTCCTATTTTGTTTCTTTATGAGCGGTTTCTTTTCTGCAAGTTGGGCAGAATTTTTTAAGTTCTAATCTGTCTGGGTCGTTTGCTTTGTTTTTAGTTGTGTTGTAGTTGCGGTTTTTGCATTCTGTGCACTCTAAAATGATTTTTTCCCTTTTGCTTTTTGCTTTTTTTGCCATTGCTAACTCCTTTTTTAATTTTAACCAGCAATTAGTTTGCCAGTAATTCCACATTTAAATTTGATGTTTTTAAACTTGATTTGGGTTTTAATCATAATCTTAAACCTGCTATTAAGTTTTAACTTAATAATAAAAACCTTATCCGTTAAAAAAACACCTGCTTGGTGTAATCATATATTAACATAAACAAAAAACCTTGTCAACACAAAAAATCAAATTTTTGCAAAATTTATGCAATCTCTTTTTGCCTTAATGTCAATTATTTTGCAAAAAAAACGTCAAACATATAATTTAACTTGATTGTAAAAGGTTTTAAACAACAAAAAATCACCCCAAATAGAGTGATTTTAAATTTAACTATTCTTCATCTGTGTTTGTTTCTTGTGCTGATTCTTGCATGGTTGGTTCTTCAATTTCAATGGTTTGTGCTTCCAAATCTTCGTCCAAAGTTTCAATCTCGTTCTTTTTTGGTTTGTCATCTAAACTGCCGTTTGAAAGCTCCTTTGATTGACGTTCCTTTTTTGCTGGTTTTCCACCCAAAAGTGCTTCAACAAAGGCAACTTTTTTGCCATTAATTTCGCACACTAAACGGAAAATTGTGTAGCCCAAAAACAACAAAGCAAGGCAAGCAATCACGTTTTGGTAAATAATCATTCCTTTTAACACGTTTGGTTGACCATATTCCAATTCAAGAGAAAGCATTTGCAAATTTGTTGCCCTAAATTCAAGCACAAAATAAATTATGCTTTCAAGTGCCAAAAACACTGCTGCGACAACAAACAAATCCATCATTCTTTTGCGGGTTGATTTGTCGGTTAACACCACGATTAGCAAAGCCAAAACAATACCAAGATAAGCAACAAAACTCACACCAACCCCATTAAAAAAATTGAGCAAAGTATTCCAAGCCAAACTGATTGCAATAGTGGCAAATACTAACACATAAGATAATTTTAAATTTTTAGACATATTTAACCTCTTATCTATATTATAATTAATTTTTGCTTATTTTGCAAATAAAAATACATTTCTTTGACTGTTACATTTGCAATTTGGTTGCATTTTTTAAAAATTTTAACAAAAAATTTGGCAAATTTTGGCATATTTGGGCAACTAAAACCATTTTAAATGGTATTTTTTTGAAAAAAGGAGATTCCCGATGGAAGAAACACTTGAACTAGCTTTGAAAAAAATTGCCGATTTGGAACGGAAATTGGAAAAGTATTTTGAAATCTTATATATAGAAAACGAATTGGATTTTATTTTGAAAGGCAACTATGTTTTGGATAGTGAAATTGACAAGATTCTATCTGGCGAATACACAGTTTAAGGAGAAATATGACAAGCATTGAACAATTAAAACAAGAACTTTTAACCCAAAAATCAGCAATAGAAACAAAAGGTGGCGTGGTTAATGTTGCAAACACAAATCCAAGCCCCGCGGAAATAACTGCTGGTATAAACAGCATCTCAATCCCAAATTTTTCCACAGCAACTGCCACCGAAGAAGATGTTGTTAAAGGCAAAACTTTTTATGCAACCAACAACACCTTAAAAACTGGAACATTGGAAGCGTTTACTGCCACAGAATTGGAAATTTTGTTTAACAATTCTTCCGCAACTCCTATTGCAACAAAACTAAATTATTATGTGCCACAAAACACAACAAAAATAAGAGATTATTTTATGTGTCAAAGCCAAAGCACATTGGATATTTATTTTAACGATGAATTGCAAGAAATTGGCGATCACGCATTTCAAGACTGCCCCAATATTAGGTTTAAAAATTTTACTGAAGCAACCAATTTGCACACTATTGGCGAAAGGGGGCTACAAGGTGATACATCAATTGATTTAACAAATATTCCATCTTGCATCACAAATTTAAAGAGTTATGCCTTTGCCGATGTATTAACAAAAGGCAAAAGCCTTATTATCCCCGCAAATGTAACAGAATATGGCAACTTTACTTTTGGTGTTTCAATTACAAACAAACGTATTTTTTGTGATAATGTTGACTTTTCACAATTCACTAATTCAACATTGGGCAACGGTTTGCTTTGTGGTGTGATTTGTGATTGCGATTTTACAACGCCATCAACCATAACAACTGTGTCGCAATACTTTAATTATCTTGGGTCTTTTAACAACATCACGATCACCGCCAATGTTACTCAATTGAGCCCATACTGTTTTGGAACAAAAACTGCGGAACCTGCCGAAACAAACAAATTGTCAACTGTAACTTTCCTTAGTGAAACACCGCCAACTTGCGGAATGCAGCCTTTTGGTGACAGAAGTTCAAGAGCAAAATCAAAATTTTATGTGCCAGACCAGTCTGTTGAAGCTTACAAAACAAAAGCAAACCTTTCATATTATTCTGCCTATTTTTATCCAATGTCACAAAAGCCATAAAAGCAAAAAGCACATTTCAATGTGCTTTTTTGTTATTCATTTTCATTGATTTAAAGTGTTTTCTCTTGCCTTTGTGCCAACAATTATGATTGTGTTTTGTGGTTTAAATTTGTCATAACGCAAAAGTTGTTTTTCAACAAGTTTGCCATTTTGATATTTTTCCCTATATGACTTAACTTCCATGCCACGGCTACCCTTTTTAAGCACAAAACTTTCATCATCATATTGCACTTTGTCGGCATACTCATGCGCGTTGTCTTGTTTAATTTCTTCACCGGGTTCGGTTGTGGAAACAATTTCATTTGCAAGGCGATACTCCACACCATTTAAATCTGCACCAAAAATGCGAATGCGGATTTTGTTTGAAGAAAAATTTGTTACAATTGTGATTTTTTCGCTTGTTGTGTTTTCAAATTTCAAATCGCTGCTGCCAAAATTGACCATTGCGTCAAAGCCATGTTTAACATAGCCAACTTGCTTGCTATGCTTGTTTGCTTCCACAATTTTAAGCCCCGCCAAAAGTGCGCTGTTGTAAAGCGTGCTGGAAACTTGGCACACTCCACCACCCAAGCCGTCCACAAACTCGTTGTTAACAATAATTTTTGCTGGTCTATACCCGTTTGCTTGCGTGCGTCTGCCAACAATTTTGTTAAACGAAAACACTTCGCCAGGCAAAATCTCTTGCAAATTGAGTGCGGTTAAGGCATTTTTTATGTTGTGCTTTCTATCCGCGCTGGACGACACAATGTTTGTGCAAAATTCCCCACGAAGAGAAGTAAATTTTGCAAAATCTTGCGCGTAAGTGGTTGGATTTAAAACAACAATTGGCAAATCAAATTTAAGGGGTTGGTTTTTTAAATATGCCTTTGCAATTTTGTTGTACAACTTTGTTTTGTTCAACATCAAACCAGATTTTTCACGCGTTATGTAAAACACTTTTTCGCTGTTTGTGTTTATGGTTAAACTGGCGTTTTGTGGTTTTTTTGCAATGTTTTTTTCTGCAATCGTTACAATTTGATTTAAATTTGGAAAAATATAATTTAATGCAATTTCCGTGTCGAACCCAGCTGATAACATTTGTTTTAACAACTTTGCCCGTGTTTGTTTGTTTTCAAACCTATTGTAGCGGTTTATTTCAAAATTTTCATTAAAAACATTGCCTGTTTTGATGTTTGGCTGTAACGCGTAAACAAAACTTTTTTGTTGAAATGTAAATTCAATTTTTTCATTTAAATTTGCGTGTTTGTCTGTTTGTTTTTGTGTTGAATTGCTATTGATATTTTTATTCTCCATTTGATTTGTTGCTTTAAAAGCCAAATCACAGTTAAACTCGTTGGCAGACAAATTTTTGATTGTTGCAATGGCGTTTGTTTTTGTTAAAGCAAAACATGGTTGTGAACTAGTTTTTGCACAACCAAATATAACAAAAAACGCACACAAAAAGGCAAACAACAAATGCTTTTTCATATGCGTAGTATGCGTATTTCCGCTCGAATTATGTAAAATTTTGTATCTATTCCACATTTGGCAACTCGTCTGGTGGAGTGCCGTCATCATCGTTTTGGTCGTAATCAATGCCAACAACTTGGCTTACATCTCCCAACTTTTTGGCAATTTTGCGTGATGATTTTGTTGCTAATTCTATGTTGGAATTTGCTTCGCTTATTTTGTTTTGAGTTTTAAGCAACAACGCCACAAATTTTTCAAACTCTTGCTTGAATGTGGACAAAACCTGCCACAATTCGCTGCTGCGTTTTTCAATATACATTGTTTTAAAGCCAAGTTGCAAACTATTGAGCAATGCAGTCAAAGTGGTTGGCCCGCACACAACAATTTTGTATTGATTTTGAAGTGTTTCCATAAGTTCAACATCTCGCACAACTTCGGCGTAAAGCCCTTCAATTGGCAAAAACATAACTGCAAAATCGGTTGTGTCTGGCACTGAAATGTATTTTTCCTTAATTGATTTTGCTTCTTCCTTGATGCGCTTAACAAGTTGTTTTTGAGCATGTTCAATGGCGTCCTTGTCCATTGTTTCGCTGGCTTCAACAAGGCGGTTGTAGTCTTCAAGTGGAAATTTGCTGTCTATTGGCAAATACACTTCTTTTTCGTCTTTGCCCGGCATAACCACGGCAAAATCAACGCGCTCTTTGCTGTTCTTTTTGATTTGCACTTGCGATTTGTATTGGCTTGGTGCAAGCATTTGGTCAAGCAGAGAGCTTAACATCACTTCGCCCCAACCGCCACGCACTTTAACATTGCCCAAAACTCGCTTAAGGTCGCCAACACCATTTGCAAGCGTGCGCATTTCTCCAATGCCCAAGTTAACACTTTCCAAACTCTGTTGAATTTTGGAAAAACTTTCGTTAAGGCGTTGAGATAGGCTGTTGTTCAATTTTTCATCAACAGTTTCTCGCATTTTTTCCAATTGCTTTTCGTTTTGCTGGCTCATTGTGATGAGTGCAGCGTTTACATTGTTTGTCAACTTTTCAATGCGTTGCTCGTTGCGGGTGGTAAGTTCGTCCACACGCTTGGAAATGCTGTCAAACTCTTGTTTTTGCAAAACAGACAAATTGCTGATTGTGTTTTGCGTCATCACTTCGCTGTTTTTAAGTTGTTGCATAATCATGTTGTTAACCAACTGATTTTGCTCTTTTTGGCTTGTAAAAAGCGACTGCAATTTTTCGGCATCGTATTCCGAACTCATTGCAGATTTCTTTTTGTACATAACCACAAAAACGATGAGTGTTATTAACCACACTCCACCCAATATAGACCCTAAAATTATATATCCCATTTGTTTTTCCTTTTAAATTTGATTTCTATAAATCATTGTAAAAAATAAATTAAATTTGCATAAATTAACCAAATTAATGATTGAATATATTTATTATAAATAAAAACAAACAATTTGTAAATTAAAATAAATATTAATCCACAACAAACAAAAGTTAAGCACAAAGCTCCCACAAAAACAACTTGTTGGTTGAGTGTATCTTCCATGTCATACCGAGAACATATATTGTTCGAGTGTATCTATATAGATTTACTCGACCTATAAATAGGTCTCGAAATGACAAGTATGTGTTCGTTCAGAATGACAAGTAGGTGAGTGTATCTTTTGCAAAAAAACAACGGCGTATAAATGCTGTTGTTTTTAAAAATTAAATATTTTTGGCATTTCAGCTTTTAATTGTTCAATGCTCGCAGGTTCGTTGCCAGCGCCATATAATTCAGTTAAGTCATAAAGTTGTGGTTTAAATTTAAAATTGTTGTAAGTTGCACCATTTTTCCAAACAACTCCCCAAGTTTTACCCAAACTGCTATTAATTGTGCAAATTGCACCAGAGCCACCTTCCTGTGCTGCAGTAGTTTGATTAAGCAAACCCCAAATTGTGCCTTGACCATCGTTGACCATACCAACAACTGCAATTTTGTGGTCATCAATCACATTTGCCTGATATGCTGTTGGGTTCCAATAACTTGCTGCCGTAGCCGTGCCATTGATTGTTATATATCCAGTTGCTTTGTCACAAGTGAAAGTTAAACCAGACTTTGTCCCGGTTGAAGCAAACAAACTGCTATCCAACAAATTTGTTGGTTCAGCAACTGGGCCGGCAACAAATGCTGTGCCAGATGTGCTTTTGTAAAATTTTGCATTAACAGTGTCATACATGCCAACAACACCGGTTGCATCCTTTGCTGGAATTAGATTATATTTTATTGCTCCGTCTTGAAAAATTTTGAAATATGTCATTTTGCAATAGCAATTATATGAACTACCAAGCGCAAACAATCGATATTTTCCGCTATGAGCATCAACGTCTGCTTGACCTGCCAAATTGTTGTTCACATACAAATTGTGCGTATTATCTGTTTTGCTGCGAACCACACGCAATTTGGCATAACTTGTTGTATCTGGTTTTACTGTTCTGCCATCATTTACTCCACCAATTTCATAATAATTGGTGTTAATGCCAAAATAACCAGTGCTTTGTCCACTATATCCCATAAGTTGGCGTGTTGATGTGCTTGTCCACATTATTGATGTTTCAATAATAAAGTTATCTGTGCTTGCGGTAACTTGAAAGTCTGTATCAAAATATTGTGCACCGGTTGATTGGATGTAAGCTAGTTGAGTGTAGTTGGTTGGTAAAGTTTCCATGTTACCGGATGTGCCGTCAAGCAAAAGGTTGGTTGCTGCAACTGCCGAAGCAATGTTGCGGAATTGGATGGCATGTGCAGTAACTTTGAGGGTTGCTGTTTTGCCCTTGTATTCGTTGCCCAGGGTTTTGTCAAAAGTGAATGACAAGTTAAACTTTTGGCTGGCGTTTTCCTTAATTTGGGTTGCACCTGTTGTATATTCTTTAAGTGAATCACTATAAACCAATTTGGTGCCAGCGGCTGTGTAATATGTTGTTTGAATTATGCTGCCGTCAACATAAACATTAAATTCCAACAAAGCGTACATATCTGTGTTGCCAGTGTTAACAACATTGCCAGAGTATTGTACTGTTGAGCCCGGCAAAATTTTTGTGGCTGTGGTTGAGCCTGACGCTGTGGTTGTAAGTTGAGTGTCTGTTAAAGCAACTTTGATAATGGCGGTTGTCATTTCTGATTGCTTTTTTGTTGCAGTTGCGGTGAAATAAGCGTATGCTCCACCCATGGAAATAACAAGGGTAAGAGCAAACACTATCACCCACATAAAAATCGACTTAAGATTTACCCTAAAAAATTTCCTCAAACTGCCACCTATTTAAATATTAATATTTAAGTCGAATATTGTCAAACAAATTTGTTAACTTTGTTGAAAGACTTAAATATACGAACACATTTTTCATGTCATACCGAGCCAACTGGCGAGTGTATCTATTCTGTCATACTGAGAACATATATGTTCGAGTGCATCTAAAAAGATTTACTCGACCTATAAATAGGTCTCAAAATGACAAGTTACGCAGTTTCGCAGTGAAGAATCTTTCGAGCACAGCGAGATTTTAAAATTAATGCGAGATTAATTTTTAATATTTTAACCAAGTTGTTTACTTTTGCTTTTGTTTTGGTTATAATAAAAATATGTTAAATGTTATTGTTTGCCCTTCAAATTACGAAAAACGCGGCGAAGAAATTGCAAAAAAAATTGTTAAATTTTTAAAGGCAGAAAACAGAGAATATTCTGTTTATTTTTCAACCAATTTTAACGATTTTAATGCAACGGTTAAAGAACTTACCGAGCAAATGGAAAGTGAATTTGCGGTGATTGGCGATGATTTGGTTTTGAACAATTTTGTTAACAATGTTAAAGATATTTCAAAAATCAAATTGGGCATAATAAAAGTTGGCGCAAACGACGATTTTGCAAATTATATTGGAGTGGAAGACAATCCAATTAATGCAATAAAAACAATTATAAATGGTAAATTGGATTCTTTTGACTTTTTGATTTTAAACAACAAAATTGTGCTTAACAACATCTCTATTGGCGCAAGTGTTCAATTGGTTGAAATTTACAATCAATACAAAATTAAAAACATGTTGACCAAAAAATTTGCTTGCTTAAAACACGCAAACAAGTTTGAGGAATTTGAAGTTTCAATCGACACAAAAACCGGCAAACCAAAAAAGGAAATGATTTATGAATTGTCAATTTCAAATGGCGGGTTTTTAAACGGCAAGCATGTCAACCCACTTGCAAATGTTAAAGACGGATTGTTTAACATGAACTACTCTTCCAATTTAGACGCCAACAAACGCAAAGCTTACATTATGCAATTTGACAAAGGCGAACAAATTTATGACGAGCACACAAAACAAAGTTGGTTAAATGCTGTTACAATCCGCCGTGCAGACGAAAACATTAAAGTTATGGCAGACGGCAAAATTTTTGATTGTGATGAAGTTAATGTTTCCGTTGTTGAAAAGGGTTTAAAAATTTATTGCTAATTTATTTTTGAATTGTTTCTCTTTTTCAATTAACAGCGCTGGCACACCAAAACCAACAATTGGTTGAGTGTATCTAAAAAACATATTGCTAGCAATTTATTTGCTAGTTTTTTATTTAATAAATAATTATCGCAAAAAATATTTATTTTTTAATTTTTTTATGCAAATTAATGATTTTTATATTTATTTTTGCATTTAATTTTAGTTTTTTTATTTTTTAATTTATTTTTTATATTTAAATTTCTACATTATTTTTTTTATTAATATTTTTGTTTACATTTTTAAACAAAAAAATATTTATTGCAGTTTTAAAATTGTTTGTTAAAAAAAATTTGATTTGTTATAATATTATTAATTAATTTTTTAAGGGGGATTTTATGTTAGAAAAAATTGCAATGTGGGGTGGCATTGCCGGCATTGTTGTGGCGTTGGTTGCCATTATTGTTTTGTTTTTGACAAGAGCAAACATTTTGGATATTTTGGACAAAGATGTTATTTTGTTTGACAAAAACTTTGAGCTTAAAAAACAAGCAATTGAAACATCAATGCTTATGATTGATGAACTTGATGAAAAAGGTGAACAATTAAAATCAAGTTTTGAATTTGAAGAGCGCGCAAAAAAAACTTACAACGAATTGTTGTGCGTTGTAAGTGATGCACGAGTTGCAGATGAATTTTACAATTTAACACTTGACAAAACTGTTGCATTGACTGCCACAAATTTGGCACACTACAAACTTTTGTGCAGGCATGATATTGGTTTGTCAAACAAAAAATCAAAATTGCTTAAACGCGCAAAAGCAACAACAACAGATGCAACAAACCCAACTGATTTTATAAATCAATTTGAGCAACAAAGGTCAACAAGTTTTGGAGAAATTCCTGCCAGTCGTCCAACACAACCAAGAGAACAAGTTCAACCAAGGCCAATGCGTCCAATGCCACAAAGGCCAGTTCAACCAAATGGACAAGCTCAACCTAATGGTTCTGCTCCACAAACAATGGCGGGTCGCCCACCAATGCCAAGGCCAGTTGGCAGACCAACTGCTCCAAGGGACAAAGAATAGTTTTAAATTTAAATATGTTATAAATTTAAGCACAAAAAAATTCCAATTAATATTGGAATTTTTTATTTTGTTTTTGCGGTTAACCAAATTAAAATTTAATTTGAAATAACTTGCTTTGCTATTTAATTTTTTTTGCTTTTGCCATGGTTTTTTGAAGCAATGCTTTAAGTTGATTTATGTCGCCAGACAAATTGGCTTTGCGAAGGCAAACATACTCTGCACTGTTAAACACCAAAATTAAGCGTTGTTCATCTTCCAAATAACTTGTTAAACTTTTTAAAGCGTGAACATTTTTTGCTTGTTCAATGTCGTCTTTAATTAAAGTTTCTGTGCAAGCATTGTTGTCGATAACCACTTTTAAAAAGTCCATAGTGTCAAGTTTTTGACCATAAAATGACTTTTTTTGAGAGCGGTTTAAACTTACTGGAATAAGCAAATACATAATTTGCAAAACCACCAAGCAAACTATTAGCACAATGTCCAAAACAAATGATTTTTTATTGACAATATCTACAATCAAAAGTGCAATCATTGCCACAAGCAAAATTGGAATCATTGCTGCGATAATTTTATCTTTTTTGCGTCTTTGAGAGCGGAAAACATATTTTGCACTAATCAAACTGTCTTCCAACTCGTATTTATATTTACATTCAAACATATTTCTCCTAAATTTTTTCATTAACGCTGTATTTATCTTTTTTGCGTTTGCGCACGATGATGAAGATGATTATTGCAATCAACAGCAACAACAAAATTAAAGATATAATCAAAATAAGTTGCCATTGTTTGAACAATACCCTTTGTTGAATAATGCCAAACGTGTTAGCTTCAAAATTGGTTTGACTCAAATCGATAACCAAAGAATTGTTTTCCAAAGTGTATTGCAATTCAACTGAATTTGAAGATGTAAGCATTAATAAGTTTGTTAATCTGTCAACATTTGGCAAAACAAGTGTTAAGTTGTTGTCCAATTTTGTTGTTAAATTGTTGTTGTCAAAACAAATCCTATAACCAACAACAAAAGTTCTGTTTCTGTTTAAGTAATTTGACATTTTTGAGTAAAGAGAAGCAAATTCTGGACTGTCGGCGTAAATCACATCAACGCGGAGTTTGGCATTGATTGGAATCAAACCCGCCAATTCATGCCTTGTGCCAGTGTCAATATTTATCAAACCTTTGTCGTTGCGTACTTCAATTTTGCCAAAGCCTTCCACAATTGTGCTTACACTGTAAGGATAAACATTTGCAGTTGTGCCATTAACTTTAATTTTGTAGTTGCCTGCATCAACACCTTTTAATGCTTTTGATGCGTCAACAACAATGTTAATATTGTAGCCAATTGGCACATTGCCAAACTCATCTTTTGCAAAACTTAAAACCAAGTCAGCATAATTTGGAGCATCAACAATATCTCCATCAACAACATTACCCCAAGCAAGTGGAGAATCTAACCTAAATTCTGCCTTGTCTGTGCCGTCAAAAACCTTGTCATAAACTTTAACGCCCGACAAAACAATTTCACGCTGATTGATTTTTATTGCATTTTCAAACAACAAATCTTCATTTTTAAGTTTAAAGTTTGCGCTGTTAAGTTTAAGCCCTGTCAATTGAATGTTAAACAATTCACCATCTCGTGTTGCAATGCCAGATTTTATTTGTGCATCGCCATTTGTGTAGGTTGTGTATGCCCTAATATCTGCCATAAACAAACGCAAATTGTCGTTATCGTTTGAATATACGTAAGTTTTTGCACCATCGGTTAAATAAACATATTTAAGCAAATCATCAATGTTTGAGAAAGTGTAAACATTTTTGCCAACGTACTCTTTTTCGTAAGGTGTTTTGCGTGAGAATGTGTCAGTGTCAACTTTAAGTTCAAGCTCTTTTGGCGAAATAATAACAAACAAATCTTTGTCGTAAGTAAGTGATGACAACCAGTTCCAATTGCCAGAGCCAATAAATTTGATTTTAACAAGATATGTGCCTGCATCAATTAATTTAGATTCTTCTTCACCAAAGCCAATTGTAATGCCGTTTTGAATTATGTTTTTGTGGAAACTTACAGCCACATAATCTTTAAGGATATCTGCAATTTGAATATGATAATTTGAATTTTGACCAATTGTTAATTCGTTTTCTTGCCCATTGCCTTGTTGGTCGCATTTATATGTGAAATTAAAGCGATTATTTTCAGCATTAATTATTACAACTGGTTGAACTTGCAACTCAATGTACAAGTCGTTAACAAAGCGATAGTCAAAGCATTTGTCATCAAAAGATATGCCTGTTACACCATATTTTGCATAATCTTCTTCCGTTTGTGTTGAAATAAGGTCGCCTTTAACATAAGTTAACACACCAAAACTGTTTCTCACTGACTTGATTGTGTACAACTTTATGCCAACAATTTTAAAGTAATTGTTGTAATCTCTGTAATTGCCAATAAATGTGTAAGACACATAAACTTTGCCCAAAAATTGGAAGTTATCTGTCAATCTGTCGGCACCTGAACTGCTTTTGCTTCCGTTGCCAAAACCATATCTATTTTGGTTGTCTGACATACTGAAAATTGTGCTTCCAGTTGTTTTGTCTTTGTAAAAACCTGATATATTATTATTTTCTGGCACGTTTGTTGTTAAAATCATTCGTTTGGTTTTAACTTGATATGTCAAATAAATGTCAAAACTATCGTTATCAGACAAGCAATTGTTGTTAAGCATTGAAGAAATGTAAAATTCCAACCAATATTCGCCATTAACTTGATTTATTGTTAAGTTGCCAATCGCTTTATCGTAAACAAATGCATTAATTAATTCCACACCGTTGCTTAAATTGAAGTTTGAGCCATCTTTTGTAATGGTTTTTAAGTTGAGTTTAATCCTTAAAATGCTGTTTTCGATTGTAACAGTGGAATTTAATGCAATATTTGTTACATTCCCACCGTTGTCTATTGTTGCCAAACTGATGTCTGCGTAATCAATTGGCGCAATTGTTAAATCTCCCTTGTTTAAATTTGCTGAGCCTTGTGTTGTTGCCGTAAATTTAATGGCAATATCAATATAACTATATTCCAATGTAAAGCAAATTGAATAAACACCATTTTCACTTACATCGGCAAAATAATTGCCTATTTGGAAATCGTTGTCTTCATAAATTGTGTTTTTGTAACTAAAATAAATTTTGTTTTCGTCATAAGTTGAAGAGTCGTTGCGTTTATACTCACCTGCTGATAAATAGAACAAATCTGCCCAATTTTCAGCCCAACTATCTTCATAATAAACATATTGCTCAAATGCAGAGAAGTTTTGCCTTGTTTTTGTTTTAACAAAATACTCAACATTTGCGTCATACGCATCATGGTTTAACACATAACCTGTGTTTGTTAAAATGTACAATTCTGTGCTTGCAAAAGTTGCTTCATCATAAACATATGGATTGTAAACATTTTTGTAATAATACATATTAACAAAACGCCAACCATTTTGTTTGTCGGCATTTGAATCAATTGTAAGTTTGTCAAAGCGAGAAATTTTGTCAACAATATTGTCTGTTGCTGCATCGCGGATTGTCACAATTGGATTGCGAGTGTTGCCGTTTGCAACAATCAAAACTGAATATGAATTGTAATTAAGTTTGTAAGTTACATTTTGATTTGAAACAAGTTTGTTGATTGTAAGTTGAGTGTATGTTGAGCTAAACCCTGCTTGTGGCTCATAAACCCAACCATAAGGCGACATACCTTCTTGATAATTGTCGTCTGCGGTCAACACAACATTAGCACCATAAGGAATATTTTCAAATATGCGGGAATCTGAAGTGTCGGTGTAGAAAACCTTTTCTCCATTTGCGGTCATTGTTATGCTTGGGAAGCTAACTTTGCTGTCAAACTGTGCTTTGGAGCTAACCAAACTATAATTAACACAAATTGTGTATTTGTGCAAAGTGTAGATAAAGTGAAGGTTTAAAGTTTGAACACCGTCAGCCACAACACTATAAGCATCTATTACATCACTTAACTCTTCTGTTGTAAAATCATATGAGTAAACATTTGAAGAATAATCATTGTCTTTTTCTGCCTTCACATATCTATTTTTGCCCATTGCGTTGATAAAATAGGCTTGAGATGTGTAATATCCTTCCAACAAATTAAAGCCAATATGCAAGTTGTCAACAGTGATGTCAAAGCTATCAATTGCTGTTGGGGTATCTTCCAATGAAGTTGCATAAGTTAAGTTGAGTTTGTAAACAATTACATTTGTTAAGATTTCAATTGTGTGGATTGTTGTTGTGTTTAATGTTCTAAATTCAAATTGAAGTGGATTTGTTAAACTGTCAATGTTGTATGTAACTCCATTGTAATTGTAGCCTGTTAACTCATAGCCAAAAGCCAAAGCGTCCGCCAAGTGTAACACATAATTTTTGCCAGGCAACAATTCTTCAGTTGTAAAGTTGATTTGTGTGTTTTCTTCATCTGTTACATAGGTTAAGCCTTGTTCAATTGTTTGAAGCAAATTGAATGCCGAACTCTTGTCAACCGAAACATTTAACCACAATCCCGGCATTGAATATACTGCAAAAATTTCAATATCTTTTTTAACAAAATAACTGGTTGCTTTTGTGTTTGCTTCACCCGATTCAATCAATGTAAAGTTTGTTTGAAAGTTTTCAGTAAAACGATTAAACAAAAAGTATGGTTCAGCTTCGTCATTATTAACACTTCTTGCTTTTGCAAAAAGTTTGATTGTGTCATACATATGCAAATTGGAAACAACAATTTGTGCTTTTTCTTGCCCCAATTCATAATACTTTATTGTGTCAGACTGATTTGCTTTGCTATAAATTGTGCCGCCATATTCCACACTCAAATCTGCCATTATAACTTTGTTGCCGTTGCTGTTGTATTCTCCATTAATAGTGTAAGTAACGGTGTAAGTTAAAAAGTCTTCAAAATCAAAGATATCAATAAAGCTTGTGCCCGCTTGATCGTAACTGGACAAAATTTCTTGAGTTAAAACCAAATTGATGGTGTTGCCATTAAAACTAATATCAGTGTTATTAAAACCAAAACCATTTAACTTAAAGCCATTGTTAAGTGAAGCCACAATTGAAATTGAATCACCAATCTTAACATTTTTTTCAAAACTTGATGTGGCATTTGCAACATTTATGTTTGCCAAATTTGAAGAAAGCGAATTGCCCGAACGCAAAACATTCATCAACACGCTGGCAACTGGATAAATATCTTTTGTGCCGTCGTTTAATTTTATTTTGTTTATATTATTAAAACGAATTGTGTAATTTGTTTCAACAAACAACATCAAAATTGTTTTGTTTGCTGGTTTGTTTTTGTCAATTGAAATTGTGGTTGTTGTTTGTGGATTAACTCCGGTTTTAAGTTCCAAGCCTTGAGTGTTTTCTTCTGCCACAAAACCAACAAAGGTGTAACCAACATTGTTTGATTGTTCCGTTTTTGAAATTGTATTGCTTGTTGTGCCACGTTCAAGTTGCAACATTTGTTCAACATTAAATTCGCCATCAATTTTTCTAAATTTCCTTGATGACTCATCATACAATGCAAATTTAAAATTAACATTATACAACACTGCCACATAGTTAACTTCAATCTCAAAATTTTGGTCTATTTGATTTGTTACAAACAAATTGTTTTGGTCTATACTTTTTGCAACTGGCTCGTAAGTAGAAAACAAATTGCCAAAAGTGTAATAATCATACCCTTGATTTGAAATTTTTTGGTTTGCAGTTAATTTAAAACCAGAAACGTTGTGCCCAGAAACAGCATCTTTAACAAAATATTTTTTGTTGTTTTCTATCACAGAAAAGTAAGAATTTTGGTTGATTGTTAAAGCATTAAACACAAAATTTTCATTTTCCCCTGCTGGTGCATCATTAATTTTTGGCACGATTGTGGCAACAAACAGATTGTCATAATCAACAAACAAAACTGCCACTTTTGTTGTGCTTAAAGGCATTTTTGCAGTTACATTAATTTTTGTTGTGCGATTAAACTCATCTTTTACAAGGCTGTAACTTTTATTTTCCTGCAATGTTGTTGATTTTTCGTCAGTTGTCAAGCCAATGCCTAACACGTCAACATTTTTGCCAGCAGTTAAATCTGTTGAATTAACTGCCACATCTGCATTAATTTCAATAGTTTCGTTCAAGCGATAACGTCCCCTTGAAATTAAAACTTTTTGATATGTACTTGTGCCATCGCTTTTTGTGTTTAAAGTGTAATAATCGGTTGAACCATCATCACAATAAACATCACCAAAGTAAAAATACTTGCCCTCTTTTTGAAGATAACTGTTAGAGTATTTTGTTTTGCCAGTTTCAATGGTTGAGGTTTTGTAAATTAAATTTGTGTTTGGCAAAACGTTTTCAATTTTGTGCCAAACTTCCAAATTTAAAACATTATCCAATTCTACAAGGGTTGTTGCATCGATGTTGCTGTAAATATAGTCAAACACTGGGTCGATTGTTGCGTTTTCCACAACTTTATCAAACTCCAATTTGCCGGAATCGTAAAAGCCGTCCATGTCTGCATCATGATATGTAATTTTATATTTAACTGAAAATGATTGGCTAAAATTTTCAGCATCATAAACAACCTCAAAATCGGTTGATTTAAAAATTTCTTGGTTGTTTAAAATTTCTGTTCCATTAATTTTTCTTGTTGCGGAATATTGTTTTGAAACATTATCAGTAAAAACAACTCTCCAACCAACAAGTGCAAAGCCGTTGTTGGCTGTTGCTTCAATTGGCTTAATGTTGGTTTCGCCAAGCAAGTATTCATCATAACCAGACGAACGACCTGCTTCGATTGTTGATTCGTAAGGCTTTCCGTCATCTAACAAATAATATGCAAGTTTTGTGTTGTCAACTGTTGCTGCAAAACTTGTGTTTTTTGGCAAGCAAACAACCAGCGACAAAATTGCCACTGCAAAACAAAATATTAACCCAAATGCTCTTTTTTTCATTAATCTCCAATGCAACTGTTGCCAGCAATTGCCCCATCTGCTGCCGCGGTTACAATCTGTTTAAATGATTTGCTTACAATATCTCCGCAAGCGTACAAATATTTTACACTTGTTTGCATGTTTTCGTCAACTAAAACATAGCCGTTTTTGTCTTTTTTGATATTTATATCAACAAAACTTAAATCTGGCTCATATCCAATTGCCACAAACAACCCTGCAACTTTTAATTTTTTTGTTTTTCCGTCTAAATTTAAAACCAAACTTTCAAGTTGATTTTCGCCATTCAGTTGTTCTATTGTTGCTGGAGTTATTATCTCAACATTTTTCAATGCTTTAACTTTGTTTACTTCATTTGCATTTGCTCTAAACTCATTTCTGCGATGAATTAAATACACTTTTTTTGCCAAACGAGCCAAATAAACAACATCTGTGATTGCTGTGTTGCCACCACCAACCACTGCAACATTTTTGCCTTTAAAAAACGCACCATCGCAACTTGCACAATAACTAACACCTTTACCAATCAAATTTTGTTCGTTTGGCAAGTTGAGTTGCCTTGTTTTTGCGCCACATGCCAAAATCACTTTTTTGCAAGAAAAAGTGTTTGATTTTGTTTTAACACAAAAACCTGTTTTTGTTTGAGTTAATTTTTGCACAGTGGCATATTCAAACTCCACGCCTGCTTTTGTTGCATCTTCTGCCATTTTTTGCCCAAGGTCAAAACCAGAAATCAACCCCAGCCCCGGATAGTTTGCAATTTCTGGTGAAATGCAAGCCTGCCCACCACAGCACAATTTTTCAATGCATAGTGTTTTTAACCCCGCACGAGATGCAAAAATGCCAGCAGAAAGCCCTGCTGGACCACCACCAATAATCACAACATCATATTTCATATAAATATTGTACCCAAAAATGATAAAATTTCCAAATAATTTTAATATTTTTTAAGGTTTTTTCAAAACTAAATATTTGCACTATTTCAATCTTATTTGGCAAAAAAGTTAATCAATTTTTACAAAAAAACACAATATATTGTATACTTTTTTTTGTTTAACATATTTTTGCAATAAGGCATATAATATTGACAAATTTAGTATTTTATGATAGAATAAAAATGCAATTTAAATTGGCAAAATTATAAAAAATTATTACCAAAAAAATAATTAATAAATATGTTTTATTTGGCAATATTTTAATTTATTTCATATAAAATAACAACCTAAAAATGTTTGCTAAACAGTGCAATTGCCCAACACTGCAAAAGCAATCTTTATGCCATTTTGTTGCATTTTAATTAAAGGAGAAAGTTATGGTAGACAAATCAAAATGCATTTCTTGTGGTGCTTGTATCTCAATATGCCCAGTTGGTGCCATTAAATTTGTTGATGGAAAAGCAGAAATTAATCCCAAAAAATGTATTAAATGTGGCAGTTGTGAACAATTTTGCCCAGTGTCCGCAATCAAAATAGATAAACAAAACTAAAATTAACATAATACAAAAAAACATCGCGCAAAACGATGTTTTTTTGTTGCTTTTAAATTTTAAAAATAATTTATAATGACTCAATTTTAAATTGATGTTTTAATAAATTTAAATATATTTGATTAAATTTATATTGCTTGCTTATAGTTATTGCATTTTTGTTTTAATTCCGCCGCAACAGTTGTGTTGGTTGACGCAACACCCATAAGGCGAGCAATCTCTGCAAACAAGTTTTCTCCTTCCAAATGCGTTGCTTGAGTTTTTGTTGTGCCGAAAGCAGAGTGTTTTTCAACTTTCAAATTATTGTCTGCCATAGCACAAATTTGTGGCAAATGGCTTACTGCAATTATTTGTTTGTTTTTGCTTAACCTTGCCATATACTCTGCAACCACCATTGCAATATTGCCGCTCAAACCACTGTCAATTTCATCAAACACAATTGTTTGAATTTCGTCCACTTCGCTAACAACAATTTTGTACGCCAACATAACTCTGCTCATTTCGCCGCCAGAAACGACCTTGTTAAGTTCTTTCAACTCAAAACCAAGGTTGGAACTAAACATAAAATCCACTCTGTCCGCGCCAGTTGAACTATACTGTTCAGCAATGCGTTCAAATTTAATGTCAAGTTGAGCATTCGGCATACCCAAAGTGCGCAATTCATCTTCCATTTTTTTGCACAAAATTTTGGCAGTTTTTTTGCGCAAATCTGTCAATTTTTCTTGTTCTTGCAACAAGTTTTCCACAATCTGTTCACGTTCAGTATGCAATTTTTGGTATAATTCTGCACTGTTGTTCAAATTAAACAAATTATCTTCTGTTTTGTGGAGATATTCAATCATGTTTTCGTAGTTCCCACCATATTTGCGGAACAACGATTTTATCAAATCGAGGCGAGAATCAATAAAATCAAAACGCTCTTGGTCAAAAACATTGTTGTTTAAAATTTCCAAAGCGGTTTCGTTTATATCGTTAAGTTCAATTTCAACACTTTTGATTCTGTTTGCAAGGGTTGAATACTTTTCGCCAAAATCTGTTAAGTTGTTAAGCAATTTTTCGCTGTTGCTGATGTTTTCCACTGCTGAATTTGAGTAAGCATTTTTATAGCAGGCAGACAAAAACTCTTGCAAATTTTCATTGATTTTTTCAAATTGCTGCATGGTGTGTTTTTCTTCGGTTAACTGCTCAAATTCATTTGGCTTTATGTTTGCATTTGCAATTTCTTCAATTTGGTAACTATACAAATCTATTAAATTTTGTTTTTCCTTTTCATCTCCACCAAGTGATTTTATTTGAGCATCAATTGAATGAATTTTTTCAATATATTGATTGATTTTAATCAAAAAACTGTCGGCAGATTTGCTGAATAAATCTATGATTTTAAGTTGATAATCATTGTCCAAAATTGCAAGATGTTCACTTTGTCCGTGCACATCAACCAACTTTAAGCATATTTTTTTAACCATTGCGACAGGCACAAGTTCGCCATTAATTTTGCAAACATTTTTGCCATTGATGTCAAGTTCTCGGGACAAAAACATTTCTTCCCCACACTCAATGCCCAATTGGTCTTTAACAAATTGAATGTGGGATTTGCTTAAACCAGTAAAGATTGCTTCCACTTTCATTTTGTTTTCGCCAGTGCGAATGAGTGATTTATCACTTCTGCCACCAAAAACAAAACTCAATGAGTCCAACATAATGCTTTTGCCTGCACCAGTTTCGCCACTGATAACATTGAGTTTGCTGTCAAAATTTAGTGTTGCATTGTCAACCAACGCAACGTTTTTAATATTTAAAGTTTGTAACATAGGCTAAATAAAAATAATAATTTTTTAACTTTAAATACAATTTATCAAATTACGCTAGTTTTGAGATAAATTATATTAAAGTTTGTAACATAGGCTAAATAAAAATAATAATTTTTTTAACTTTAAATACAATTTATCGAATTACACTAGTTTTGAGATAAATTATAATTAAAGTTTGTAACATAGGCTAAAATTTTTGTTTTTGTTAATTAAAAATACAATCTACCAAATTTATTGTGGCAAATTATATTTTTGTTGATTAAGATTATTTGTTTGAAAGTTTTTCACGCACCAAAGCGTTGATTTCATCGGCAATTTCTGGGTGAGATGTTAAATATGCTTTAACATTTTCTTTGCCTTGGCCAATTTTGTCACCTTTATAACTGAACCAACTGCCAGATTTTTCAACAACTTCCGTTTCAATTGCAGCGTCAATCAAACAGCCCAAAATTGAAATGCCTTCGCCGTACATAATATCAAATTCTGCTGACTTAAAAGGAGGTGCAACTTTGTTTTTAACAACTTTAACGCGAGTGCGAGAGCCAATCATATCTTGACCATTTTTGATTGTGTCAACCTTTCTTACATCAAGGCGCACAGATGAATAAAATTTAAGTGCTTTGCCGCCCGGAGTTGTTTCTGGATTGCCAAACATAACACCAACTTTTTCACGCAATTGGTTGATGAAGATAACAAGTGTTTTGCTTTTTGATGTTACGCCAGTAAGTTTGCGCAGCGCTTGGCTCATGAGTCGAGCTTGCAAGCCAATAAAACTATCACCCATTTCGCCATCTATTTCTGCTTTTGGGGTGAGTGCGGCAACAGAGTCGATAACCACAATGTCAACACCACCACTGCGCACAAGTTGTTCTGTGATTTCAAGGGCTTGTTCACCAGTGTCTGGTTGAGAAACATACATTGCGCCAATGTCAACGCCCAATTTTTGAGCATAGATTGGGTCAAGTGCGTGTTCTGCATCAATAAACGCCGCTGTGCCACCCATACGTTGAGCTTCTGCAATCACATGCAAAGCAACAGTGGTTTTACCGCTGCTTTCTGGCCCATAAATTTCCACAATTCTGCCCCTTGGCAAACCACCAACACCCAAAGCCATATCAAGTGGCAAGCAACCAGTTGGAATAACTTCAATGCCTTCGCCATAATTGGTTTCGTCCATTTTGATGATTGAACCTTTGCCATATTGTTTTTCAATTGAAGCAATTGCTGCTTCCAATGATTTTTTTCTGTCGTCTGTCATAATTTCTCCTTAAATATGAATTAAATTACTGTTCAAATGGTTTTTGTTGGTCTTGCGCTTTAACCTTTAAAATTGTATCTTTGATGATGCCAATTATTGCACAAACAAACCCACCAATAACAAAAACAACCCAAGTTGGGTGCCAAATTTTTGCAATAAAACCAATCAACAAATACACAAGCGTACACACAACCATGATAAGCCCACAAACGCCATCTAAAATAATGCTTGCTTTTGATTTCTTTTTGTCTTCCATTTTTCCTCCAAATATGAAAATATTATACTCGCAAAAAAAGAATTTGTCAAACATTTGTTCGACAAATTTTGAATAATATTAATTCTCTTTTTTGTTTGTTTCTTTAAAACATTCACGGTTTTTAACCAAATAATGAACACCAGAAAGAACAGTGAGCAATGTTGCTGCACCAATAAGCACATAACTGATGATTGCAACAATATTGATAGCTAAAGATGATGCAAAACCGCAGCAATTTAAATATGCCACCAAAATACAAGTTGGCAAAGCAATCATTTGAACAACTGTTTTAATTTTGCCCCACATGTCAGCAGCCAAAACAATGCCTTTTGTTGCAGCAATTTGCCTTAAAGCGCTAACAGTGTATTCACGAGCAATGATGATTGAAACAATAATTACACCCCAAGGTGCTGGAATTGTGCCGTCTGCCAAAATAAGCAAAAATGCAGTTGCTGTAAGCAATTTGTCTGCAATAGGGTCAAGGAACTTGCCAAGGTCAGTTACAAGATTGTATTTGCGTGCAATTTTGCCATCTAACAAATCGGTGAGAGATGCCAAAATAAAAATTGCTATTGCAACAATTTTGCCAATGCCATAAGGAATAAAATCTGCAAGATAAAAGAACATCATAAACGGAATTAAAATAATGCGCAAAAGTGTGAGTTTGTTTGGTAAATTCAAAATAATCCTCCCATTGCCAAAAAAAATGGCAATTAATTTACGCTTATATTATATCAAATTAAAAACATGCTAGCAAACAAAAAAGCACTGCCAAAGTGCCTTTTTGAAAATTTTTGATTTTATTTTTTGTAAAGTTGCAACACAATGCCCATGCCGTTTTGCAAATAGAAGTTAAGGTTTGTAACCCCAGTGTCTTCCACTTTTGCAAAAGCACCAGTTGTGTCTTGCCCTAAAATTGCACCTGTACGGCTGTTTTGCAAAATGTTGTTGTTTGAAGCAACTGCCGCTGCGGAATATGTTGTTAAATCAAGGCCGTAAACTGATTTGTTTTGATATTCTTCACGATTGTTGTAGAAATTAACTTCACCTTTAACAACCGCTGCGGTAATACCTTCTGCTGCACTTGATTTGTAAACAACTTTAAGGTTCATCATGCCAGCTATTGTTTTGCCAGTGTAATCTGTTTGCTCTTGCAAGAAAGTTGCACCTACTTTGTTGTAATATTCGTCTGCTGCTTTAATTTGAGGAACAAGCGCTGTTGCACCATAACTTGCAAACCAAGGTTCGTTGCCTGTTACAAAACTTTCAAGTTTTGTGCCAATAATATTGATTGTTGAAGGATAACCACCTACTTGTTCTTTGCTTTCTGGATCTGCGTGGTCAACAATCATAACTGGGCCACCTGCTCCAACAAATTCACCACCCTCAATAAGCAAATCTTTAACACCCCACATATAAAGCAAGGAGTTGTAAGAATTGTAACCTTTTGTGTTGATTAATTTGTTTGTAAGCCCTTCTTCAATTGTTGGTACTTGAGATGTTGTGTACATAAAGCCCATATAGCAGTTTGAATATGAGTTGTTTTCTGCAACACTGGTTAGACCTTCAATTTTAACAAGCATTGCACCACCGCTTTCGCGAGTGTCTGCAGAACGTCTGCCATTGCCAAACACAGACAAATCTTTAATCAACAAGTTGCTGTTTTTTGTTGTGCCTGCAAACCTAAAAAGTGAAGTATGTGTTGTTATTTGAGTGTTTTTGTCATTATCATCACTATAATATTTAACACCATTTGAGCTGCTGACTGAGCCATCATAACTTGCTTCCCTTGACAAAACCATTTTTGCAAGATTTGAATAATCAATGTTAAAATAGTTGCCATAGAATTCAAAGTTATCACCTGGGTTGATTGCTCTTTCGTAAACATACAAACCAAAACCATCTTTTAAAGAGCCAACGATTGATTGGTTTGTTAATGCTTTGATGTCAGAAGTAAATTTGTCAACTTCTGCTTGGCTCCAAAAATAGTAACTTGGAATATTCTCATTGTTGATTACGATATTGTTTTGCAAAACAACAGCATTTGCTTGAACATCTGCCAAGTTCCTTTCCTGTTTGAAAGCTCTCCAACCATTTTCTGTTTTTTCGCTGTCGTGATTGTAAGCATTGACAATAACAGACAATTCATCTGCTTTGTAAACATTGTAGCCATCAACAACTTTAACTTCATAAACCAAATTGTTAAGCCCGTCTGCTGGGTTTGATGCTTTTGCTGTTATTTTGAATGTTTTGCCATTTGCTGCAGGCTTAAATTGAAGGTGATTTTGAATGTAAGTGATTGTTACATATTCATCCAAGTTTTCAATTTTTTTGTAAGTGTTGGTTGATTCATCAAAAAGTTCAACCAAAATTTCAGTGTCAATTTCAGTTGTTGTGTCAACACCACATTCACCCAAAATTTGAAGGTCAAATTTGTTTTGACTGCCAGCAACCAAAACATTGTTTTTCTCAACAAAATTGTCGACATTTTTTGCTCTATCGCTAAGCAATGAACTGTAGAATGCAGTAACTTGCCTTGCATCATAGATTTTGAAGTTGATTGTTTGTGGTTCGATTGCAGAATAATTTTCGGTTTGTTCAACAAAAACTTTTAAAGTGTAATGACCAATTTGTGTTGGTTTTGTTTCTGTATAACTATCGTCTAATGCATCTGCCAATTTATATTCAAATTTTGGTGTGCCAAATTTTGCAACTGCTGTTGGATTAACTTCGCTGTTGTTTGCCACATCGGCAACTGCTGGCGCAACAAGCCATTTGTTTGTTGCTTTTACAATTGCAAAAGTTGTGCTTGCTGTGGTGTCGTTTAATTGATAATTTTTGTGATTTAATGTTGCCCTAACAGCATAACCAGTGCCAACATTAATATAGCCATTTTCATCATTTGCTTCAACACTTAAAGCAACCAACGAATTGTTAACATCATTAAAACTTGCTGTTGGAACAATCTTTTCGCCAGTATATTCAATGTTCAAATTGCCCCAAGCAACATCAACAGTGCGTTTAGCAACTGTTACACTGCCTAAAACATAGTTAAAACTGTAATTTTTTGCCTCTGCACCAGATGGAACAACATCATAACTGCCAACATCACTGTTTTTTGCGTATGAACAATTTACTGTTGGTTGAGCATCTAAAACAGATTTGTCTTGCCCGTTAACAAAACCTTTGGCGTCAATATCAACAGAATAAGTTGGAACATCATCACCATATGTTAAATTGTGGCTAGATGCAGTTACTGTCAATTGCTTTTTGGCAACTTTAACAACACCATTTTTGTAACTGATATTGTAGTTTTCCGCTTTTGCATTGGCAATAACAACATCATAACTGCCAGCATCACTAGTTTTATTATAATCACAAGTCCTGGTTGGTTGATCAAGCAAATTTGCACTGCCTTCACCCGCAACAAAACCAGTGTATTCAAGTTCGTAAATTGGGGCATTGTCGCCATAAGTTACATTATAGGTTTTGCCAGCAATTGTTAAATCTTTTTTGGCAATTGAAATTGTTTTGTCAACAATCAAATCGTCATAATTTGCTCTTTCCACTTTAACTTGAACAGGATATTCACCAGCATTTTTAAAAACTGGTGCGGTGTCAAGCCAAGTTGAGCCATTGTTTAAACTATATTTAACAACATCGTCAGATTCTGTGCCAGTAACTGCAACACTGTGATTTTGCCCGTCATAAGCACCAGCAAAAGCATTGATTTCAACGCCAGCAATTGCTGTTTTGCTTATAACTTGCACTTGAACAGTTATGCTTACTTCTTTTTTGCTTTCGGTGTATTTAATCACCAAATCTTGCATGCCAAGTTCGGCAGAAGAAAAACTATATTCAATTTCGCCAGCACCAATTTGTTTGGTTTTGTCGTTTGAATAAGTTACCTTCAATTTTAAATTTGACAAATCAATTTGTTCGTCCTGACGCACAAAAGCAGGCAAACCTTCAATCACTTCAATAGCTGTTGGTTTTGCCGCCCCGCACGCAATAAAAATAAAACTTGCCAAGCCAAACATAAAGCAGATTAATGATTTTAAAATAGTGTTTCTTTTTGTCATATTTCCCCCTTAATCGTTTTTTAAATTTATTTGATTTCTATCTCAAATAAAATTATTTAGATAATTAAACAAGTTGTAATTTTCACTATCATGCTACCAATTTTCGACACAAAAAGCAATCAAATTGATTGTCTTTTATGATGCGATTAATTTTACAAAACAATATGCCGGATTATTTTCTTCCTTTGGTGTAACTTTTATTACAACAGTTGTTGGTTTTGAAAACAACACCAAGCAGTTTTGATTTCCACCCACAATGTGAAATTCAACATTAGAATTGTTTGAATAATTTGTGAATGTCAAATTTTTGTTGGTTGCGTTGTCGGGATAAACACGCATTTGAAGCAAGATGTTTGTGCCAGTAACCTGCCCAGAATCATTGATTGAGGCAGCTCCTTCAAATTTGATTGCTATGTACATTATTTCTTGCCATTGATCCCTTGGTGTTGAAGCTCCATTAACTGGATACAAAGTTTTGCCAGTTGCCACGCCATCGCCAGCTTTGTTAACACATTCAATTTTTGCAACTGAATGTTTTTCGTTGTAAACCGACATTTTAAGCCCAAACAAATTAATGATAAAAATTGAAGCAATATATATAATACCTATTAAAATAGCAACAGATTTTTTCATATTACTTCTCCCCGTAGTACAATTTCACTTTGGAAAAGTACATAAAAATATTCCAGCCAACATACAAAAGCGCAACAAATATCAATTTAAACCACACTGTGCTCATTCGTTCTTCAACCAAAAAATAGAACAAATAAGTGAAAACAGCTGAAACAATAAATGCCATAATTGTGCTTTTTGTTTCGTTTGGATTGTTAGCTTGTGCCCCTGTTGTTGCATACTGCTCGTTTTGAGGGTTCATAACATCAAGGGAGGCAGACCAAAACAGATGCCCAGTGTAAATTGAACACAGACTAACACACATCAACACTGTTGTTAAAATATTAAATTTTGCAGTTGTTGCAAAGATACATGTGGAAACAACAATCGAAATATTAATCACAATTAAATTAATAAGCAATTTTGGCAACAAAACTTTTGCATAGCTTGTTGGTGCAGTTTTGTTAAGATATGCCGATCTCCCTTCTTCACTGTAAATTTTTGCAATCATTCCATTGCTTGAAAGGGCAATAAGCAAAATCATCAAAACATTAAAAGCCATTGTCATAAGTGTGCCGGAAAGACGCGTGTCCATTGCACTAAAAATTTTGTTGAGCAGCAAAATTGAAATTGGCAAAATTAAGGCAATAAGCACAAGATTGTTAACTTTGTTTGCTGAACGCAAAGTTATAAGAAATTCTTTTTTTAAACTGCCACAAAATGCAGATGAACTGCTGTTTTTCTTAAATTTTATTGCCGCCAGTTTTGTAAATTCAAATGGAGAACTTGTCATTTTAAAGAATAATGGACGAATGATTAAAAATGTTAAGCCAAAGGTTGCAACAATCACCCCAAGCACAACAAGCAAAGCAAATAATTGTTCAGCCACAAAAAATTTGTTAATCAGCCCAACACGTTTGCCAACAAAAGCCACAGCCAAATAATATAAAGGCGCAAACTTTAAAGTAAAATTGTTTAAAACATCTTGAATTTGCCAAAAAATTGTGCCCCAATTTGCAACGATATCCAAATCTGCCGGTATTGCATTAATAATTTTAATCAATCCAAACAATAAAAGTGTAACTACTGCAACAATAAAAGTGTACTTTAAAAGTTTAAATCTTTCTGCAAACAGTTTTAAAAACAGCATCGGTATAGACAATAACGCGCCTATGCTTAACGACAATAATGTTACAATAATGTTAACTGGCAACAACCAAAAATAAAACCAAACAGCCATATTGTTAACCAATCCAAATGCAACCAAAACAGGAACAATATATGTTAAATTGCGCAAAAACTCATAGATATAATAAACAATCCATTTACTCAAAAAAACCGTTGTTCGATTAACCGGCATTGTCAACAAAACTTGATTATCTCGTGCCAAATAAAGCCAATCTGTCAATCCAAAGGTGCAAGCAACCAAACCAACAACAAACATAATTGAAAACACAAGGGCAAAAAAGTTTGTGTTTATCCCCACATTAAGAGAAGTTAAACGTAAATAAGAAAGCAAATAAAATCCCAAATAAATCGCACCGGTAATAATTAAAAATTTGATAATGGCAAAAACAATCTTAAAAATGAAATCTTTTTTGTTACGCAAAAAAGACAAATCTAATTTGTCCTTCAACTGCATCATCACAAGCACATTTAATCCTTTCAAATTTATTACTCCTACTTTATTTTTTTGTTTTTTTTATTTAAAATCATATTTTTTTAATATTTTTCAATATTTATTTTTATTTTTTATTTTATTTTTTCTTTTTATTTTTTTGTTTAGTTTGTTTGATATTCTCTTTTGGGGTGGTTAAATTAATTTCTGTCAAATTATGTTTTTGATTAACTTTTGTTTTTTTTGTTGCTGATTTATCTTTTGCTTTTTTGTCTGCTGATTTTTCCAATTCATTTTTGTGGAGGTTTGTTTCTCCCACAGTTGCAGCCTCAACATCTGTTTCAATAGTTTTCAAATAAAAATCTTCCAATGTTGTTTTCTTTTCAATATCAGCAACAGAAGCACAAGTTAAAATATGCCCTTTTTTAATCACTGCAATGCGATCACAAATCTTTTCAACCACATCAATAATGTGGCTGGAAAAGAAAACGATATTGCCAGCTTTTGCATGTTCTTTCATACATTCTTTAACTTGAAATATGCTTGTTGGGTCAAGCCCTGTAAGGGGTTCATCCAAAATCCAAACTTTTGGGTTGTGAATTAGGGCTGAAATGATTGTGATTTTTTGTTTCATTCCATGAGAATAAGTGTTCATTTTGTTGTCGATTGCGTCTTTCATATTAAGCAAACCAACGTACTTTTCTATTGCCACATCTCTATCTTTTTTGCTCACACCATAAAGGTCGGCAATATAGTTGATATATTCTCTGCCAGTAAGTTTTTCATACAAAGCGTAATGGTCTGGCACAAAACCAATTTGGCGTTTTGCCATAACAGGCTGTTTGTTAACTGAATAACCGCACACTTCAATTTCTCCATCTGTGATTGGTTGAATGCCAACAATGCTTTTAATAATTGTGCTTTTGCCTGCACCATTTGGCCCAAGAAAACCAAAAATTTCACCACCATTAATTGTTAAATTAGCATCTTTAACTGCATAGACATTGCTTTTGCCGTATCTTTTTGAAAAATTTATTAATTTTAATTGATTAACTCCGTCCAAATTCATAGGTTCTAATTCACTCCTTCCATTTAATTGTGACATCAATGCAAATTTGTCTAATTTTATTTTCTTTTTTCGTGCTGCCATGTCTTTAAGTGTGTCTGCCCCTTGATATGCCCATTCATATATAAACCACATTCCAAGCCCCAGTGCAACATAAACCAAAAAGAACAACGATTGATATAATGGGTAAAATTTAAATGTCAGATTTTTGATGTTAAATTGCCATGTAACGTTCCTCAAATTTTTTGCCCATGAGCCAAGTTTATCTGCAATAAAATCGCTATTAACAAAGAAATAGTCTACTGTTGCGTAATTTGAAAACCAAGCATTGATGATCAAAATAAAAACAAAATAAACTGCAAACGCAACCATGCTATAAACAAATTGTTTTAGTTTTGGCCTTTGGTAAACACCAAGCGCAACAATTAAAATAGGCATAAAGAAAGCTATGTAGTGATTGATGTAAAATATTAATATACCTGTTGACAGCATGTTTGAACTAGATGAATAGTTTGGTATGGCCATTGCCAAAAAAGCGCCCAAAACATTTATAAACAATGTAAAATAAAACAGTTTGTCCCACTTAAACAACAAGCATAGTGGAACAATATACATTGCCGTGTTGCACAAATGAAACGGCCAACTTGTGATTGATGCAAAACTATCAAATTTGTGGTGTAATGAAAATGACAACAATGTTCCAACTGAAATATACAAAAGCACCATACGGCAAGTTTCTTTGTCACAATTCTTTAGCAAAAAGTAAAGGAAAATTGGCAACAATATGCCTATGTAAATTATCACTCTATGCATTGGTGCCAAAGATTTTATTTTGACAACCATGCTTGTATACCCAAACAAACCTTGAATCATGTATGCTGGCATAACTGCAAGCAACATCAATGGAACAATATAAAACAATTTAAAGAAATCTTTTTTTGTGGTTTTAAAGCCATCTCCTTCAAAAAACACAACAAGACTGTATGCAAAAATTATGGCAAATTCAAAGGCCATCAAAATAGCCCTAAAATTAAATGAATAGTAATTTGTTTTGCCAACTATGCCAATTGACGCTGGCACAAGTGCAACCAAACATAAAGCAGACATTGGCAACACAAAAAATTTGATTACGTCTTTAACAAAATCTTTTTTGAAAAATGGATAAATTATCAAACACAATCCCATTGCATACACAAACCAATTTGAAATTAAAGAAACAAATGTAAAAAATTTTTTATCAAATTGCACGCATGAAAGTTTTAGTGTTTTTTCAATCATATCATCGCCGGACATATAACGCACAAAAGCGACTATCAACAATGTTAATGATGCTATTTTTAAAAATCTAAATTTATCAAAGTTCTGTTTAAATTTGGCAAGCAAAAAATAACTTGTTAAAAAAATTGCAACTGATATTAAAACAATTAAATATTGCAACCAAATCATAAGCGTCCTCTTATATTTTTAATTTAGCATTTTCGACAAAATTATGCAATCTTTTTGTCAACCTAAAATTTTAATGCAAAAATTATAATAAATAATTGTTTTTTTTTGTTTTTATTATTTTAAAACATCAAAAAAAATCGAAAATTTGTGTTTTTTTCGATTTTTTTAATATTTTTTTCAATAAATAATGATTTTTAATTAAATTTTTTTATTATTTTATTTTTATTTATTTTTATAAAATTTAAATCTATCCAATTTTTTAACTGCATCAAAATAAAATTGATGCATTTTTTTGCGATTTACTTTAACCGCCAATTGGATGTGGCTGTGTTTGTTTTTTGTCATTGTTGTTTTGCCAGGCATTCTATCTGTATCAATTTCAACATCAACGCCAATTGTTTTAAACAATTTTGGGTAACGCAAATTTAACATGGCACATGTGTCATTTGTTGCAATGCGGCGGTCAATATAACCATGCTCCCAATAGCCACTATACATCTCACTGATAAATCTGCCTGTGTCATTAATCTTACCAATTGCTTTAACTTCAGCTTCCGAAAAGTTTGCCAAATCTCGCCCCATGCGGGATGGAACAATTGTGATTGGAATGCCACTTTTCATAACAATATCAAAAGCCTCTGGGTCGCTTGACGCATTGAAAGAAATGTAATTTGTCCATTTGCCTTGATGTTTCCAACCATAAGGTGCGCAACCTTCGCAATAAATATGTTTGATTTTGTTTTTTACATCAGGATGCTCTTTAATCAAATAAGCAATATTTGTGTGTGGGCCAAGCGCAACAATGTAAATTTCGCCTCTATATTGGTTGATAACTTCATACATGGCTTCAACTGCAGATTTTTCAATTGGTTTTGTCTTGACAGTTTTTGGTGGATGATATCCGCCCAAACCATCTGCTTGATGAATGAATGTTGCATCTTTGCCTTCACGCTTCATTGGTTTGGCCGCACCCATTGCAAGCGGAATATCTGTGCGTTTAAATTTTTCCAACAAATGCAAAGCATTGCGTGTTACAGACTTTAAGTCCAAATTGCCAGCAACAGTTGTAATCAATTCTATGTTAACAGCGTCATCATATAAAGACAATGAAATAGCAGCAGCGTCATCAACGCCTGGGTCTGTGTCCACAATGCAATGTATTTTTTCCACCATAATTTCTCCGTTTGATTATTATACAAAAATAAAAAAATTTTAACAACTAATTTTTGACATTTTGCAATTTTACACTTTATTTTATACTCAATATCGATTAAAATTGTTAAATAAAACAAACAAAAATTAAAATTTGTTGAATTAATATTAAATTTTATTTTTAAAAATTTAAATTTAAGTGTTAAAACAAGTTTTAATATCTTGACAACAAACAAAAAATATGGTAAAGTTTAACTTGTCAAAACAAATTGACAAGGCAGATTTAAATAAACTGTTTCAACCCAAAGCAACAAATGCGGTTGACCAATTAAACAAAAATAAAAATTTGATTTATTATTTAAGTTTGCATCATCTCAATTATATGCGGATATGGCGGAATTGGCAGACGCGCAAGACTAAGGATCTTGTGAAGTAACATTCTTGCAGGTTCAAGTCCTGTTATCCGCACCAATAAAATAGACTAGAAACAATAGTCTATTTTTTTAAACAAAAACGCAAAATGCCGCATCTTCACTTAGCCTTCTCGTTTTTTCCCTTCAAACCCTGTCGTGTTTGTGAAAGCTTTATTGTCTTTGCGCGTGTTTTGGCGACTTGTGTTTTTTGTTTTTGAAATTTTGTTTTAAAAAGCAATTTTAGGGGTTGACAAGTTTAGCAAAGTGTTGTAACATAAAAATACAAATATTCGTCCATTCCGTTTGTTTAAGTTGGAAGATTAAGTTCTTAAGAATGGCAAAAATACATGCAACTATAATTTGGCTGTGTTATTTTTGCTTATGAGTAAGGAGGTTAATTTTAACAGCTTAAACAAATTTTTTTAGGAGAAGAATATGGAAAATTTAAAAACAATTAGAACAACTTTAACATTATTTATTGAAAATGGCAAAATTTTGCTTGGCGAAAAGAAACGTGGCTTTGCAAAAGGCACTTTAAATGGCATTGGTGGCAAACAAGACCCTGGTGAAACAATTGAACAAGCGATGATAAGGGAATGCGAGGAAGAAATTGGCGCAAAACCTGTTGAATACAGTCAAGTTGGCAGAATTAATTTTAATTTGTGGTACAAAGGCGAGCACGCAAACATGGAAATGTACATATACAAATGTTTTAAACACACTGGTGAAATTAAAGAAACGGAAGAGATAATTCCAAACTGGTTTGATTTAAAAAATCCACCTTTTGAACGTATGTTGGAAGACGATTTGTTGTGGTTGCCAAAAGTTTTGGACGGCAAAAAAATCATTGGCAAAGTTAATTTTGACCCAAACATGAAAATGCTCTACCACAATTTTAAAGTTGTTGACCAAATTGTGGAAAATGAAATTGTTGAGTTGTAAAATTACAATTAAGCAGCATTAATTTTTTAAAGAATTTATAAAATTAACAAAATTTTTAAAGCAAAGGCTTTTGACAGTTTTGTCATCATGCCCTTGCTTTTTTAATTGTTCTACAACCAAATTTAAATTTGAATAATCTTTAACATCAATTGGCAATTTTTGTGTGCTTATGCCAAAAAAATCTGTGCCAAAACCAAAGTTTTTGTTCCCAAAATGTTTGACTAAAAATTTAAATTGATTGGCAATGTTTTTTGATGATATTTTTGTGTTTGAAACAAAATCTTGAAACAAAGTAACACCAAAAAAACCGCCAGTTTGCACAATTGCTTTTATTTGCTGGTTGGTTAAATTGCGCTTGTGTTTTTTTAATGCGCACAAATTTGCATGAGAGCAATAAATTGGTTTTGTGGATATTTTTGCAAACTGCCAAAATGATTTTTTGTTTAAATGTGCCGTATCCACCAGAATGTTGTTTTGTTCCAAAACACGCACCACTTTTTTGCCAAGTTGTGTCAGTCCACCATTGTCCAGTGCTCCTCCCGCAAATTGATTGTTTTTGTTCCAAGTTAGTGTTGCGCTAAATGGTTTGAGTTTGATGAGCCTAATCAAATCCTGTTCTGTTTTTACAAAACCCAAATCTTCAATCGACAGCAAAAACTTGCAAATTTGTTTGCCAGCAATATTATATTTTTTGTTGTATTGTTCCAATTCGTTTGCAAACCTTTCAACATCTTCAATGGTTAAATTTTGTTCGGTTGTAAAAACTGCACAACTCAAAACCTTAACTCCACTTTTAACAAAGTTTTCCACAATCTGTGCACGAGTGTGTGCACACTTTTCCGCCGTTAAAAAATCATTATGAGAATCAGCAATCATAATGATTTTTATGTTTATTTAATTAATTTGGTTAATTTTCTTCATCACCAAAAATCTGTTATTTTTGCAAAATGCCAGGTTTTTGCCAAATCATTCTTCTTCGCCAAAAAACTGTTATTTTTTACAAAATGCCAGGTTTTTGCCAAATCATTCTTCTTCGCCAAAAATCGCATTATATTCGTCCATTGTGATAAGCACTTGGCGAGGTTTGCTGCCTTCTTGTGGGCCGATGAAACCTGCACGTTCCATTTGGTCCATAATTCTGCCAGCACGGTTAAAGCCAACAGAATAGCGGCGAGAAATCATGCTGCCACTTGCTTGTTTGTTTTGAATGAATATTTTAAGGGCGTCTTTAAGCACTGGGTCAAATTCCATATCTCTTGGTGCAACGCTATCCCCGCTGTTGTTACGTTCGGCTTGATGTGGATTTTTGATTGTTCTGCCTGTGTCTTCATCATAAACTGGAGTGTTGTGCTGTTTGATAAATTCAACAACATTTGCAATTTCGGTGTTGGAAACAAACGCACCTTGAATACGAGTTGGCTCTGGTTTGTCAAGTGGCTTAAACAGCATATCGCCTTTGCCAAGCAATTTTTCTGCACCACCGCCGTCAAGCACGGTTTTGCTGTCCATATAATTGGTGAGTGCAAACGCGATACGAGAAGGCAAGTTTGCTTTAACTGTACCAGTGATAACATCAACAGATGGACGTTGAGTTGCAAGCACCAAGTGAATGCCTGCTGCACGAGCCTTGGCTGCAAGTTTGGCAATGCGATCTTCAATTTCGCGTTTTGCTTCAAGCATAAGGTCGGCAAGTTCGTCCACAACAATAACAATGTATGGGATTTTTTCTTCCACTTTGTTTTTAACAATATCCAGTTTGTTGTATTCCCCAATGTTTACCACACGATGTTTTGCAAACAAGGCGTAACGGCGTTCCATCTCCTTGATTGCCCAGTCAAGAGCGTTGATTGTCATCTCCTTGCCTGTGATAACTTCTGGCAACAACAAGTGTGGCAAGCCGTTGTATTGAGTGAATTCAACCATTTTTGGGTCAACCAAAATAAGGCGCAAATCTTGTGGGCCTGCTTTGTAGCACATGGACAAAAGCATTGTGTTAAGGCAAACAGATTTACCACTGCCAGTGCTACCAGCAACAAGCACGTGAGGCATTTTGTCAAGATTGCAAAACATGATGTCGCCATTGATATCCTTGCCCAAAACAAATGAAAGTGGATTGCCACGTTGACGGAATTGGTCGCTGTCGATAAGTTCACGCAAACTAACAGAACTAACTTGTGCGTTTGGCACTTCGATACCAACCGAATTTTTGCCCGGGATTGGTGCTTCCACACGGATTGAGCCGTTTGAAGCAAGGGTCATTGCAATATCGTCTGCCATTTGTGCAATTTTGTTAACAGATATGCCACGAGGCATTGTGAGTTCATATCTTGTAACTGCCGGGCCAACTTGGACATTGTTAACTTTGGCTGGCACTTTAAAGTCTTCCAAAACCTGTTCCAATCTAACGATGTTGTCTTGCAACTCATCGTCGCTGATGTGGTAAGTGTTTTCAAGATAATTCAACAACTCAACAGGTGGTGCAACATATGGCGGAATCTCTTGCTTTGGCTTAACTTGTTCAATTTTGATTTGCTCTGGCTCTTCAACCAAAGTCTTTTTAACAGTGTTTGGCAAATGGAATTTGGAAATATCCACGCTTGGGCGCACAACTTCGGTGTCCACTGTGCTGCCAAGGTTGTCCTTGTGAGGATTGTAAGCAAACTCGTCTACATAATTTTGTTTGTTTAAGTCAACATTTTGCACTTCTGGTTCGGTGTGTTCTGGTTCGGTGTGCTCTGGCTCAATTGGTTCTGGTTCAAATGGTGAGTTGTCATCATCGTAACTTTCGCTTGCGTCATAATCTTCTTGCAATTCTGACAATTCATCTTCATCACCCAAAAGTTCGTCCATAATGCTTTTTTCTTGATATTGATTATTGTTTTGTGGTTGGCTTGGAGCGTCTTTTGCTTGGAGCTCTGCATATTCACTTGTGTCAAAATCGTCATCATCACTCAAAATCAAATCATCGTACTCATCGTTTAAATTTTGTTCTGCATTTTGATAGTCATCATGCTCTGTTTGTTGAGTGTAATCGTTTTGAATATCGTTTGAATTGTTTGAATTTGTTGTTTGGTTATATGTGTTGTTTTCCAAATTATCGGCATTTGTGTAGCTCGGTTTAATTTCAATTGGTGCGTCATCTTTTTGTGCTGAATAAGCATTTTGATTGTTAACTTTTGCAGTTGTTGGGTTAAAGAAACTGTCATCACTTGTTTCTGGTGGAATAACTGGGTCAATCGGTGTTAAAATATATTCACGCTTGTTGATTGGGCGAGATTCTGTCTTGCGTTCGCTAACATTGATTGTTGGCATGCTGCTTGAAATGATTGTTGTTTCCCCTTTTTCAAGCCCCAAACGGCGTTTTGCCAGTTCTTTTGCTGTGTCCTGCTTTTCCGCTGGCTTTTGTTCTGGCATATCAAACTCAAAATCTTCAATATTTTTAAAGTCAAATTTTGTGCGTTTTTCCGCTGTGTCATTTTCTTTTTCTGTGTTGATGTAATCAATAATCAAACCAACAAAGATTGCCAAAACAATTGCCGCAAAAATGTAAGCGCCAACAATTGTTAACAATTTTGTTATTGGCCAACTGATTAAACTAAACAACAATCCACCAGCGGTTGTTTTTGCTTTGTAACTTGCTGCCAAAAACTCGCCATAACTGCTTGCGTCAAGGCGAGATGTTAAAATAAGGTGGAAAATAAACCACACCACGCCAACTGCAACTGACAAATAAACAACATAACGCTTGCGGGCAACAAACTTTTTCTTTGCCAATTTAAGCACACAAAACAATGCTCCAACTACACAAATTGGATAAACGCTTAAACCAATCAAACCCAAAATAACATTTTTAACAAAATTTGATGGGCAAACACACGCAACAAAAATTGCCAAAAAAACAATTAACCACACAAGTGAATGATTAACTTTGATTTTTTGCTTTGGCTTTTTTTCAACAATTTCCTTTTCCTTTTTAGGCTTTTCAACCTTTTTTTCTGGCTTTTTGTTGAATGAAGATTTGTAAATTGCCATTCTTTCCCCTTTTAATTAAAAAAAGTATACAACAAATTAACAAAAAAGCAAACTAAATTAAAATAAGTTTGCTTTTCGACATATTTTTAAATTTTAAGCCAAACAGGCACTAACTGTGGTTGGCTCAAAGCCATTGTTGATTGAGTATGCCAAAATTTTGGTTAATGCCAAAACTGTTTTTGGTGTTGGGTGCATCAAAATCAAATCGCCGTTTGACAAATCCTTTGTTGCACGCTTGAAAATTAAATCTTCATTTTGGTCGCGCCAATCAATTGTGTCGTGTGTCCACATTATGGTTTTGTAATTTAAACTTTCTGCTGCATCAACTGTTGTTTTGTTGTATGCTCCGCTTGGTGGCGCAAACAAAGTCATTTCCACACCAAAATTTTTAAGCAAAACATCATGGCAAGCTTTGATTTCCTGAGTGTTGGCTTCAAAACTCAATTTGTTATGCTCCTTGTGATGAAAACCATGGTTGCCAATTTCAAACCCACGAGAACAAATTTGTTCCACCACGTCTAAATGTTTGACCGCCCAGCACCCACCAACAAAAAAGGTTGCCTTAACCTTGTAAGCATCAAAAATATCCATCATATCAAGCACACATTCTTCGTTTTGATAAACATTAATCATAAAACTAACTTTGTTTTGATTTGTGTTGCCAGCGTAAATCACGCGAGCATCGGCTTTAACATTAAGCGCAATTGCGTTGCTGTACGACAATGCAACCAAAGTTAGCAACATTGCAACAATAACACAATTGGAAATAATTACACTTTTTTTCATATTTTAATTTATTTTGATTTTTTTGTTGCTATGCCAAAAATCGGCAGTTTGGTGGCAAGTTTTGGTTTGTATATTGACAATCAACTTATTGTGTGTTAAATTATAAAAAGAAAAAAGGGTGGTAGTTATGCATAAAGTTACAAGACAAGAAATTTCAAGACAAAGGCTTGACATGATCTCATGTGAAGAGATGCGTAAAAATTATGTTATGAGCCGTGAAGCTTACAAAAATTCGCCAGAAGGCTTGGCAGAAGCAGCAAAAAGGCAAGAAACACAAAAAAAATATTATGAAGAAGAAAAGGCAAGAATGAAAAACGTCAACCTTTTGGCTGACTTAAAAAAATATTTGCTTGCTCACATCGTTGCCGATTTGGATTTGTCATTTGTTCCAGAGCAAAACAAAAACATTGATGAAGAAGCGGTTGACCGTGTTATGACAAAATATCAAGCAAATTTGGATTACTTAAAAGAAGCTTGCTTGAAGTACGAAAAAGTTGGCAAAAATTATGGTTCCTATTTGTACATTTCCCTTTACAGAGATTTGATTGACCTCAACCCAGTTTTTGTAAGATATTCTCCAATTGAAGTTTTTTATCAAACAAGTGTTGGCTCAAAATTGCCTGCTGGTGTTATGGCTGGTTACAAAGATTTGTTCAAATCAAAAGGATTTTTTAAAGATGAACAATTTTTAAAAGCAAATGCAAGATATTTCACTGGCATTTCAAATATATCAACAATGACTGACTTTGACCAAATTAAAAAGGAAATTAAAGCAGACCCATCATTGTTTGCAAAACTTCAACCAGTGGTTCGTCACACATTTTTGGACAGTGATGTTGCAGTAAAAAACATTCTCCACATTGCACCAATGATTGTTGCTTATATGACTGAAGAAGAAATTATTCAAGCAACAGAAAATTGTTGTGCACTTATGGGCAACCTTTTGGTTAAGTATCCAGACTTAATTAAAATTCTCCCAGCAAATTACTTTAAACGTTTCAGCGCAAAAGCATTGTTTGCTCGCACATCAAGAGCAGATGTTCACAATTCTCTCAAACGATATTATGACACAATTCCAGAACTTAAAAAATACATGAACAAATATGTTGAACAACTAAATGAACAATCAAACGAATTTAGTCTTTAAACAACAAACAAAAAATGGCTTAAGTTAAGCCATTTTTTTTGTTTAGCATTTAGTTTTAAAGTTTTTTAATAAGTTTCATGTCAACTCTGCCGCGCTCGTCAATTTTGATTGTTTTAACAAGCACACGGTCGCCAACGTTTACAACATCTTCAACTTTTTCAACATGGTCTTTGCTTAATTTTGAAATGTGAACCATACCTTCCTTGCCTGGAGCAACTTCAACAAAAGCACCAAATGTGGTTGTGCGAGTTACGGTGCCTTCATATTCACAGTTAAGTTCAAGGTCAGTTGCAATTGTCATGATGATTTGTTTTGCACGTTGCATTTTGTCCATATCAGTTGAAGCGACGCAAACTCTGCCGTCATCATCAATGTCAATTTTAACGCCAGTTTCTGCAATGATTTGGTTGATAACTTTGCCACCTGTGCCAATAACTTCACGGATTTTTTCTGGGTCAATGTTGAAAGAAATAATCTTTGGAGCATATTTTGAAAGTTCTTTGCGTGGTTCTGCAATTGTTTTGAGCATAAGGCGCAAAATTTCCAAACGGCCAACGCGTGCTTGCTCAAGTGCTGTTGTCAAGATTTTGCGGTCAATGCCGTGGATTTTGATGTCCATTTGAATTGCTGTGATACCTTTTGCTGTGCCTGTAACTTTAAAGTCCATATCACCAAGGAAGTCTTCCAAACCTTGGATATCTGTTAAAACTGCAACTTTGTCGCTGTCTTTATCTTTCATCAAGCCCATTGCAATACCAGCAACTGGCGCTTTGATTGGAACGCCTGCATCCATAAGAGCCAAAGTGCTGCCACAAGTTGAAGCCATTGATGTTGAACCGTTTGAACTTAAAACATCACTAACTGTGCGGATTGCGTATGGGAATTCCTCTTCACTTGGAAGCACTGCCAACAATGCTCTTTCTGCCAAAGCACCGTGACCAATTTCACGTCTGCCTGGAGAACGCAAAGGTTTTGCTTCGCCAGTTGTGTAGCCTGGCATATTGTATTGGTGCATATAGCGTTTGTATTCTTCAGTGTCCAAACCTTCAAGTTCTTGTGCTTCGCTGATCATGCCCAATGTGCAAGTTGTAAGCACTTGAGTTTCACCACGAGTGAACACGCCTGAACCATGAACACGTGGAAGCAAACCAACTTCGCACCAAATTGGACGGATTTCGTTCAACTTTCTGCCATCTGGACGAATGCCTTTGTCAAGCACTTTGCGGCGAACTTTTTCTTTTTTCAAAGCATACAAAGCAGCTGCAATTGATTTTTCTTGTTCTGGGAAAATATCTGCAAAATGTTCTTGAATCTCTGCATCAATTTCTTCTTCTTTTGCATCGCGAACATGACGGTCAAATTCCTTTAACATTTCATCATATTTTTTGTCTGCATATTCTCTAACAGCGTTGTTTATTTCTTCTGGAACAACATCGTAATGGATGTGTGAATTGATTTGTTTGCCAGCTTTGCCAAAAACTTCTTTCATAATGTCTTCTTGGAAAGCAACTTGTTTTTTAATTTCTTCATGTGCAAACATAATAGCGTCAATCATAAGGCTTTCGCTAACTTCTTTTGCACCAGCTTCAACCATCAAAACGGCTTCTTTTGTGCCGGCAACCGTTAAGTCAATACAACTTTGTTCAAGTTGCGCTGGGGTTGGGTTAACAATAAATTTGCCATCAACGCAACCAACTTTAACTGCACCTGTTGGGCCTTCAAATGGAATGTCGCTTACACACAAAGCAATTGAACTGCCAAGCATTGCAAGTGGTTCTGGCATAATATCTGTGTCCACTGAAAGTGGAGTTGCAATGATTGTTACGTCATTGTAAAAACCTTTTGGGAACAATGGGCGCAATGGACGGTCAATCAAACGAGAGCGCAAGATTGCAGCGTCGCTTGCTCTACCTTCACGCTTTTTCCAGCCACCCGGAATTTTGCCCACACTGTACATCTTTTCTTCATAATCCACACTGAGTGGGAAGAAATCCATACCTGGACGTGGAGCTGCAGCCATTGTTGCGTTAACCATAACAACTGTGTCGCCACATGTAACAATACAGTGACCAGATGCTTGACCACAATACTTGCCAAGGGTTACTTCAACAGTTCTGCCTCCAATTTCTGTTTTAAATTTTTCTTCTTTCATCTTCTTCTCCTATATAACCGAACACATTATAGCACAAAAAACAAAAAAAGAAAACAATTTTGTTGCCAAAATATGTTTTGTTACAACTTAAAAAATAAATTTATTGCAAACAAAAAAGTGGCATTGTTTTGCCACTTAATTAATCTTTAATATGCTGGGTCAGTTGTGATTGAATTCATTTTGTAATCAATAATCATTTTAACTTCTTCGTTGTATCTCATTCTTAAAGAATCGGCAATCAATTCTGCCAAACCTGTAACATCTCTTGTTATCATGCCAGCTTTGATTTGAGTATACAAATTTTCCATTTGAGATTGTTTAAAATAAATGTCGCCATATCCGTTTTTTTCCAAAATATAATTAAGCAACATCAGCGCTGTGCGTTTGTTGCCGTCCATGTGCGGTTGAATGCGGATATATTCGACAACAAATTTTGCAGCTCTTGCAAATATGTTGTCATCTTTCCATGTGTTTTCAAAATCGTAAATCAACATGGAAACTCTCCTGCCCACTTTGTTGCCTTCAACTGGTGCAAAATAGCCTTTGCCAACCATGATAGCATCGTCAGATTCGTTTCTTAATCTAAATCTTTGTTTTATTGATTTGTCAACATCACCTTGCAAAAGTTCATAGTTGAGCCTTACGCACAAATTTTCGTCTAAATAAGACATTGGGTTACGCGCCTTTTCGTAGCAAAATTTGCAAGCGTTCAAATATCCCCTTAATTGAGTTAATTGTTGTTGTTCATATTGCCTTTGTGCTTCTGTTTTGCATTCTTTTGGCACAATGTCAAGAGTTTCATTTGTTTCAAGTTCCAAATAACTCAACGCACTGCGCTTAAACCTATTTTCATGTGCTTTTGCACCTGTTATTTGTTCTTTTGCTTCTGGATTAAGTTTGAAAAAAGCATTAACTCTTTTAATAACATTGTCTATGTTTGCTTTGTACATATTTAATGTTTCATTTCTGTAAGTGTAAGGTGTTTTGTCAAGTTCGTCAGTTAACCACTCTTTTTGCATATTTCCCCTCCAATAATAAATAATTTTATCACAACAAATTGTTCTTGTCAATATCCCCCAGTTTTCAACATAAAAAAAGCACCATAATGGTGCTTTGATTGTTTGTTAACCATCATCATATTTACAAGCAAAAAGCAAAGTAAATAAGTTAATTAGCCACGGATACCAAGTTTTGATTTGATAGCACGTGCACGATTGATGTCAACACTTGCAAGGTAATCCAACAATTTTTTGCGTTGAGAAACCATTTGGTTCAAACCACGAGTTGAATGTTTGTCTTGCTTGTTAACTTTAAGGTGTTCGGTCAAGTTGTTGATTTTTGCACTGAGCAAAGCGATTTGAACTTCGATTGAGCCAGTGTCTTTTTCATCTTTGCCAAATTCCTTAATGATTTCAGCTTTGTTAATCATATTTCTCTCCTTATTTAAAATTCGCCATTAACAATTTGGGCGTTGAGAGTTTTCGCACCACTTTGTTAAGGTATGTTTAGATTATATCTTTAAAAAACACAAATGTCAATAGATAAACAAACAATTTTAGTGTTGAATTGTTTTGTTATTAATAATATTTGTTGTTTGTTTGCACACACTAATCACGGAGATGTTATGAAAAAAGTTTTTTGGGCAATGTTTGTTTTTGTGCTGGCAGTTGTTGGTTGTTGTGTTTTTGTGCCAGCCATTAAACAAATCAACCAGTTGCCAAATAATATGATTGTAACTTATGATGATGTGCTGCAATCCAACAAAGAAGATGTTTACAGCCCTGCCATCAGCCTAGATTTGCCAAAAAATATTAATGTTGACAAAAACAACAATTTAACAAACACAACATTGAGTGTTAAATTGTTTAATCTTTTTACAATCAAAAAAATCAATGTAAAACTTTTAACTGACACAAGCGTGTATGTTGGTGGCGACACTGTGGGTTTTAACTTGTTTAGTGATGGTGTTATTTGTGTTGGCAGCAATGCAGTGATAACTGAAAATGGCACATCGCAACCAGCAAAGGAAAGTGATATTAAAGACGGGGACGCTTTGATTGAAATTGAAGGCGAGCATATCAAAACTATTAATGATATTGACCGCATAATTAATTTGCCAGAAATGCAAGGCAAAGTTTTAAACATTAAGTTAAAGCGAAATGCAGAGTTGATTGAATCCACAATAAAACCCGTTTTTGACCTTGCAAGCAAAAAATATAAACTTGGGCTTTGGGTTAAAAACAACGCAAGTGGTGTTGGAACATTGACTTATATCAAACAAAATGATTATCGTTTTGGTGCAGTTGGCCACCCTATTGTGGACAGCAGTTTGGGTGAGAATTTTGTTGTTGATTCTGGCAACATCTATCGTTGCAAATTGCTTGGAATAAAAAAAGGAGAAAAAAACAATCCGGGTGAAATTCACTCTTCTATCAATTTGAGCGATAACTCTATTGGTTTGGCAGACACAAATTGCAAATATGGTGTTTATGGTAATATATTAAACAAATCAATTATCGACGCAACAAGGACAGCCAACTTGGGTGGCAGACTTTCCGTTAAACTGGGAGAAGCGCAAATTTATTGCAACATTGACGGACAAGGCGTTAAAGCATATGATATCAAAATCATCAAAGCAAACAAACAAAACAACGCGGACGACAAAAGCATGACAATAAAAATAACCGACAAAAATTTGATTGAAAAAACTGGTGGAATAATTCAAGGCATGAGTGGCAGCCCAATTGTTCAAAATGGCAAAATTGTGGGCGCGGTAACACATGTGTTGCTAAGCGACCCAACGCGTGGATATGGCGTATATATGGACTGGATGATTAATAATTGATTTTTGTTTTTCAATTGCATATACAAAAAAGCAAAAAGCATTAAAAAATCAAAAAAGCAGCAAATTGCTGCTTTTTTTTGAAGAGGGATTGTTTAAGCAAGTTTTCTTATTAACAAATAACTGTTATTGTAAGTTACATCAGCAGCGTTTGTTGTTGTCAACGCAACTGTGCCTGTTCCTGCTGTGGTGTACAAATAACTTCCGTTTAAAACCGTTGTTGCGCCTGCCGCGCCTGTTCTTGTTGTTATTGTTTGTGCGCCCGTGTCGGTTGTTAACACAACAGAAGGGGCTGTTGCACCAGTACTTACACCAGTTGTACCATATTCAATAATATATGTGCCAGCTGTTAAATTTATTGTTGTGCCAGCACCATCAAGTTGAATATCCGTCTGACCTGCTGGATAAGTTCCAGTTTGTGTAAATGTTGGTGTTGCGTTTGTTACTGTTGCGTTTGTAAAATATGCAGTGGTTGCAACCGCATCATTGCCATTAACTCCTGCTGGACCTGTTGGGCCGGTTGGACCAGTAGCTCCGGTTGCCCCTACTGCACCTGCAACACCTTGTGCACCTGTTGCTCCTTGCAAACCCTGTGGACCGGTTGGTCCGGTAGGGCCTGTTTCGCCAATTAAACCAGTTGCGCCAGTTGGGCCTTGTGGTCCAGTAGGTCCAGTTGGACCGGTTGGCCCGGTTGGGCCAATTTCTCCTTGGATACCTTGTAAGCCAGTAGCTCCGGTTGGACCTTGTGGCCCAGTTGCCCCGGTTGCCCCAGTAGCACCAGTAGGACCTGTTGGACCTGTTGGACCCGTTGCTCCAACTGCTCCTGTAGCGCCTGTTGGGCCTATTGGCCCAGTTAATCCTGTTGGACCGATAGGACCTTGTGCTCCAGTTGCGCCTGTTGGACCTGTTGCGCCGGTTGCTCCAACAGCACCAGCTGGACCTGTCAACCCTCTTGGACCTTGAGGCCCGGTTGGTCCAGTTATGCCAGTGAAAATTATTCTGTTAATGTTGGTCTCACCTTGTGTTGGGCGTTCAAAACGCGGAGTAACGCAGCAAGGTGGAAAATTGTTATTACAACATCTCATTAGTTTCTCCTTTTAGAAATTTGAATGGTCAAATCTCTACTTCATAATATGGAAAAACAAAAAAATTGTTTAAAAATATTTGTGGCAAAAAATGCAGAGCATTAAGCAATTTCAAAAACTTTTTTGCATAAAATATGTATGCAGATTTTTGGCTATTTTGCAGAAACAATAAAAAGAAAAAAAGCACTTTTTGTGATTTTGTTGGTGTTGACAATCACAATGATTGTGCTTTCAGTTTTTTCTGCAATCAGCATTAGCAATGGCAGTTTTAACATCGACTTAAACAATGTGCCATACATAAAATTTTTGCAAGGCAAATCTGGTTTGCCAGCATTTATTTTTAATTGCATAATGGTTGTTGGCTTGATTTACATCAGCATTGTTGTGTGTTTTGCAAAGCCTTATTTTGCATGGCTGGGCGTGATTTTTTACTTATATTTTGTTTACAGCCAAGCAGTGATTTTTGTAAGCATAATAATGATCTATGGCTTTTTTAATGTTATTATAATTTTGATTTTGCTGCTTTTGTTGCTGTTGCTGGAATTTGCCTTGCTTATGTTGATTATCCTTGAAGTGAGTTGTTTATGCAATCAGCCAAATTATTTTAACAACTGCTTTAATTTTGCCACAAGCAAACTGTTGTTGTACACAATCATTTTGCTTTGTTTGGTTGTTGCATTTTGTTTGATAACCATGATTTTGCGCTCGTTTGTTGTGTTGTTAGTGTATTAAATTACTTTATAAACTTTAAAAATATTTTTCATAAATATCTTTTGTATGTTTTTGTAAAGAAAATCACTTCAATTATTATTTTACTAATTCATATTTTAGCATTTTGGGTCGTATATATGTTTTAAAAAATTTTTGTAAAAGAAATTTGATTTGCTCAACCCAATCTCTAAGTTCGCCATCTTTCCATACTCTCTTTTCTTTTCCTTTATCATATATCATTTTATAGTTATTAGGATCTTTTATTATATTATCTAATCCATAAACACTTGTTCTGTTGAAAACATTTGTCCATAATTGCATAAGTCCTTTATGTTTTTCCTTTATGTTTAACTTAGAAAATCCAAATGGATATATTTCACATTTGGCTGAACATTTATTTTTGTTTGTTAATAAAGTATAAAACAAACAATCATTTAAAAAATCTTTATCTTGCTGATATGTTCGACCACCATCTGCTGTTTTCATTAAAACATTTTCTTCTTTCCAGCTTTCAATATTGTTATGGTCATTTGATAGATATATTGGCAAATTAAATAGAAGGTTATCTTCATTTAGCCATGTATTTGCGTACCCGATATGTTCTCCAATTAAAGAATTTGTATCTTTTATAGTAAATCCTCTTAATGACATTTTTGCAAACCCATTATTTGATTTCTGACAATTATCTAGGGGTAATCTAAAAACTTTTTTTATTATATTGTTGCAAAAATTCTCATCTTGCAATTCTAATGTTTCATTGTATTTATCTTCATTAAACCAATGTATTAATGCAACAGCGCTTTCATCTGCGTGGAAATATTTCCTATTACACAAATATCCCTCGATAAATTTTTTATCAATTAAATGTTGAGACTTCCAATATTTAATTGGAGCAAATAGTATGTAATGGCTTGGTTTATAATATTCAAAAGCACTCCAAATAAATTGATTGCAAACATCTTGTGATACTCTTGTTTTTCCCATTTGAGAATAAACCCAAGTCAACCTCTCTTTTGTGTGCGCCTTTTGAGTGTCTTTTCTATGTGCTTTCCCCATACAATCATTGTCAGCAATTGCGCTATATGGAGGGTTCTCCAACATTATTATTTCTATGTTGCCACTGTCTCTTTTATCAAATTCATTTTTAAAATTATCTAAAAAATTTTGTGACAAGGCGTCTCCACCTTCCAATAGGACACCATCAGGGACATAAGAAGGAGGAATTATACGTTTAACCTTTCCTTGATAGTTTTGATTTAACGCAATCCATTCTTTGGCTTCATAAGTATTTACTATGCAATGTGTTAACTCTTCTGCAGTTAATTTTCTTAATAAGTTACCACTTCCCGCACATCTATCAATAATTATATAATCTTTATTTCTTTTTTTTATATCAATAATCGCATTTCTAAGATATTTTGTTGAAATTTCGACATACTTATCAGGAGTATAATACGCCCCCAAAACCTTTTGAGAACTAGGATCATTTAATTTATCCATTATCAAAGAAAAATCTTTTTCGCTGCCCTTGAATCTGTGAAATTTATCGTTTTCTTTTGTTATATAATCATCAAAAAAATTGCGTTTGTTCGCCGTTGGATTTTCTTGATAATATTTTTCAGCTAAACCTATTACTGTGTTTTCGTTTACATAATACTTGATTACATTATTATTAATATAATCATGAATTCTATTTGGATTAACATCCCAATTAAACTCATCTATTTTGTCGCCAGTTGCATTATCAAAAACAATCACCCTATGATTTCCATTATCCTCTATAGCACAAGAATATTGTGGATCATATTCTCCATTGTTTCTTAATTTTTCTCTATATTCACTAAATTGCTTTTTTGCTTTACCAAGTCCATAAGATGCACCAAAATCAAGTTTATGCTCAAACAATATTGATTTCAAAAAGCCATCTGTTCCATATGATTTGTTAATAATATCAGCAATCCCTATATATTCATAAAAATAATCTTGGGCTGGCAATTCATAATCAAATGTTGGTATGCACCCCCCCCCCCGTATGCAATTTTACACTATCATTCATAATTTTCTCCATTTTTTGTATAATATCAAAGATTAATTAAAATATCAAATCTTTATTTATATTTTTACATCTTTTTTAACATTTTTTTGAGGTACATACCTGTATAACTCTTTTTGTTTTTTGCAATTTCTTCTGGTGTGCCAACTGAAACAATTGTGCCACCACCATCGCCACCTTCTGGCCCCATATCAATGATATAGTCAGCAGTTTTAATAACATCCAAATTATGTTCAATAACAACAACAGTGTTGCCATTGCCAACCAAACGTTGCAAAATGTCCACCAATTTTTTAACATCATATGAATGCAAACCAGTGGTTGGTTCGTCCAAAATGTAAACTGTGTTGCCAGTGTCGCGTTTTGTAAGTTCGCTGGCAAGTTTAAGCCTTTGTGCTTCGCCACCAGAAAGTGTTGTACCGTTTTGACCCAATTTTACATAGCCCAAACCAACGTCAACAAGTGTTTGCAAAATTCGTTTGATTTGTGGAATCGCGTCAAAAAATTCATATGCTTCATCAATAGTCATTTCAAGTACATCGTAAATATTTTTGCCTTTGTATTTAACATCCAAAATTTCACGAGAATAACGCTTGCCACCACACACTTCGCAAGGTACAAACACATCTGCCATAAAGTACATTTTTAGGCGTTTAACCCCGTCGCCCTGACATGCTTCACACCTGCCACCCGGAATATTAAAACTAAATTTGCCTGGGTCAAAGCCCTTTTCCTTTGCTGATGGTGTGGACGCAAACAACTCTCTAATTTTGGTGAACAAACCAGAATAAGTTGCTGGGTTGCTGCGTGGAGTTCTGCCAATTGGGGTTTGGTCAATTTGAATAACTTTGTCAAAACCTTCATCACCCAACATTGCAGAGATGTTTTTTTCTTGTTCTCTGCGGTTCAACTTGTTGAACAAAGCTTGATAAAATATGTCGTTAACCAAAGTTGACTTGCCGCTGCCACTAACACCAGTAACGCAAGTGAAAACTCCGCGTGGAATTGCCACATCCAAATTGTGAATATTATGTTCGTTGCAGCCCAACAAACGGATAAAACCTTTGTCCGCCAAACGCCTTTGTTTTGGCAGTTCAATTTTCATTTCACCAGACAAAAATTTGCCAGTGATTGACCTTTCGCTTGCAATCAAATCGTCCACACTGCCCGTTGCAACAATTTCGCCGCCATGCACGCCTGCTTTTGGCCCAATATCAACCAAATAATCAGCTTGGCGGATTGTGTCTTCATCATGCTCAACAACAATAAGGGTGTTGCCAAGGTCACGCAAATTTTTGAGTGTATCAATCAATTTGTCGTTGTCGCGTTGGTGCAAACCGATGCTAGGTTCGTCCAAAATGTACAACACGCCACTCAACCCACTGCCAATTTGTGTGGCAAGCCTAATACGTTGTGATTCTCCACCAGAGAGTGTACCAGCACGGCGAGAAAGTGTTAAATATGTTAATCCAACATTGATAAGGAAAGATAACCTTGCGCTAATTTCATTTACAATGCTTTGCGCAATTTTTTGTTCATTTGCCGATAATTTGAGTGATGAGATAAAACCATACAATTTTGTGATTGACATATCGCAAACATCTGCAATTGATTTGCCTTCAATTTTTATTGAAAGTGCACTTGGATTTAAACGTTTACCTAAACATTCTGGACAAGTGTCTTCGCTCATAAGCTTGTAAATTTCTTCTTTTATCCATTCACTTTGGCTTTCTTGAAATCTGCGCATAAGGTCTGGCACAATGCCCATAAATTTTGCCCCAGGTGTGCGCAAGTATTGGTTAAGGTTTTGAGCAACTTCCCCTTCTGCACCAGTTTCGCCATACATAAATATGCGCCTTGCTTCAACTGGAATTTTGTAATATGGCGTGTCAAGTGAAAAGTTGTGTTCTTTTGCAAATTTTGTAAGTGCTTTTTTTGTTATGCCTGTTGCGTCAATGTTAAAACCCATAATTGAAAGTGCGCCTTCGTTGATTGACAATCGGTCATTTTTTACTATTGCATTTTCACCAATCTTGATAACATAGCCAAGCCCAGCACATTTTGGGCAAGCACCTGCATGGTTGTTAAAACTGAACAAACTTGGTTCAATGTCTGGAATGGAAACGCCACAATCAACACAGCTATATTTAACGCTATACAGTTTGCTTGTTCCGTTTGTGTCCACCACAACAAGTCCGTCTGCCATTTGCAAACATTTGTTAACAGATTCAGTCAACCTAGATGTTATGCCTTCACGCTTAACAAGCCTGTCAACCACAACAAACAAATCGTGGCGTTTGTTTTTTTCCAACACAATGTTATCATCCAAAGAATAAACAACTTTGTCCACCATAACACGGGCAAAGCCGTCTTTCCTTAATCCGTCAAGCACTTTTTCTTGTGTGCCCTTTTGAGCACGCACAATCGGTGCCATGATGAGCATTTTGCTGTTGTCTTCCGATTCCAAAACCTTATCCACAATTTGGTCAAGGGTTTGCACACTGATTGGTTTGCCGCATTTTGGACAGTAAGGTTTGCCAATGCGAGCATAAAGCAGGCGGAGATAATCATAAATTTCTGTGATAGTGCCCACAGTTGAGCGAGGGTTGTTGTTGGTGCTTTTTTGATCAATTGAAATTGCAGGGCTAAGTCCGTCAATGCTTTCAACATCTGGTTTGTTCATTTGCCCCAAAAATTGGCGGGCGTAACTGGACAAGCTTTCCATATATCTGCGTTGACCTTCTGCAAAAATTGTGTCAAACGCCAAAGTTGATTTGCCACAACCACTAACGCCACAAAAAACAACCAATTTGTTTTTTGGTATGGTTAAACTAACATTTTTAAGGTTGTTTTCCTTTGCCCCTTTGATAACGATGTTTTCCAACATAGCGCCTCCAATTAAAATATTTTAACCAAATTTTTACTTTAAATTTGTGTTAGTTTGAGTTTTAATTTAATAAATCAATTTTGTTTGGTTTGGTTAAAATTTAAAACTAAATTTTGTTCATCTTTTATTTTAACACACCAAACCAAATATTTCAAGTTATCAATAACAAATTTTGTTTAACACTCAAACAAAAAAATAGGGCTTTGAAACCCTATTTTTTTAGTTAATTGTTTTAGCCTCTAACAGCCTCAATTGTCAAAACATATGTGCCAGACTTTTCAGTTATTGTGAACTTGTAGCCTTTGCTGTCTGTCCATGTAGTTGTGCTCTTGCCAAATGCTATGCTTGCCGCTTCACTTGCATTGCTTGGCTTGTTGTTGCCTGCAAAGGTTAATGT